>JAHEEU010000006.1 GCA_024640545.1 Geobacteraceae bacterium
CCTGCTCGGCGTGTTCGCCTTCGTCTCGGCCGTCCTGATCGCCTGGCCGGCCCTCGCCTACCTGGGCGCCAAGATGTTCAACTAACCGGCCACGGAAAGGGCGGGCCCCGCCCGTCCCGGACAGCGCCATAAAAAAGGCCGCTCTCATCTGAGAGCGGCCTTTGCTGTTTGATCTGACTGGCCAACTTACCGGCCCATGCCGAACATGGCCCTGTAGTCTTCCTCAACCAGTTCCAGGTGGTTGTGAGTCGAAGTGGCGTTGGCAAGGTAGACCCGGGCGATATCGGGGTCGTCAATCCTCGCGGCCATGTCGCGAAGGCTCTTCTCCAGGGCCTCTTCCTGTTCGATCGCCAATTCCAGGGCCTTGCGCTCGTCAAAGTCCTGCACCAAAAGGCTCTGCAGGTTCTTCCACCAGGTTGAACTGGTGTTCGGCGGGGCACTCATGAATTCATGGAAGGAAGGGATATCATCTCCGGGATAGATCCTGTAGAAGGATTCGGCGTGTTGATATTCTTCGCGGGCAAGGATCTCAAACGTCTGGCGTGCTTTGTCCTCCGCCATGCGCTCGGCGCCGTACTTGTAGTAATCCATGGCGTCTTTTTCGGTCTGGATGGAGTCCTTGATCGCTTTTTGCACGTCAATGATTCCCATGATTTTAAGCCTCCTCTGATGACTCGGTTTCTGCTCAAAATTTAACCGGGCACATTCATAACATATTTTAAGGAACAGGTCTTGTTTTTTTTCCTCTGAACAGGTCTGCAGGGAGGACCATAAATGCTCGGTCAGGCCGTCCATTGAGGGCTGACCGGCCCCGGTGGTTCAGTCGCTCAACCAGGCGGACAGTTCGTTGCGGGTCGTTTCGGCGTCCCCGGTATTGAGTTCGAGAAGCTTGCGCAAATGGGTGAGGGTGCCCAGGTCTTCACTGATGAATTTGAAGCCGTAATGGTTCTCTTCGCAATGCTTGAGTTCGGCCTGGAAATCGAGTGAGATGGTGGTTCCCGGCAGGATTATGCTGAGGTTGCATCGGCTGCCGATATCGAGGGGCAGGGGGGCTTCAGTGCCGACCATAGCACCTTTCAGTGCGATCTCGAGTAATTCTGCAGACCAGACATCCTGGCCAGTGCTCAGCGTGACCTGGGCTGCAAACGGAATCCTGCGGAAGCGACGGTGCATTGGTCTTCTCTTTCCATGACATGTCCTGCCGGGCAAGGGCAGGATACAAGGATATGCCTGGCAGTTTAACGCAGAATGACAGCCAGGCAACTAATTCTCAGCAGCGTGTCTCGAAGGTTGCGTCCGGCAGACCGAAATCGCGATTGCAGGTGGTGAAAAAATTCCGGATCAGCCGATAAGTGATCCCCCACAGGAGGGGCTCGTGAGGCTCAAGCAGTTCAACCACGGGATGGGTTCGTTCCGCACCACGATAAAAGAAGGTTTGATACTGCTGGCGTCCAGGTTCCAGGAGTTTCTCCAGGGGGCACCAGAAAGCCCTGGCAACCTCGTAATTCGGCTGTAAGCTTACCGGCTCCTGCATCTGATAGACAAAGCAGGATACCAGGACAGGCATGACCGCACCGTAAAGATCATCGAGACGCCCGAGATAGCGGCTCTGGCTGAGATCAAGGGCCAGCTCTTCGAACGTCTCGCGCTCGGCCGCCTGTTGCGGTGTTTCGCCGGCCGGGTTGAGTCGGCCGCCAGGGAAGCCGATATTTCCCGACCATGGGTCGTGATCGTGCTCGGCACGCACGATAAAGAGGACTTCAGGTGAAGATGCCCCGTTCCTGAGGAGCATGGCGACGGCGGCGTGTCCACGCTCGACGGGGGAAAGGATTGCCGGGCGCTGATCGGCGAGGCATTGAGCGATGTTGGATAGCTGTAAACTGACTGCGGACTTCATGGCGATTGCGTGGGTCCTGATTGTTCAATGAGGTGCAATACCTGCTCCGAGCGCAGGTCATGAATGTGCCGGCATTCGACACCGAGGGCCCGCGCCAACTGCGGCATGAGGTTCTTATGCTTCCGGCTCTCGAGGGTGTCGATGAGCAGCGCCGGAATCTTTTCCTGGTAGATGCGTTTTGCAAGGGCCAGGGCTTCGGCGTTCGGTTCGGCGCCGGGGTCCAGGGGGACCGTTGCCTCGCCGTCGGAGATCAGCACGAGCAGGGGGGCCACGCCCTGGTCCTTCAGCCTGGCCTGGCGAATCACCTCGCGTGCTTTTTGCAAGCCGGCGGCTAGAGGCGTGGCCCCGCCGACGGGCAGGTGCTGCATCTCCTGTCTGACCAGCGCGACGCTCGCGGTGGGCGAAACAACCAGCCGGGCGGTTTGATCGCGAAAGGTGATCAGGCAGACCTGGTCACGGTTCAAATAGGCTCTTGACGCAAGCGTCAGGCTGGCGCCGAGAGCTGCCGTGATGCGCGCCGTAGGTCCGTCACCCATGGAGTCCGAGGTGTCGATGACGAAAACCACCAGCCGGCGCCCTGGCCGGTAGCGAACCTGCAGATGCAAATCTTCTGCCGCGAGCGGCCGGTCTGGTCCGGTCGCGGCGGCTTGCGCCCGGCGCAGCATCGAGGCGTTGACTGTTTTACCGAGATCCAGGGGAGAGCAGGGCCCGCGCCGCTGCCAAGGCCGGCTGCCGATGCGCCTGCCGGTGGCAGAACTCCCTGCCAGCTTGGAGCGTCTGCCCGGCTGCTGCCTGGACAGCTGCGCAAGGTGCCAGTCGACAGTCCTCAGGTCGAAGGATTCCTCGGCGCAGTAGTAGCGGTCGGCAATTTTTTTTTTAGATATGTGAACAAACTGCTGCCCGCCGCCGCAGCGCCTGGGAAGTCCAGGTTGTCGAGCTCCTGCAGATTACCCTGGTCGGCCGTACCGGAAGCTCCGGGCGCGGCCGCCTCAAGCGTGCATTGCTCCTTCAGCAACCCGGCAAGCTTGCCGTCGATCTCGGCCTGCGAGAGGATCGCAGTCCCGGGACAGCGATGTGCCAGGGCGAAGCCGGCTATTTCGGCGAGATCGTCCAGGGTGGTGCTGTCACGGTCAAGCAGGGCTGCCAAGGCCCTGGCCGCCCTCACCAGGGCCAACTCTGCCCTGTGTCCCTGGGCCCTGACCGCAGTCGCGATGTTGACCGCGCGATCGATGACCTCGACAGGGATGGCCACCCCATCGAGCCGCTCTCTCGCGGCTATAAGCTGCTGCCGCAGCGCTTCTTCCCGGTCCTGGCAGGCCTCGCGGAAAGCCCTCGGGTCGCGGTCATAAGCCAGGCGCTGTTCGACGATGCGTCGCCTCAGTTCCACATCGTCAAGCCCGGAAATCGTGACGCAAAGTCCAAAGCGATCGAGGAACTGGGGACGCAGTTCACCTTCTTCGGGGTTCATGGTGCCGATCAGGATGAAGCGTGCCGGGTGGCTGAATTGCAAGCCTTCCCGCTCGACCTGGTTACGGCCGGAAGCGGCCGTGTCGAGCAGCATGTCGACCAGGTGATCGGGCAGCAGGTTGACTTCGTCGACATAGAGGATGCCGCGATGGGCGGCTGCGAGCAGACCCGGCTCGAACTGCCTTTGGCCGCTCTGCAGGGTGTGCTCCAGGTGCAGGGTGCCGACCAGGCGATCTTCCGTGGCCGAGAGGGGCAGGTCGACAAAAGGGGTCTCCAGAGAGGTCCGCGGCAGAACTTCCCCCGCGTCCTGCCTGGCCCGACAGGCGTTATGCAGCTCTTCAGGGCGATCGGGGTCGCAGTGGAAGGAACACCCTGAGACGATGGCCACTTCCGGCAGCAGCGTCGCCAGGGCCCTCGCCGCGGTCGATTTGGCAGTTCCCTTCTGGCCGCGGATCAGGACCCCGCCGATCGCCGGATCGACCGCACTGAGCAGCAGCGCAGTCTGCATCGCCTCCTGGCCGAGAATGGCGGTAAAGGGATAGGTCGGCGGCATGATCTTCAGTCATCCTCCCGTGGAAGTTTGTGTCGTTCAGTATCTCAGGAGCCCTTTGCCCGAGTCAATCGCCCGGCATCAATCCGTAGAGTAGTGCTCTTTCTTTTTCTCCATCTCCAGGGCGTAGCGGGCCAGCACGGCGCGGCGGGTCAGCATGAACAGCACATGGTGGGGGTCCTCGTCGGCGACCACTGGAATTTCTTCCAACCCGCGGCTGGAAAGCTTGCGCATGACTTCCGTCAGGGACTCGTCCGGGCTGGTTGTGATGACCCGGGACACGGCGATATCCCTGGCCAGGACCAGGCTGGGGGGGAGTTCCTCGGCCAGGATGCGGCGGATGTCGTTAACCGAGAAGATACCGGTCATGCGCATCTGGTCGTCGACCACGGGGTAGTATGCTCCATCGGCATTGGCAATCTTTTCGAGAATCTCCGGCAGGGGCAGTCCCTCGGCGATCAGGGTTGGCTTGCGACCATGCTCATGCAGGTCGGTGACGCGGATCCCTTCCAGGACATCGACGATGAACTCACCGAGGTGAACCGGTGAATCAATGCGGCTCTTCACCTGTTTCTGGTAAATCGAATTGCGCGGGTAGACGATCATGGCCACAGTGCAGACCAGCATCAGGGGCGCCAGCAGACCGTAGTTCCCGGTCAGTTCGCTGACCATGATCAGGGTGGCGATCGGCGTGTTGGAGACCCCGGCGAAAAAGCCGGCCATGCCGATCAGCACGTAGGCCCGCGGGTCGTGGACCATGGTCGGGAAGAGGGCCTGTGCCGAGGCGCCGAAAGCGCCGCCGAGCATGGCCCCGATCACCAGGCTTGGAGCAAAGACGCCTCCGGAGCCGCCCGAGGAAATAGTCAGGCTGGTGGCGATAATCTTGGCCAGGGCAACGACCAGCATGATCCACAGCGCGACCTTGCCGTAAAGGGCCGCCTGCACCATGCCGTAGCCGGACCCGAGCACCTGGGGCACGACCATCGCCAGCAGGCCCAGCAGGAAGCCGCCGACGGCAGGTTTGAGCATGACCGGGAAATCCCACGCCTTGAACTTGTGCTGGATGCCATAGAAACATTTTACGTACAGTTTGCCGAAGAGCGCACAGACGATGCCGAGCAGCAGGAAGAGGATGAGCTCCCGGGGGTGCTCGAAGCTGAAATGCGGGGTGGCCAGCAACGGCTTCCAGCCGGTGGTGGCACCAAAGAGGGAGAATGCGGTAATGGAAGAGATGATCGCCGGAATCAAGCCTTCGTGCTCGAATTCCGGGTTCTTGTAGAGCACTTCGACCGCAAACAGGGCGCCGCCAAGCGGGGAGCGGAAGGTGGCGCCGATGCCGCCGGCCATGCCTGCCAGCAACAGGATCCTCCGGTCCGTGGAGGTCAGCTTCAGCCGGGTGGCGATAAAGGAGCCGAAACCGGCGCCGATCTGAGCAATTGGCCCCTCGCGACCGGCCGAACCGCCAGTGCCGATCGTTGCAATGGAGGCGAGCCCCTTGATGATCGGTACCCGCCCCCTGATGATGCCACCTTTGTTGTGAAAAGCGTCAATCGCCGCATCCGTGCCATGGCCCTCTGCTTCGGGAGCGAATTTGAAGACCAGGAAACCCGAAACCAGTCCGCCGATGACCGGCACCAGGAAGAGGAACCAGCGATGATCCATGGACAGGCTGTCGATCATCCGGTCGCCCATGGCCAGGATCGCCCCGGTCCCCTCGCCTGGCGGATGGTAGCCGGCCAGATTGCTCAGGAACAGGTGCTCGACGCTGTTGGTGGCGAAGTAAAAAAGCACCGCGGCGCTTCCGGTGACCAGACCGACCAGCACGCTGAGGATGACCGGGCGCGTCAGCATGCGCCAGTCGAGTTTTTTTAGGGTGGAGAAGAGGATGTCAAGTTTTGCCACGATTACAGGGCTTTGTCTCTCGTCAGTTCCTGACAGTCAGTTAGCGGTGGTTTCGAACGGTTCTGATCTGCCCGCTGCCTCGCCGGGGGCAGCGCCGTCGACTAATAGCTGCTGAGCTGTTTCTGCAAGGTGGCCTTGGTTTCGTCCACCCATCTGGTGTTGATCAGCTTGACCTTCTTCAGGTAGCCGGAAGAAATCATCTTGCTGTCCGCCTTGGTCTTCATGAAAGAGCAGACCAGGAAATTTGAATAATCGATATCCTTCCAGATCTTTTCCTGCATCTCCACCGGGAGGGGGTATTCCTGTTGCAACTTGGTGAGCAGGAAGGCCTTGTGATCTTCAATTTTCGGTACTGTGTAGTTGAGGTAGACCAGGCCGGCGATCAGGATGAAAAAAAAGAGACGGGACATGGTGATAAGCTCTCCTCGACAAAATGACAGGTCGAGGTCTAGGATAGCGCAAAAAAGTAAGGATGAACAGGGTTTCAATCACCTAATTTCACGATAACATTGCTCTATAAGGATTTTGGTCTTTTCGGGAGGTAAGTCTCAGGCGCAGCGGCTGAGACCGTTTGGAAAGGAAACCCCATGCATCAGGCACTCATGACCGACCTCTATGAATTGACCATGCTGGCTGGATACCTGCGTGAAGGGATGCACCAGCAGCCGGCCGCCTTCGACTTGTACTTTCGCGAAGCACCCTACCATGGGAGCTATGCGGTCTTTGCCGGGTTGCAGCCGGCACTCGAGTACCTGTCGAACCTGGCGTTCACCGACGCGGATTTGCGCTACTTGGCAGGCCTCGGCCTGTTCTCAAGGGAGTTCCTGGATTTTCTCAAGGAGTTTCGGTTCCACGGGCGCGTCACGGCACCGCGCGAGGGAGAAGTGGTCTTCCCGGGCGAACCCTTGCTGTCCGTCGAGGGCACGCTGGCCGAGGCCCAATTCGTGGAAACGACCCTGCTCAATATCATCAATTTCCAGACGCTGGTGGCCACCAAGGCGGCCCGCCTGACCCTGGCCGCCAGAGGCGGCCAGGTCATCGAGTTCGGCCTGCGGCGGGCCCAGGGGCCCGACGGCGGCCTGAGCGTTGCCCGGGCAGCAGCGGTCGGCGGTGTTCGTTCCACCAGCAACGTTCTGGCCGGACGCCGTTTCGACCTGCCGGTTAAGGGGACCCACGCGCATAGCTGGGTCATGGCGTTCCCCGATGAACTGAGTGCCTTTCGCGCCTACGCGGAGTGTTTCCCCGACAGCAGTGTGCTGCTGGTTGATACTTACGATACCCTGACCAGCGGCCTGCCAAACAGCCTCACCGTAGCCCGGGAACTGCGCGCGGCCGGGCACGAATTGCTGGGCATTCGTCTGGATTCCGGTGACCTGGCCTATCTCAGTCGCGAGGCGCGCCGGATGTTTGATGATGCCGGCTTTGCCGACGTCAGGATCGTCGCCTCGAATGAGCTTGATGAGCATGTCATCGATTCGATTCGCAACGAGGGGGGCCGCATCGATATCTACGGAGTCGGAACGCGCCTGGCGACCTGTGCCGGCCCGGGCGGCGGCGCCCTTGGCGGTGTCTACAAGCTGGTGGAATATGCCGGCCAGCCGCGCATGAAAGTGACCAGCGACCCGGCCAAGAGCACTCTGCCAGGCTGCAAGCGGGTGCTGCGGGTGATCGACGACAATAACCACTTCGTCATGGATGTCCTCGATCTCAGGGAGGGCACCGGCGAAGCTTTCTCCCCCGGCCAGGTCGCTTACGATCCGGCCAATTCACAGCGGCACAAAGCAATCCCCTTAAACTGCAGCATTGTCGATTGTCGTGCGGTGGTCATGGAGCAAGGCAGGATTCTGCACCCGGCCCCGTCCCTTGAGGCTATGGCGGACTACTGCGCCGACCAACTGCAGAGAATGCCCGATGGCAGCCTGCGCCTGGTCAATCCGCACATCTACAAAGTCGGTATCAGCGAACGGCTGCTCAAGCTCAAGGAGCAGTTGACAACACACCTGGAGTGATTCCCGACAAGAATGCTGCGTATTAGGGGTCAGGTCTACACATTTCACAAAAAATGCACTTTGTGCAAAAAATGTGAAATGTGTAGACCTGACCCCTAAATCACTCAACTTTTACCCCGAGGACTTCCGACATCTGTTTCAGGGCGAAAGCGCCGTCGTCGGCGGCGAGGTTGGCGACGCAGTCGCGTGGTACGCTGACATCGTAGCCGCGGATGACCGCATCGTAGGCGGTGTAGAGGACGCAGATGTTGGTGACGCAGCCGGTCAGTGTCAGGTGGTCGATTTTGAGGCTTTGCAGCAAACCTTCCAATCCGGTCTGGTGAAATCCTGAATAACCGGTTTTTTCGATCACCGGGTCCGTCTCCCCGGGAGCCAGTTCAGAGATGACCTGCGCTCCGGCGGTGCCGCGCACGGCATGCGGCGGCCAGCCCATGCGGGAAAATTCCGGGTCGTCGGGCGTGTGGGCGTCGCAGATATAGATGACGGGACGCTGAGCGGCCCTGGCTGCAGCGACGCGCTTCTGGATCGCCTTGATGATCGAGCGGGTTTCCGGAACCTCCAGGGGGGCTCCCGGCTGCACGAAATCATTGAGCATATCGATAATCAGGAGTGCCTCAGCCATGGTTCTCTCCTCTGATTTTTGTTCAGTGGACGGCCACGCCGAATTCGACCCGCGCACGGCTGGTGGTCTCCTTGTCCGGTACTGACGTGATATCGGTCTCCTGCAGAAAGATCCTTTCCTGGGCGAGTTTTCCTTGTTCGATCAGGAAGTTCTGAACGGCTATAGCCCTTGCCTGGGCGAGCTCGGCGAGGTCGTTGCCGGTCACCGAGGTGTTGGTGTAGATCAGTTTCTCCATTTCCGGTACCGGCAGTTTTCTG
This sequence comes from Geobacteraceae bacterium, assembly GCA_024640545.1. GTDB lineage: Bacteria > Desulfobacterota > Desulfuromonadia > Desulfuromonadales > BM103 > JAHEDT01. Next base: position 8,705 of record JAHEEU010000006.1, read on the forward strand.
GTTATGCCGATGAAGTTGCGCGGTTTGGGGAAGTCGGCTTCGCGGTAGACCTCCCAGAGGTAGTCGGCATACTCTTCGTCAGGCACGGTCACGTCCTCTTCGCTGGTCCCCTCGGGGAGCTCCCCGGCCTTGACCAGGTCGAGGTACTTGAGCCGCTTGACCTCAGTACTGAGCTGCTGACTGCGATAGCCTTCGACGTCCTGTTCAGGATCAATGAAACCGCTGACTTCAATCTCAAGCCCGGGGCGCTCGGCCAGGGCCTGCGCCATGTGCTGCAGCTTGTCCTTTTGGTCCGGCCCGAGGCGGGATGAGCCGTAGTCGAAGCTGACACTGCTGAAGTCCTGGTCGCCACCGCCGGCCAGGGCGCCGAGCAAGGCAAATGGCGAGGTTGCGGCCTTGACTATCAGGTTCCTGATGATGGTCCAGACCACTCCGGTGATGCTGAACTGAGGGTCGTCGAGGCTGCCGGAGACGGGGATATCCATATGGATTTCGCCCTTGCTGTCCTTGAGCAGGGCGACCGCCAGCTTGACCGGCAAGGTGGTCGCCTTGTCGCTCTCGACCTTGTCGCCGAAGGTGAACTGGTCGAGAAATACCTGGTTGTTCGCCTTGAGCTTGCCGTCTTCGAGAAAATATTCAAGGGCGAGGTTGAGCTTGCCCTTCTTGATCAAATAGCCCACATAGGTGCCGGAATAAGGGGAGAGCGGGCTCAGTTCAATGTCATTGAAGCTCAGCTTGAGATCGAGGAAGAGCCTTTCGGCCAGCGGGTTGACCGAGCCGCTGATCGACAGGGGAGACTGGTTGCGCAGGCTGCCGCGCAGGTCGACCGAGGCCCGCGTCTCCGCTGCCGAAGAGAGCCCTTTGATGCTTCCGCCCAGTTCGCGCATATCGGCGTGAAAGGGGCGGGGGAGGCTGCGATCGGTAAAGTCGACCTGGCCGCCCTGCAGGGTGACGGTCTCGATGCGGATGTCGGGAGTTGCCGCGGCCTGTGTGGCGTCTTCAGCCGGGGCGGTTGCCGGGGTCTTCTCTGCTGCAGGCTCCGCGGTCTCAGCGCCTGGAGCGGCGCCCGGCTTGCGAAACGCTTCCACCAGGTTGAGCCGAGCCTCTTCATCGATCAGGACCTTGGCGAAGTAGGCACTGAGAGTGATCGACTGGACCGCTAAAGTCAGGGGGGCCAGCTGAGCGTCGATGCCGGCCAGTTGCAGGCTGTCCCATTTCATCAGGTCTTCGCGGTGGAGGGCGTCGAGCAGGTGGAAGCGGCTGACGCCGACATCGCCGGCAAAGGTAATTTTCAAGGGTCCGGTGCCTGCCTCCACGGTGCTGTTCAACTGTGCATCGAGCAAGCCGTCGACGAGGGCCAGGCTGGCCTGCTCGGCAAGGTAGGGTGCGAAAGTGGCGAGTGGAATCTGTTTGAGGCGACCAGCCAGGCTGATCGACTGATCGGCGAGCGAGGCGTTGCCGCTGATTTCGATCCGCCCCTTGCTCTGGAAAGTGGTCGAGAGGGTGAAGGGACTCTCGACCTTCTCCGGAGCCGCAAGGTTGTGGAAGGTCAGGTTGAAATCGCGGGCCTCCAGCTTGGTCGGGGTCGACGGCAGAAAGTCGCTGACTTCGAATGTGCCGTTGATCATGGAGAGCTCGCCGATCCGGTAGCTGAACACCGGGCCCTGTTCTGTTCGCTCTGGTGTGGTTTTTTCCTCCGGGGCCTCCGTCAACTTGGTCAGAACCGGGAAATTCTGTGAGAGGAAGGACCAGTGCCCCTCATGACTGCGAGAGAAATTGACCCGACCGTTCTGGTAGAGAAACGAGCCGACTTCGAGCCGATTCCTGTCCAGGTCGAAAGACAGCTGGCCCATTTCGATCAGGTCAACCTTGACCCCCTCCTGCTCATTGAACGCCATGGAGGCCTCTCGCCATTGCAGGTGTCCTTCGCTGATCAGCAGGCGCTGGCCGGGGCTGACCGCCAGGTTCAACTCGAGACCAAGTTTCCCGCCGAGAGGCCCGGAGTAGGTTTCGCGATAGTAGGGTTCATAGGCCCCGGCCTCGATGTTGCCCAGTACGGCTTTGAGGTCCAGGGAAAAGGGGTTGAGCAGGAAGTGGCCGTTGACCGCAACATTCTCGTCCCGGTCGGTCGCCAGTGCGAGCTCGAAGGGGATGCCGTTGTCGGCGTCGAGAGCGAAGTTTCTGACGTCGAGGTTGATATCCCTGGCTGCTGCACTGAACCCCCCGGCGGGGAGGCTGTCCTCGAAAAAGACGGCTCCATCGCGAAGTTTGAAGCTGTCGACCAGGAGCTTGAAGGGCGCTGCCGGCGGTTGCTCTTCCGGGGCGGTTTCCTGCCCTGGCGATACCTCTGCCATGCGGGCGTGGTTCCACGCTCCATGCTGGTCTCTCTTCAGCTGGACTTCGAGGTTATAGACATGCACCGAGGCGAGGTGGAGTTGCCGCTGCAGCAGCTGCGAGGGGGCGATCTCGACCTGCATCAGCGGCAGGAAGAAGAGCTGTTCATCGAGCCGGTCCCAGATGTTGAGCGAAGTCAGGTTGAGACGTCCGCTCAGTTCCAGTTCGCCGCCCGACTCGGCGGAGACCCGGTAGAGGATGTCGAGGTCGATGCTGAGCCCGCCGTTGCGCACCTCGACCGGCAGTTCGAACGGCACATATCCGAGGTAGAAGGGCAGGTCGATGTTGGAAAGATTCAGGTTGAAGTTCATCTCCTGCGTGGTGCTGAAGGGCTTGAGCTTCCCTTCGAGGTTGATCGGAGAGCCGTTGACCACGGCCCTGAAGAGAGGCTGAGCCGGTTCCTCGACCAGGTAGGGGAGGTTGCCGATCATTGGCAGAACCAGCTGCAGGTCGCTGATGGTGTGATGCACCTGGGTGGCCAGACTGCTGTCGATGAGGTCGATGCGGCCGTCGATGATCGCCAGGTTGCTGATTGCGAAACGTGCCGGTTCGCCGGCCGGTTCTGCGGCAGCATTTTTGTCCCGGGCGGGGATCAGGTCGCTGAAATTGAAGGTTTCGGCGGTCAACCGCTCGAGGTGGACAGCCGGGCTGTCGAGACGCAGCTCACGAATGATCGGCGCCCACTTCAGGATCGACCGCGGACTCAGGGCAACCCGCAACAGTTTCCAGGAGATGAAGGGCGCCGCATGGTCCCGTTCGCTCAAACTCAGCTCGCTGACTTCGACCGCCAGGGTGAACGGATTGATGCTGATGGAACCAACGGCTAGCGATCGGCCGGTTTCCTCGGCAACCCATTCCTGGCTTTTGGTAATGATGATGCCGGGCAGCACCAGGGTGACGAAGAGCAGGGCCAAAAGGATCAGACCGCTGCCTGTCAGGATAATCCGTTTCCAAGTGAACATCTGGGAAGCTTTCTTTCCGAGTTGATGATAACTAAAGGCTAGCAGGTCTGTCGCCGGACGCAATCACCCAAGATGCTTGTCTCGGTGTTTGCGAACCAGTTTCCGATGGTTGTCCCGGAAAATTAATTGCTTGACGAAATTAAAACGAACGTTTAAATCAATTGTATAATCGTGACAATGCTTCCTCCACTTTCAGGAGCTGCCGCAGACCGATGAGCCCGCCAGTCACCAAACAGAGGATTCTCGATGCCGCGGAGCACCTTTTCGCCAGGGACGGTTATCATGCCACCTCGCTGCGCTGCATAACCCAGGCGGCCAAGGCCAATCTGGCCGCGGTCAATTACCACTTCGGCAGCAAGGAGGCCCTTCTCGAAGCAGTCATCGTGCGCCGCCTGACCCCGCTCAACGAGATGCGGCTCGGCCAGCTCGAGGCGCTGATGCAGAGGGCGGAGCGGTCCAGAAGGGTGCCATCCTGCCGGGAGGTCCTGCGGACGTTTGTCGAGCCGACCCTGCGGCAGCGCCAGAAGGACTCTGAAACCGGCGATTTCATTGCCCTGATCGGCCGGACCCTTGCAGAACCACGCGGCGTTGCCATGACGATCTTCATGCGGCACATGGACCCGCTGATGATAAAGCTCTTTCAAGCGTTGAGCCTGGCGCTGCCTGGGTTGTCCCAGCAACTCCTGTTCTGGAGGCTGCACTTTGCCATCGGCTCCCTGAGCCATATCATGCGCTGCCACGAACGGTATTCGCTGCGGCCTGAGGATGTCAACATCGACCTGCCTGTCGATGAGCTGGTTGAACTCTTTCTCGACTTCGCCGCTGCCGGCATGGAGGCGCAACGATGGTCCGTCTAGCTCTGTTCCTCACCGCGCTGCTCCTGACCGGCTGCCAGGTGCATGACCCGATCAGGGCAAGCCTGCCGGTCGAGCCGCCGCCAGCCTATCTCGGTCCTCAGTCCGTCGGCCGGGCCGGCCTCCCGGTGGAACAGTGGTGGCAGGCTTTCAACGACGCGCAGCTCAACCTGCTGATGAACGAGCTCTTTGTCAACAACCTGGAATTGACCCAGGCGATTGCGCGCATTGAGCAGGTCGAGGCGGCCTTCAGGGTTTCGCGCAGCGCCCAGCTGCCGGCACTCTCTGCCGCTGGCAGCCTCGATCGGTCCAGCCAGCCCGGCCTGGTTGATGATTTCGTCGGCGACGGTCGGCAACTGTCGCTGGCGGCCGGTTTTGAACTGGACCTCTGGGGCAAACTCGCGGCCCGCAGCCGGGCGGCCAGCCAGGAGCTGGCGGCCACCCGTCAGGACGTGCAGACGCTCTACCTCGGTCTGACGGCCCGCCTCGCCGATCTTTACTTCCTGGCCGTTGAACAGCGGGCGCAACTGGCGCTGGCCGATCAGGTGATCGCGTCCTTTTCGGATACCGCCACGCGGGTCGAAAGCCGCTATCGCATGGGACTGGTTCCGGCGGTCGATATGTACCAGGCCCGCCAGAGCCTGGCCGGGGCACAGGCCGCAAGGCACCTCTTCGCCGCCCGTCTCGCCGAAGCCGAGCATGCCATCGGCGTTCTGCTCGGCCGCTACCCGGAGGGCAATCAAGCTGGCCGCCTCGCCACATTACCGTCAGCTCCCGAGCTCTATGCCGTAGGCATCCCTGCAGAATTGATCAGCCAGCGCCCGGACCTGCAGGCGGCACTGCAGAGAGTGGCCGCCGCTGACTCCAGGGTGGCCGCTGCGATTGCCGACCGTTTTCCGTCGATCACCCTGTCCGGGAATTACGGCACCCTGCGGCAGGAGGTCGCCGCCGGCCTGATCAAGGGGGAGTTCTGGAGTCTGCTCGGCAATCTGGCCCTGCCGGTGATAGACGGTGGGCGGCGGCGTGCCGAGGTCGATCGCAACGAGGCGGCGCTGCGGGAAGCCGTGGCCGGCTACCAGCAGAAAGTGCTGACGGCTTTCAAGGAAGTCGAGGATGCCCTGGCGAACAATCACGCCACCGGCCAGCGTATCGAGAGCCTGATGGCAACCGCCCGGGCGACCTCGGCCAGCCTGCGCCTGTCCACGGAGCGCTACCTGGCCGGACTGGTTGATTATCTCCCCGTGCTGACGGCCCAGCGCGCCGATGCCGATACCCGCAGCCGACTGCTCGATGCGCAGCGCCAGCTGCTGACAGACCGCATCAGCCTGGCCCGGGCCCTCGGCGGATCCTGGATGCAGGAGCAACTGAATACCCGTCTACAGGCCGCAAAGGATAAGCAACCATGAAAGTCAAGAGAGCTGTGCTGCCGCTGCTGGTGATAGTCGTTGCCCTTGGGTTGACCTTTGTGCTGGTCAAATCGCGCAAAGTGCCCCTGCCGCATGAGACTCCCCATCTCGGGCCGCTGGTCGAAATGACCCCCCTGGTCAGAACCCGTCACCAGGTCGTGGTTACCGGGACCGGCACTGTCCAGCCGCGCTTCGAAGTGACCATCACGCCCCAGGTCAAGGGCCGGGTCAGCGAAATCTCTCCCCGAATGGTGGCCGGTGGACAGCTCCGCAAAGGGGAGCTGCTGTTTGCGATTGAGGATGAAGACTACCGCCTGGCGATCGAGCTGGCCCGTTCCAGCCTGGCCCAGGCGGAACTTGAGCTGCTGCGCAACGAGAACCTGGCCGAAGTGGCGCGCAGGGAATGGCGGGAACTGAACCCCGATAGCCGTGAGCAGCCCAACCCGCTGGTCGTCTACGAGCCGCAGCTGAAAAGTGCCCGGGCTCAGCGCGACGCCGCGCTGGCCAACGTCAGGCAGGCCGAGATCAACCTGCAGCGGACCCGGGTGTTTGCCCCCTTCAACTGCTCGGTGCGCAGTGAACAGGTCGAGGTCGGCCAGTTCGTCAATGCCGGGAGCCCGGTGGCAACCGTGCTCGGTACGGACCAGCTGGAAATCGCCGTGCCGCTGCCCATCGAGGAGCTGGCCTGGCTGCAGGTCCCGCGCAGCGGTGGTGTCGAGCGGGGGTCACGTGCCGAGGTCGTGTTGCAGGCCGGCGACCAGGCCTTCCGCTGGCGGGGTGAGATAACCCGTGCCCTGGGCGAGATCGATCCGCGCAGCCGGATGGCCCGCCTGGTGGTGACGGTGGCCGACCCGGTTGCCGAGGATGGTCCGTCAGGGAATCTCCTCAATGAACTTCTGCCGGGGATGTTCGTCGAGGTGCGCCTGCAGGGCGACGACCTCGCCGACATCTTCGCGGTGCCCCGCAGCGCTCTGCACGACAACGACACTCTCTGGATCGTCGACGATGCAAACCGGCTGCATATCCGCCCGGTTGAGATCCTGCGCAGGGAACCCGGGGAGGTTCTGATCCGTGCCGGTCTCGAGCCAGGCGAGAAACTGGTCCTGACCAGTCTTTCCGCAGCGGCCGAAGGGATGCTGCTGCGACCGCAGCTGCGCGAGGCCGGCCAATGAACGGAGCGATTCGCTGGATGGCGGAGAATCATGTCGCCGCCAACCTGTTGATGCTGGTCCTGATCGTCGGGGGGTTGATCCTCGGCTTCAGCATCAAGCAGGAGGTCTTCCCGGATATCTCCCTCGATCGGATCCAGGTGAGCGTGGCGTATCCAGGTGCCGGTCCGGAGGAGGTGGAAGAAGGTGTCATCCTCAAGGTCGAGGAGAACCTCTCCGGCGTGGACGGTATCAAGCAGGTCAAGTCAGTGGCGGCCGAAGGCTACGGGGTGGTCACCGCGGAGATCATGACCGATGCGGACATTGACCTGGTCCTGCAGGATATCAAGAGCGAAGTCGACCGGATCACCACTTTCCCGAAAGACGCCGAGAAGCCGGTGGTCAGCAAGATGCTCAACCGCAGGGAAGTGATCTCCGTGGTCGCATACGGCAAGTTGCCCGAGCGCAGCCTGCGGGAGCTGGCGGAGCAGGTTCGCGACGAGCTGCTGCTCGAACCGGGCATCACCCAGGTCGATCTCAGCGGCGTGCGCCCCTACGAGATCTCCATCGAAATTGAAGAGGCCAGCCTGCGCCGCTATGCCCTGACCTTCGATCAGGTCGCGCAACGGATCCGCCAGGCGTCGCTCGACCTCCCCGGCGGGTCGATCAAAACCAGCTCCGGGGAGATCCTGGTCAGGACCAAGGAACGGCGCTACGTCGGGCATGAATACGCCAGCATCGTCATCCTGACCGCGCCTGACGGCACGGAAGTCACCCTCGACGAGATCGCCACAATTCGCGACGGCTTCGAAGAAACCGACCAGTTCGGCCTGTTCGACGGCTTGCCGGCGGCCATGGTCAAGGTCTACCGGGTCGGAGACCAGAAGCCGACGGAGATTTCCGAGACGGTCAACAAGTTCGTCGAGGCCAAGCGCCGCCAGCTGCCGGAATCGGTCGACCTGGCGACCTGGAACGACAATTCTGAGCTCTTCAAAAGCCGCAAGGACCTGCTGACCAGGAATGCCCTGATCGGCCTGGTGCTGGTCTTTATCACCCTCGGACTGTTCCTCGAGATTCGCCTGGCGCTCTGGGTCATGCTCGGCATCCCCATCTCCTTCTGCGGCGCCCTGCTGTTCATGCCGGCGATCGATGTCTCGATCAACATGATTTCGCTGTTTGCCTTCATCATGGCGCTCGGCATCGTGGTCGACGACGCCATTGTCGTCGGCGAGAATGTCTATGAACACCGCCAGTCCGGCAAGCCTTACCTGCAGGCGGCGATTGACGGTACGATCGAGGTCGCCCAGCCGGTGATCTTTGCCATCCTGACCTCGGTTACGGCGTTTCTGCCGCTGCTCTTCACCAGCGGCATCATGGGCAAGTTCATCATGGTGATCCCGGCTATCGTCATAACGATTCTCCTGGTGTCGCTCATCGAATGCCTGTTCATCCTGCCTGCCCACCTGGCGATCGGCCAGCCCCGCCGGGCCCCGGGGGGATTCCTGGGAGGTCTCGATAACCTGCGCCAGGGTTTCGGCCGGCTTCTGCAGGTCTTCATCGACGGGCCGTACCGGAAGACTCTGGCTCTCTGCCTGGAGTACCGCTACACGACCGTTGCCGTGGCCTGCGCCGTACTGCTCCTGGCCGGTGTCGGCCTGATCGGCGGCGGCATCGTCAAGTTCCGCTTCATGCCGGAGGTGGACGGGAATGTCATTCAGGTGGCCCTGGAGCTGGCCCCCGGAAGCCCGGTGGCCCTGACGACCCGGATCCAGCAGCAGGTCGTTGATGCCGGGCTGGCCGTGGTCGCCGAGTTCGATCATGACCGGCCGACCGGTGATTCGGTGCTGCGCCACATCTATGCGGACGTCGGCACCGCCGTGGCGGAGCGCGGCCCGGCTGGGGCCTTCGCCAGCAGCGGAGGGAACCTTGCCAACATTTCGATGTTCCTGACACCGAGCGAACGGCGCGGAGTGCCGGCAACCGAGATCTCCAACCGCTGGCGCGAGCGGGTCGGAGAGATCGTGGGTGTGGAAACCCTGACCTTCACTTCGAACCTGATCCACCTCGGTGCCAATATCGACGTGCAGCTCGCACATGAAGATTTTGCTGTTCTGGACGAGGCGGCCGAGCGGCTCAAGCAGGTCCTGGCAACCTATCCCGGGACGGGGGATGTCAGCGACAACTACACGCTGGGCAAACGTGAAGTCAAGGTCCGCCTGAAAGCCGAAGCCCGCACCCTGGGCATTACCGAGGAGGAGCTGGGGCGCCAGCTGCGCGGCGCTTTTTACGGTTCCGAGGCTCTGCGCCTGCAGCGCGGCCGTAATGAAGTCAAGGTCCAGGTCCGCTATCCTGAAGAGAGCCGGCAACGCTTCTGGAATCTTGAAACCATGCGGATCAGGGTGCCCGGAGGCGGCGAAATCCCCCTGGACAGGGCGGCGACCCTGATCGAAAGCCACGGTTTCAGCAAGATCAACCGGACCGACCGCAAGCGGGTGATCGATGTCACGGCGAACGTGGACAGTCATGTCGCCAATGCCGAGGAGATCCTCGCCGAGATCAAGGCGAACGCCCTGCCGAAGCTGATCGCCGACTACCCCGGCCTGAGTTATGACCTGGAGGGGGAGGACAAGAACCGGCGCGAGTCGATGGCCAGCATGTTTACCGGGTTCAAGCTGGTCCTGATCGTCATCTTTGCGCTGCTGGCAATCCCTTTCCGCAGCTACTCCCAGCCGTTGCTGATCATGACGGCGATCCCGTTCGGGATTGTCGGCGCGATCCTCGGGCACTTCATCATGGGCTACAACCTGAGTATCCTGAGCATGTTCGGTATCGTGGCCCTGACCGGTGTGGTGGTTAATGACTCGTTGCTGCTGATCGATTACGTCAACCGTGCCAGGCGGCAGGGGAGAGGGCTGCAGGATGCGCTCATGGATGCCGGGCAGAGGCGTTTCCGACCGATCCTGCTGACGTCGCTGACGACATTCTTCGGCTTGACGCCGATGATCCTGGAGACGAGCGTGCAGGCACAGTTTCTCGTGCCCATGGCACTCAGCCTGGCCTTCGGCATTCTCTTCGCCACCGGCATCACCCTGTTGCTGATCCCTTCCCTCTACCTGGTCCTCGAAGATGCCCGCCGGTTCGTTGGCCTGAACCCGGGGCATGCCGATCCTCACCGCTCCAAACCGGACGCCTAGACGCGCTGAAGCGGATTCCGGAACGCGCCGACGGCGGCCTCGCGGCCGCCGTTCTGTTCGGCCCTTGAAATATTCCCGAGGTTGTCGTTAAATGCGCGGATGAAAAACCGGTCTGCATGCTACCCTCGGCAGATTGAGCCGGCGCATCAGCCGGCCGGTCCGGCCGGGACCCACATGGCCGCTGCCGCCGGGCGGGAAGGCTGGCCGGGCTTGATCTCTTGCGGTTCTGAAAACCTCACTCCGCAATCAACCGCCGATCACAGAAAAAGACAGGTTGCCGACGTTGTTACTGAATAATGCTCATTTTCGCAAAGTCAAAAAGCTCACCGGCCAGGCGATCGGTGATTTCAAGCTGATCGAGGAAGGCGACCGGATCGCCGTGGCCGTCTCCGGCGGCAAGGACTCCTACGCCCTGCTGCATATTCTCGAACAGCTGCGCCGACGGGCGCCGGTTCACTACGAGCTGATCGCGGTCAATATCGATGCCGGCTTTCCCGGCTATCGCAAGGATGTCCTGGCGGATTACCTGAAGGGCTGTGGGTTCCAGGTGCACATGGAGGCCACTGATTGTTCACGGATCATCGACGAGAATTTGCGTCCGGGGTCCTCCTATTGCGCATTTTGCGCCCGCCTGCGGCGTGGTGTCCTGTACACCGTGGCTGACCGGCTCGGCTGCAACAAGATTGCCCTCGGTCACCACCTCGACGATTTCATCGAGACGCTGCTGCTCAACCAGTTCTATATCGGCACCCTGGCGGCCATGAGCCCAAGGCTTCTGGCGGACAACCAGCGGCACACCGTGATCCGGCCGCTGGTCTATGTTGAAGAATCGGATATAATCAAGATGGCCCGGCAGAACGCATTCCCGGTCATCGATTGCGGCTGCCCGATGATGGGCCAGGTGGACCAGAAGCGCCAGCGGATGAAGCAGCTGCTCAGCGAGCTGCACAAGGAGAACCGGTATCTCAAGCGCAGCATGATCCGTGCGCTGAGCAACGTGCGCCCGCGCCACCTTCTGGACCGCGAGATGGTCAGGCTCCTGGAGCTCGATGAGAGGAGGACTGATGAGCCAACCCCGAGTGGCCAGCAACCCGCCGCAGAGAGGCCTCGACCCCGTTGAGCTCAAGCTGGCCGGAGAGGTCCAGAAGCTGCTTCTGCCGAAGAACTCCCCCCGCTGCAACTGGTGCCGCATCGCAGCCAAAAATCGCATGGCCGAAGTGCTCGGCGGCGACTTTTACGACTTTATCGAGCTCGACAGCGGCTGCCAGGTTCTCTTCCTCGGTGACGTGACCGGGCATGGCCTGCATGCTTCGGTGGTCATGTCGCTGGTCTACGGCTTCATCCATCATGCCGCCGTAGAAGAGTGCCGCCCGCAGGATGTGGTCTGCGACCTCAATGCTTTCCTGCGCACTTTTGCCCGGCGTTCCAACCTTCTGGATCATTTTTTTTCGGCGACGATCTTTTTCGGCGTCATCGACCCGCGCACTCTGGCGATGCACTATGTCAATGCCGGGCACCCGGCCGCCCTCGTGCGCCGCCGGGAGACCCTGCTCCGCCTGCCGGCGACCAGCCCTCCGGTCGGCTATTTCGATCAGGCAGAGTTTCCAGCTGTCCGCTTCCAGCTCGAAGCCGGCGACCGCTTGCTGCTCTACACTGACGGGTTGATCGACAGCAGCAGCCCGCAGGGCCAAATGTACGGTGCGGAACGCCTCGATGCTGCTTTCCGCAGCCTGGATGGTGATCATATGGTATTTTTGGAAAGGCTCTTTGCAGAGCTCGGCGACCACCTTGCCGGCCAGCCGCCGTTTGACGATTGCACGGCGATCGTGGTGGATTTGCCCGGCGCCATCTCGGGAGGGGGGTAGTGGCATGACATTGTTAGGGGGCCGACAGCCCGATATCAAGCAGGTCGCGGTCGTCACCCGCAACCCGAAGTTCAATAAGCTGCTGGGCAGCATCCTGGCTGACTGGAAGTTCTTTGCCGTCGAGGATCCGGCGGCCGCCAAGGTGGTGTTCGCTGAACGCGGGCTGGAATTGCCGCCCCGCGTCGGCGAGGTGGTCTGGCTGACGCCCATGCCGCTTGCCGAAGGCCGTTTCCTGGCGCCCCCCATCTCCCTGTCCCGGCTCTACCACCTGCTCGAGTCGCAGTTTTTCTCGACTCCCCGCCGGCACATTCGGTTGGCCATGGATCTGGCGATTGCCCTGGAAATTGGCGAGGCCCGGCTGGAAGGCCGGTTGCTCTCCCTCTCCGGTCGCGGCGGCCGGATTGCCTGTGCGCAGGAGATCCCGCGCGGCAGGTCACTGCATCTGCACGTGACCCTGGCCGGCAGGACGCAGAGTCTCGCTGCGGAAGTCATCTATTCCGTTCCCGCAGGAGACGCCCAGGTCAGCGCGCAACCCCAGGTCGGGTTGCTGTTCAAGTCCTTCGCGAATCAGCAGTTCGAGATGCTCCGGAACTTCATCGAAAAGACCTGCATCGAACGCGCCTGTGCCAGGGAGGGGATCGCTTTGCACGACCCCTGCCTGAGTTGGCTGGATATGCCGGCCGACCCCTGGAGCGCGACGGGCTGACGCTCAGTCGAAGATCCTGTCGAAAAGCCCCTTCTTCTCTTTGCCGACAGTTGCCTTGCGCATGTTCATCAAGCGCAGCTCGCGGAGCGCCTCGGTGCAGTTCGGGTCGCACTTGACCGCCCTTTCGAAGCGGCGCTGCGCTTCTTTCTGGTCGCCTTCAGCTTTGCCGATATAGCCGAGATACAGTTGCGCCAGGCTCAGCCTGGGATTCAGCTCGGCGGCTCGCACCAGGTCCCTGCGGCTGCTGATGACGGTCTCCGTTGCCTGGGGGGCGGCTTTGTAGGCTGACCATGCCCGGTACATCAAGTACTCCGCTTCATTGGGGGTGCAGCTTAGCGCTTCGGCAAAGGCCTCCTCTGCGTCGGCATATTTCATGTTCCGGAAGAGTGCCTTCCCCTTCTGGAATGCGGTCTCGGCCTGGAGAATCGTTTCCAGGCTGGTCGTCGGGACGGGGGACTTGCCCTGGCGGCGCCTGATATAGCTCGCTCTGGCCGAGACTTCGCTCAAGGTTTCATAGGCATCGCCGATGCGCTGGAAAAGCATGTTGACCTTGTCTTGGAGGTCGAGCAGACTGTCCTGCTCGAAAAAACGGTCCGGGTGATATGTCTTGGCCAGCTTGTGATAGGACCTGCGAACCTGCTCACGGGAATCTGACTCACTGACCCCGAGGAGGGTAAAGAAATCCTGCTCCATCATCCAAGCAAAATCCTTGAGGAAGCTCTGCCGTCGGGTGCCGAGATCCTCCACCTCGTCGAAGCTGGACTCGTCCGGAACGGCTGCCGGTTCGCTGCGCCCGACCAGGATGCCGGTGCTCAGGAGTGCGGCCAGCAGTGGTTCCGCCACCTTGCGTGAGAGCGTGTGGCGTTTGAGGACTTCACGCAGGGTCGACTGCCCCTGGCATCCGTCGAGAATGAGCTGTTCGCCGGCGGAGAGCTGGATTTCCTGAAAACGGTAGAGGGGGTTTTCCGCCCGCTGCAGGTAGTGATCGTAGTGCGGTTCAAGAATCTTCAACAGCTGCTCGCGCCCGGCATAATCGCGCAGGCCCTGCAGGATCAGGTTGGCGGTCGAGAGGTCGATGCTGGTGACGCCGGGCTTGAACTCGCGCGCCTGGATGAACCGGTAGTTGCCTTCAGGCCAGGAAAAAATCTCGAGGAGCTTTTCCCGGGCCTGGCTGTGCAGGCTTTCCTCCAACTGCTGCGGCGATATCAAGCCCATTTCGACCAGTGCCGTGCCGTGCCGCTGGCCTTTTCCCCTGGCGATCTCGACAGTCTGGTTCAGCTCGGCTTCGTTGAGTTGCCCGCTTCGCAGGAGCCTCTGCCCGAGGAACTCTTTGACCAGATTGGAGCGGACAAAAATCGGGTAGCCGTCGTGGATGTAAATGACCTTCTTGACCTCGCGGTTCTCCAGGTGCAGCAATCCGGTGGCGCGCAGGCTGTAGAGTTTGTGCAGGATGCGTGGCAGGCCGGTCTCGGCGAGTTGCCCGCCAATGCTCAGCCGCTCCTCGGCCTCGACCGCTACATCCGGTGCTCCGATCTGGGCTTCGATCTTCTCGTGAAGCGTTTTCAAAGGGAAGGGCTTGAGCAGGTAGTCCACCGCGCCGTATGTTTCGCGGGCGTCGCTGATGTGCTCGGTCTGTTTGTAAAAGGCGGTCATCATGATGACCGGCAGGTGCTTGGTCTTCGGCAGGGATTTCAGCTTGCGGCAGAGTTGCAAGCCGTTGGTGCCCGGCAGGAGAATGTCCAGCAGGGCCAGGTCAAAGTCATGGTCTTCCAGCTCCAGCAGGGCATCCTCCGCCGCTGCAAAGCTCCGGACTCCATAACCGCGCAAGCGTAAAGACTCGGTAATGAAGCGGCGGATGTTCGGGTCGTCGTCGACGATCAGAATCTGCCTGCGGTCCCCCTCAGAACCCATCTCAAGCTTTCTCCCTGCAATGCAACACGCGTTCAAACACTTCGCGGATCGTCTGGGTCGTCCTGGCGTAGTCTTCCAGGAAGCGTTTCTCAGGTCTCGTCGGTGCTTCCGGGTAGCCGAGATGCCGGGCCAGCTTCGCCAGATAGGCCGTGTCGGCGGACAGCTCATTGACCGACTGATCGTGAACCAGGCGCAGCTTGTTTTCCAGCCGGCGCAGGAACTTGTAGCCGGAGACCAAAGTCTCATAGTCCTTTTCCGAAAGCAAGCGCTCCCTCTGCAGGAGGCTCAGAGCTTCGACCGTGTTGCGGCAACGCAGAACGGGCCGGTCACGGCCGTGCCGCAGCTGCAGGTACTGGGCAATGAATTCGACGTCGACCATGCCGCCGCGTCCGGTTTTGATGTTGAGATGCTGCGCGTCTTCCTTGCCGAGTTCCTTCTCCATCCGCTGGCGCAGGCGGCAGATCTCTTCGGCGAGGTCGTCCGGCAGCGAACGCTCGTAGACGATTTCGGCGGTCAGCGCATCAAAGGCGGCGGCCAGGTCTGCCGAGCCCGCGACCACCCTGGCCTTGATCAGCGCCTGGCGCTCCCATGGCGCGGCCGAGCTCTTGTGGTACTCACGGTAGGCCGGCAGAGATGAGACCAGCGGCCCCTGGTTGCCGGACGGTCTCAAGCGGGTGTCGATCTCATAAACATTGCCTTCCTGGGTCATCAGAGTCAGAACGGAAATGATCCTCTGCGCCAGGCGGGCAAAGTACTGCTGGTTGGTCTGTTGCCTGAAGCGCCCGGGAGCGGTCCGCTCGACCGGCCCGGTCTCCCCCTCGCCTTCGTAAATGAAGATGATGTCCAGGTCGGAGTGGTAGTTCAGCTCCATCCCGCCCAGCTTGCCCATGCCGACTATGACGAAGGCCGCTTCGTGCAATTCGCCGGCATCGTCCCGGCAGAAAGGCAGGCCGTAACGTTCCAGCAGTTCCTCCCGGGCGATGACCAGCGCTTGCTGCAGGCAGGCATCGGCGACCAGCGAGATCTGGAGGGTGGTCTGGCCCTGCGGTGTATGGCCATGAATGTCGTTGATGGCGATGCGTAGAAATTCCTCGTTGCGGAAGCGTCGCAGGGTATTGAGCTTGTCCTCGTAGTACTCCGCGTGGCTCAGGTGTTCGCCCAGTTCGGCAGTGAGCCGCTCGGCTTGCTTGACATTCCGGGCGTAGCTGGTCGCCACCAGTGAATCGAGAACTTCCGGGTGCTGGATGAAGTTGCGCGAGAGAAACTGGCTGGTGGCAAAGAGCGAGACCAGGACCTTGATGATCCCCGGGTTCTCGGCCAGCAGGGCATAGTAGGTGCCGCGTGCCCGGCGGCAGGCCTCGAGGAACTTTTCCATGTTGGCCAGGGCCATCGGTGGATCCGGGCTGTACATCACCTCCTGGAAGAGCAGCGGTGCGATCCGGTCCAGCAGGCGGCGGGCCCGTTCGGTCAGATATCCCCTGGTCCCGCCCTGGCGCAGGACCTTGAGGCTCTCGTAGGCGCTTTCAGGCGGGCGGAAGCCTTTTTCTTCGAGGATATCCAGGCAGAGATCGGGATCGGCGCTGGCGTCGAACAGCATGATGACCTCGGGGCTGACCTGGGAGGGCAGCTCCTCTTCGCTGGTGTAGAAGAGGTCGCGGAAAATCGCCGAGACCTTGTCCCGGTGCTGGCCCAGGGCCGCCATGAACTCTGCCGCCTGCGTATAACCACAGCGCCTGGCCAGGGCGGTAAGCTCCTCCGGCCGAGTCGGCAGGTTGTGCGTCTGCTGCTCGTGGATCACCTGGATGCGATGCTCGACAGTGCGCAGGAAGCGGTAGGCTGCACTGAGGTCGTCACGCTCCTCGACGGTAATCAGCTCCTCGGCAGCGAGCACCTGCAGGGCCTCTAGGGAGTTGCGCAGCCGCAGCCGCGGGTGCTTGCCGGCGTTGATCAGCTGCAGGGCCTGAATGAAGAATTCAATCTCGCGGATGCCGCCGCGCCCCAGCTTGAGGTTCAGTTCGCCCTCTTTGACCCGCGTCAGGCTGCGGTCGATCTTCTGCTTCATCAGCTTGATATCGTCGATCATGGCGTAGTCGAGGTGACGACGGTAGATGAACGGCTGCAAACGCTGCAGAAGCTGTTCGCCGAGCGCTTTCGAGCCGGCGACCGGGCGGGCCTTGAGCATTGCCGAGCGCTCCCAGCTCTGCCCCCAGCCCTCGTAGTACATTTCCCCCGCAGCAATCGAGTTGGCCATTTCGCCGCTGTTCCCCTCTGGCCGAAGGCGCAGGTCGACGCGGAACACGAAGCCGTCTTCGGTGACCTGGCCGATGGCGCGGGTGATCAGCCCCGCCAGCTTGACGAAATACTGGTGGAGGGAAATGCGGTTGCGTGGCCCGCGAATCGGGTCGGCAATCCCCGCTGTCTGGCCGCGATCGGAGCTGTAGAAATAGATCAGGTCGATGTCGGAAGAAAAATTCAGCTCGCAGCCGCCGAACTTGCCCATGCCGAGAATGGTGAACTCCGCCTCTCCTGGCGTGGCGCCTTGTGCGGAGTCGAGCAGGGGGGCGCCGTATTCGGCCTGCAACTGGCGGCTGCAGATTTCGACGGCTCTTTGCAACGCGGCTGCGGCCAGCGAAGAGAGTTCGGCGGTGACTTCCTCCAGCCCGGCCAGCCCGCACAGGTCTCGTCCGCCGATGCGCAGTATCTCGCGGGCTTTGAAAACGCGCAGGCCATTTTTCAGCGCGGCAAAGTCGGCGTCGTCGGCGATCATCTGGCGCAGCTCCGCGCACATCTGCGCCTCGGTTTTCGAGGTGCCGATCCGGCCCTGCAGGAACAGCTCCGCGCAAAAGCCTGTGCGGCGGAAGAGGATGCCGGCGAGGAATGGCGAGGCACCGAGAATCGTCAATAACCGGGCGGCGTGAGCCTGGTCTTTGAGAACGTCGGCCAGCCCTTGCCTGGCATCCGTCCCGCTGAGACGTTCGAGATTGTTGAGTGCCAGGTCCGGGTCAGCGGTTGACAAAGCCTGTTCGGCGAGGGTGGTCACCAGCTGCGGATCGCAGAAGACCTGCAGCAGCAGGACCAGGTTGGCCGCGGTTCTCGCCGGTTGGGCAAAACCTGACCTGGCGGCGGTGGCGGCCAGGGCCGCTTCATCGCCGGCGAGGAGCTGCTCAGCCCATGTCTGACGCTCGGTAATGCTCATCGGGTCGGTTATCTATCCTTCTGGACGAAAGCGGCCAGCTGTTCGGTGTAGTTGCCCCTGGCGACCCCATGCTGGGTGATGATGGCACTGACCAGCCGCGCCGGGGTCACGTCGAAGGCCGGGTTGAACACGGCGACCCCGGTCGGAGCCAATTGCTGATCACCGAGATGGGTGACCTCGCGGCTGTCGCGTTCCTCGATCGGAATCTGCGAGCCGTCAGCGGCCTGCAGGTCGATCGTCGAGGTCGGCGCCGCCACGTAGAAGGGGATGTGGTGCTCCCTGGCGAGCACGGCGACCGTATAGGTCCCGATCTTGTTGGCGACGTCGCCGTTGGCAGCGATCCGGTCGGCACCGACGACCACTGCGTCGATGGCGCCCTTGGACATCAGGTAGCCGGCCATGTTGTCACAGATCAGGATGGTCTGGATGTGGTCCTGATGCAGCTCCCAGGCGGTCAGCCGGGAACCCTGCAGAAAGGGGCGGGTCTCATCGGCGAACACGGTGACCTGCTTGCCGGCGGCCACGGCCGCACGAACGACCCCCAGCGCCGTACCGTAGCCGCCGGTGGCCAGGGCCCCGGCGTTGCAGTGGGTCAGGATCCGCACCTGGTCTGGCAAAAGCGCCGCGCCATGTCGGCCCATGCTCATGTTGATGCGGATGTCTTCCTCGTTGATCGCCATCGCCTCGTACTCGAGGCCTATTTTCAGGTTGCCGACCGGCTGGTCGGCGTTGGCACGCACCAGGCTTTTCATGCGTTCCAGGGCCCAGCAGAGGTTGACTGCCGTCGGGCGGGTTGCAGCAAGCACCTCGCACACCTGCTCGAACTCGGTGACAAAATCGGCATACTTCTCAGCCTTGCTGGCCTGGGCGCCGAAAAAAGCGCCGTAGGCGGCGGTGACGCCGATTGCCGGGGCACCACGTACCACCATGCTGCGAATCGCTTCGGCGACCTCGTGGTAATCGGTGTATTCCAGCCACACCTCTTCGGTGGGCAGGCGGCGCTGGTCGATCAGGCGCAAAATGCCGTCGCTGTACTTGATCGGGCGGATGCCCGCGGCATCGGGGAAAAAATCGCAATTGCTCATGGATGGATACCGTTCCTGGGGAGGAAATAAGTGACAGAATACAGGAGACAGAATACAGGAGACAGAATACAGAATACGGGAGAGGGGGCGCTGGTTATGGGGGGGCCGTCAAAGCACGGTAGCGTGTTTTCATCCGGCATGCTGACTTCCGTATGCGGTCTCCTCTCCACCTGCTTCACCCTTGCAGCTTCTTCTTCAAGAGCTGGTTCACCATTCCGGGGTTGGCCTTGCCCTGGCTGGCCTGCATGACCTTGCCGACGAAAAAGCCGATCAACTTGTCCTTGCCGGACAGGTACTCGGCCACCTGCTCCGGATGAGCGGCAATCACCTGGTCGACCAGCCCTTCGATCGCGCCCGTGTCGGTCACCTGCTTGAGCCCTTGCGCCTGGATGATCTGGTCGGCGGTCTCGCCGCTCAGCCACATCTGCTCGAAGACGGTTTTGGCAATCTTCCCGGATATCGTGTTGTCGGCGATCCTTGCCAGCAGGCCGCTGAGCAGCTCAGGAGTGACTGGTGCCGCAACGACCTCGGTGTCGGTCTCCTTGAGCTTGCGGAGGACCTCACCCATAACCCAGTTGGCGCAGCTCTTGGCGTCCTTGGCGAGGGTGACGCAGGCGTCGAAATAATCAGCCAGGTTGCGGTCGGCAGCGAGGACCTCGGCATCGTAGGCCGGCAGTCCCAGTTCCTCGACGAACCGGTGGCGTTTGGCATCCGGCAGTTCGGGAAGCGTCGCCCGAACCTCTTCGATCCATGCCGGGCTGATCACCAGCGGCACCAGGTCGGGGTCGGGAAAATAACGGTAGTCGTGGGCTTCTTCCTTGCCGCGCATGGAGCGGGTCATGCCGGTGCCGCTGTCGAACAGGCGGGTCTCCTGGATGACCTTGCCGCCGCTCTCGATCAGGTCGATCTGGCGCTCAACCTCGTATTCGATGGCCTGCCTGATGAAGCGGAACGAGTTGATGTTCTTCAGCTCGGCGCGGGTGCCGAACTCCTTCTGCCCGAAGGGCCGGACCGAAACGTTGGCGTCGCAGCGGAAGCTGCCTTCCTCGAGGTTGCCGTCGCAGACGCCGAGATAAACCACGATCTGATGCAGCTTTTTCAGGTAGGCGATCGCTTCGTCGGCCGAACGCATATCCGGTTCCGAGACGATCTCCAAGAGGGGCGTGCACGCCCGGTTGAGGTCGACCAGGGAGCTGCCGGCGGTTTCCGGCGTCTCGCCGTGGATCAGCTTGCCGGCATCCTCCTCCATGTGGGCCCGGGTGATGCCGATGCGCTTGCTTTGGCCATCGCCAAGGTCGATGTCCAGCCAGCCGTGTTCACAGACCGGCAGCTCGTACTGGGAGATCTGGTAGCCCTTCGGCAGGTCGGGATAGAAATAGTTCTTGCGGGCGAAGATCGAGCGGGGCGCGATCCGACAGTTGGTCGCCAGACCGGTCCTGATGGCAAACTCCACCGCCTTGCGGTTGAGGACCGGCAGGGCGCCCGGCAGGCCGAGGCAGACCGGACAGGTCTGAGAGTTGGGCGTCCGGCCGAACTCGGTAGAGCAGCCGCAGAAGATCTTGGTCCTGGTGGTCAGCTGGGCATGCACTTCCAGCCCGATGACGGTTTCGTAATTCATTGAGAACCTCATTATTTTTAGGATACAGGAGACAGAATACAGAATACAGATCAGAGCCTCCTGTGGTCTTCCGTATCCTGTCTGCTGTGTCCCCGATTCTAAATCTCCGGCTGCCTCTTGTGCCATTCGGTGGCCTGCTCGAAAGCGTAGGCCGCGCTCAGGATGGCTGCCTCGTCGAAAGGCTTGCCGATCAGCTGCAGGCCGATCGGCAGGCTGTCGGCCGAGAAGCCGCATGGGAGGCTCATGGCACAGGTCCCGGCCAGATTGACCGGGATGGTGTAGATGTCCGAGAGGTACATCTGCAGCGGATCGTTGACCTTCTCGCCAAGGGCGAAGGCCGGGGTCGGCGCCACCGGTGTCAGCAGGACGTCGACCTTTTCGAAGGCGTCGAGAAAGTCCTGGCGAATCAGTGTCCTGACTTTCTGCGCCTTGAGATAGTAGGCGTCGTAGTAGCCGGAAGAGAGCGCGTAGGTGCCGAGCATGATGCGGCGCTTGACTTCGGTGCCGAATCCGGCCGCCCGGCTCTGCATGTACATGTCGATCAGGTTCTCCGCCTGCTCGGCACGCAGGCCGTAACGCACGCCGTCATAGCGAGCCAGGTTGCTCGAGGCTTCGGCGGTGGCGATCAGGTAGTAGCAGGCAACCGCATAGGCGGTGTGCGGCAGGCTGACCTCGACGATTTCGGCACCGAGGTCGCGGTAGGTCGCCGTCGCCTGCTCGACGGCCCGGCGCACGTCATCATCCAGACCATCGATGAAATATTCCCGCGGCAGGCCGATGCGCAGTCCTTTAATGTTCCCGGTCAAGCCGGCCTGGTAGTCGGGAGCCGCTGTGTCCACCGAGGTCGAATCAGCCGGATCGTAGCCGGCGACCGCCTGCAGCATGAGCGCGCAGTCGCGCACGTCACGGGCCAGGGGGCCGACCTGGTCGAGCGAGGAGGCATAGGCGACCACGCCGTAGCGGGAGACGCGGCCATAGGTCGGTTTCAGTCCAACCACGCTGCAGTAGGCGGCCGGTTGACGGATCGAGCCGCCGGTGTCGGTACCCAGCGCTGCTGCAGCCTGCCTGGCCGCGACGCAGGCAGCGCTGCCGCCCGAGGAGCCGCCCGGTACGCGGGAGAGCTCCCAGGGGTTGCGAACCGCACCGAAGGCGCTGTTCTCGTTGGAGCTGCCCATGGCGAACTCGTCCATGTTCAGCTTGCCGAGGATGACCGCTTTCTGTGCTTTGATGCGGCCAATCGCCGTGGCGTCGTAAGGCGAGATGTAATTGCCGAGGATTCGCGAACCACAGGTGGTTCTCAGCCCCGCGGTGTTGAAAATGTCCTTTACGGCAATTGGCAGGCCCGTGAGCGGAGCGGTCTCGCCGGCGGCAATCGCCCGGTCTGCGGCTTCCGCTTCGACCGTCGCCGTCTCGGCGCAGACGGTAATGAAGCTGTTGAGCTGTGGGTTGGTTGCGGCGATCCGCTCCAGGTAGGCGCCGGTCACTTCTGCGGCCGAGAGTTCACGGCGGTCCAGCCGGTCGCGCAGTTCCGCCAGGGTCAGGTCGTAAATCGTCATGGTTGTTATTCCATCAATGTTTAGGTGAGGGTTCACTCGATAACCCGGCGGACCCGGAACGCACTCTCTGCGGTGTCGGGAGCGTTGCCCAGGGCCTGCTCCGGAGTGAACCCCGGCTTGACTTCGTCGGCGCGAAAGGCGTTTTCCATTGGGACGGCATGGGCCGTCGGCACTATGCCCTCGGTATCGAGAGAGTTGAGCTGTTCCACGTAGTCGAGGATGGCGTCCATTTCGCCGGTCAGCGAGTCGAGCTCGGCCTCGCTCAAAGCCAGGCGGGACAGGCGGCTGACATGTTCGACCTCTGCGCGGGTAATCTTCATTTCCAGGTAAACCTCCAAGCTCTTGTTTCGTCTAAAAATTAAGTTAGAAAACTAGCACGGGCCCCCATGGCATGGCAAGCAGGAGAAGTTCACGCGGGGCTGGTTCTTGGCATGTTTTTCCTGTTCTCATGCGAAACCAGTTGCTAAAATCAACAGGAGTGGCAAAGTATACGCAACAGGATCTGATCGAGCAGGCAGGAGGGCCCTTTGGCCGCCGTCGTCGAGTTCGTCGGACTTTACTCATCTCACACAACGAATTTAACAAGGGGAGGTTGCATGATGTTAGCGATAAAGCGGTGTTCCATTCTGGCCCTGGTTGCATTGACCATGTGGGGGTGCGCCGAACCACAGACGAAGACTCAGAAGGGGGCCGTCTACGGTACGGGCATCGGCGCTGCCGTCGGAGCCGGCCTGGGCCAGGTCATCGGCGGCAATACCAAGTCGACCCTGGTCGGGGCCGGTATCGGCGCGGTTCTCGGCGGAGTGGCCGGCGGCAGCATCGGCCGCTACATGGATAACCAGGAAGCCGCCCTGCAGCAGCAGTTCGCCGCGTCCGAGGCGGCCAACATCCAGAGAAATGCCAACGTGCTGGCCGTCACTTTCAAGTCGGACGTGCTCTTCGATATCAACTCGGCAGCGCTCAAACCCGGCGCAAGCACGGAGATCAACCGCGTGGCCCAGGTTCTGGTCCAATATCCCCAGACCACTATCCAGATAGCCGGGCACACCGACAGCACCGGCACCGAAGTCTACAACCAGGACCTCTCCGAACGCCGGGCCCAGAGCGTGCAGAATGCCCTGGTCAACCAGGGTGTTGCGCCGGCGCGCATGCACACCATCGGATTTGGCGAAAGCCAGCCGGTTGCCGACAATACCACGGAAGCCGGACGCCAGCTGAACCGGCGGGTCGTGGTGACCATCACCCCCCAGCAGAGCTGAAACGTTTGATTTGATCCCCTCTGCAGCGACCCAATAAGAAAAGCGCTTCCATTTGGAAGCGCTTTTCTTGCTTATCTGTCAAGGCGGGTTTTACTTGCTCTCGCCATCGTCGATTTTATCTTTTTCCTTTTCCGCTTGCTCTTCGTTGCCTTCCTTGACGCCGTCCTTGAAGTTCCGCAGCCCCTTGCCCAAGGCCCCACCGACCTGCGGCAGTTTGCCGGCGCCGAAAATAATCATAACGAGTACCAGGATAATAATCAGTTCTGTTGTGCCCAGTCCGAACATCGCAACGACTCCTTGGAAGAGGTGTAAGACATCATCATAGACATATTCATGGAAAAATCAACTGGTTTGCGCGCTCCTGCGGTGCCTGGCTGTCCCGGTGGCCTCAGAAGCGTTTTTTAGGGTAAAGGGCCAAAATAACAAGGGGACCGGCCTGGGCCGGTCCCCGGGAAGCCTGTTCAGAGTCAGCAGGCTTACTTGGTGCGGGCGTACTTCGGGTTGTCCATCGGGTCGCCTTTGTAGCCGAGGGCCTGCCACTGCATGCGGCCGTTGTCGCCGTGGCAGTCGAGGCAGCCGAGGGCGTCTTCCTTGGGCGAAACCATATGGTTGATCCGCCAGTACATTTCGGTCGGCGCAAAGCCATACTCGCCGCTGTAGGGCAGGCCGCTGGCCTGCATGCCGAGACGTGCCGCCTTGTCCCAGTCGAAGTCACGCCAGTAACCGCCATCACCGAAGACCTTGGCGGTGATGAAGTACTTGTTCTGCTTGTCGTAGATCTGCTTGCCGGAATGGAGCTTGAATGGGTAGATCCTGGCCTTTTCGTCCTTGATGCTGCCGTTCGGGTAGGTCAGCATGGTGACTTTGTCCGGGTCGATCTTGTCGCCGCGCTCGTAGGCGCTGGCGCTGCCGTTGTACCAGAGGTACTCGGGGGTTACCATTTTGCCCCACTTGAAGTGGCCTTTTTTCTTGTCGTAAGCATGCTTGCCGTATTCATCATTCTGTGCCTCGATCTCCTGGCCTGCGGTCGACCAGTCCCAGGAAAGCTTGGTCGGTACTTCCTTGGCGAAGAAGGGGATGTGGCAGGTCTGGCAGGAGACCGTGGCCGCGTGCTGGTTCAGGCGGCTCTGGGCATGCGGTGCGGCGTCGTGGCACTTCTCGCAGGAGAAATGTCTGGTGCCGCCCGGGGAGACACCCAGGGAGTTGCCGGGGATCGCGTGCTTCTCGGTGGCATGGCATTCCTGGCAGGAGAAGTTGTTGCCGTCGGCGTCCATGTGGACATCGATCGCTCTGGTCGGGTATTCAATCGAGGAGTCGAGGTCGCCATGTTTGACGGCGTCGCCGCCGCCGCCATAGAAATGGCAGGTTCCGCAGTTGAAACGGCTCGGCTTGCCAACGTTCTGGGCGACGTAGAGCAGGTCGACGCGCTTGGACGGGTTGCCGGCGCCAGTCGGCTCCTTGACGTAGGTGCCGGTGGTGTCGTGGCAGACCAGGCAGTCAACATTGCCGGGGTTGCCGAAATCGAACGAGCTGTCAGTCCAGCCATAGCCGGCATGGCAGCTGGTGCAGCGCGGTTCGTTGCCGGCGATCGAGGTGCAGAAGTTGTTGATGGCGTTCTTCTTGCCGCGCACGACGGTGCGGTCGCCGACTTTCTGCTCCAGGGCCCAGGTCCAGTGGGTGGTCTTCATGAAGTCCTCGGCATGTTTCTCGTGGCACTTGAGACACTGGGCGGTCACTTGCGGGCCGGTTTCCATCGGCCCCTGGAGAAAGTAGGAGTGGTCGTTTTCGACGGCCAGTGCGGCCCCCGGAATCAGGGTTGCCAGGACGATCAGCAGCAGGCTGGCGGTCCAGATTGACTTTTGCATGGAGCTTCTCCTTCAACGGTTCAATGGTGTTAGTGATGCTTATGCTGAGTTCCAGCATATATATGAATAAATTGATTAAATGAGTCGAATAATCGGGGAGAGGCGCACCTCTCCCCGGGATCTGCAATTAAAACTTAACCGTCAGAGACGCATTCAGGTCGTATGCCGTGTCGATGACGGGCATGAGGGAATAGGCTTTGCCATCCTTGACGTCGTCGACCTTCTGCGGTTTGCCCACCGGCGTGCCGCTGTTGGTGTAGACGAAGTCGTAGTAGAGGCCGCCGACCTTGATGAACATGTTCGGGTTGATATCGAAGATGTAATAGGCTTCGCCGACATGGCCGCGGGTGGCCAGCTTGCTGCCGAGCGCGTCATCCTGCCCTTGAGTGAACGGGGACCAGTACTTCGAACCGTAGTTGTACTCGAGGCCGAGCTTGCCGTACGGAGCCGGTACCTGCACGCCGGCGTAGAACCCGTAACCGTTGCGCACCTTGTCTTCGGTGGCGTTGACCGGAACCATCATGACTTCGGTGCCGTCAGCAGAGAGCTGGGCCTCGAACACGGCGTCCGTACCCATGCCGCCGAACATGCCGGCATTGCCGTTGGGACGCAGCTGGGTCCAGCCGCCGGAAGTGAACCACTTGATGCCGTTCTCTTCCTCGCGGGAGAAGACGATGCCGCCGAGGTTGATGTCACCGATGGTGGTGCTCGGCTGAACGCGGGTTACGAAGTTGAAGTTGGGAAACTTCTGCATGTCTTTGAACAAGGTCGGAGCGAAGAGTTCGCCGTATTGAGTCGGGAAGGCGATGGTTCCCTTGAAGCCATCATTGATGTCCTGTGCCCTAAAGATGGTCGTCTGCAGGAAGTTGGTCCCGTCGTTGAACAGGTCGAAGTTGAAGCCGGCGAAGTGAGTGTCCTTCGTCGTGATATCGTTGAACATCTCACCGTTGCCCCACTCGGACTCGAAACCCTGGCCGTAGCAGAAGCGGGCGATCATCCCTTCGATGCCGGTCGCTTCGCTGAGGCTGTAGCCGACCGTGATGCCGTCGAAGTTGAGGTTCATGACGTTGCCGGTCGGGGTGCCGCCGCGCAGTTCGTTCTCGCGGATCTCGGTGGGCGGTCCGTAGGTCGAGGGGCGCCGGCCGATCGAGAGATAAACGCCACTGTCGGCGATGTTGCTCCAGTCCATGTAAGCCCGGTCAACATGCAGCAAGTCGCTTGAGGTGTTGCCGGAGCTGGTGCCGTCCATGGAGAAGCTCCTCCAGGAATCGAACACCTGCGCATTGGTGGAATCACCCCAGTTCTTGTACATGGCCAGGCGGCCGGCGAACTTGACGTTGTCCCAGACCTTGGCTTTCATGTTCAGCCGCAGGCGGGAGTCGTACATGACGTCGTTGTTGATATCGTATGTGTCGAGCTTGGCCATTGGGTATATGCCAACGCCTGGGGCGTTGCCATTGAGCATGTAATCGGCCATGCTGTTCATCAATTGCTGGAACAGCTCCGGGTTGCTCTCGGCAAGGTTGACAAACATGTTGTCGAGCGCGGTGCCCCCGGAGTTCGTCGGGTCAAATCTAAGGCCGAGGGGATTGTTAGGGTCGGAATCAGGGACAAACACATTGATGTCTCCCAGGGGAGCCCCTGAGCCTGGAGGCATCATAACTGACATGCCGACCTTGTCGAAGAAGTCGGTGTAATTCACCTCGATGCCCGGATTGAACGTCACATCGTTGTAATGCAGGCTGTGCGCCCTGGCGCGCAGGTCGCCGCTGAGCTCGATCCGGTCCAGAGTCGAATGCCGCTCGGTGTCGTCAAGCCGGTCCGAGAGCTCTTCGAGCTCGCCGCTCAGCGCCTCGATCTGCTTCTGCAGCTCCGAGATCATGGCGTCCTCCTGGCTTGCCGCGAAGGTGGTCATCGGCAGGGCCAGCAGCACCGCCATGACCAGGAAAACAAGTTTCTTCATGTTACGCCTCCTCATTGAATGGTGAAGATGTTATCGGCCGGGGGCCCCGCTAGCAGTGAGCCGGCGGGGTGGCCGCAGCCGGTGTCCCTGCATAGCAACAGATCAACCGCAGGTCTGGGGCTGCGGAGAGTCTGCTGCGTGGTCGAAGAGGAACTGCTGGATATCTTTCAGGTCCTGGTCGGACAGGTCCTTCCACCCCTCTTCGTTGTGTTTTTTCTTGTCGAAAACCCGGTCCCACTGAGCCTGGGTTTTGGTCATCGGTGTGACTTCACCGCCGGCGCCGCCGCTGGAATGACAGGTCTTGCAGGTCTTCTTGAAGAGGTGCTTGCCTTTGCGCGGGTTGCCGCCTTCGGCGGCCAGGGCCGATGTGGCGATGAAAGCCGCCAGGGTGATAAAGAGTGCCGGTTTGATGAGCTTTTTCATGGTTGAGATACCTCCGTGTTCTCGTCTTTGCCGGGTGCCCGTGAGCCGTCAGCTGACAATTTGCTGACGGAGGACGCCGACTTAAATATTGAAAATCGTATATCTTGTTTTCACAATCTATGCCAATTCATATACATGAATATTTAAGTTGTTGAATTAAGAGATAAAATACCGCATTTTGGGTAAAAGCATCGTGGGCGGACGAGCTGTATTGCGTGAAAAGACCGGCTTCTCACGTGTGAAATAACTGGTCCTTTCGCTGTGGAGCCCGCGGCCGCTAGGCTGAGGGGGCGAGGCGATTCTCTGCTGTGGATTGTCGGATGAAGCCGGGGGCGAAGTCGATTGGCGGGTGGGAAGGGGGCGTAGCGGGAGGACGGAATCAGCAGCAGGCCCCGGACAAGTCCAGGTTGTAATTTTGGCTGCAAACTGCGGTTCAAGGGCCCGCCTGACAGCCTGCTGGCGCAGGTTTCAAAGTGCGCAAGCTCGTGCAGCCATTATCTCCGGGCTTGTCGTCGATAAAAAAAGCCGGGGGCCATCGCGGCCCCCGGCTTTCAATCAGTATTTCCTGGTGTGCTACTCGCGCACATAGGTATCAATGTCGGTTTCGTGCACCATGCCCATCATGCGCGCATATTCGGATTCGATGATCTGGTAATGATGGTCGGTCGAGGTGGCGTTCTGCTCGAAAACCTTGCGGACTTCGGGGTTGTCGATTTTTGCCGCCAGGGTGCGCAGGTGTTCGGCCAGGTTCTTTTCCTTGGCCATGGCCAGTTCCATGGCCTTGCGCTCGTTGAAATCTTCGGATTTGACCTGATTCAGTTCGGTCATCCAGTCCGAGCCCTGGTCGGCTCCGCTGCTCAGGAACTCCTGCAGGTCGGCGATGTCATCGCCCGGGTAGACATTGTAAAACCACTCTGCATGTTCGCGCTCTTCCCGTGCCAGCAGCTGGAACACCTTCTTGGCCTCGGCATTCTTCATCATCTCGGCGCCGCGCTGATAGAAGTCCATGGCGTTCTTCTCGGTCTGAATGGCACGACGAACAGCGTCCTTCAATTCAATGGTGTCAAACATGTAAATCCTCCTCAGCATAGTGATATATCTGATTCAAAGACGGGGAATCTTACCAGAAAACGGCCGCCTGCCAAACGAAAAATTTCCATGCCGAATCGGCCTTAAAATGACAAGGCGGATATCGAGTCCGCCTTGCCCTGGACCTGTCGATTGGGCCGGCGCTGATCAGGCGACTGCGGCAGGTGGTACGAAGGTCCGCTGGGCAAGCTCCTCGTCGAGACGCAGCAGGCCGTTGCCGTCGTCGCCAATGCGCTGCAGTTTTTTCACGATCAGGCCGAAACTGGCTTCTTCTTCAACCTGCTCGGTGACAAACCACTGCAGGAAGATCTGGGCGGCGTGGTTGTTGTCCTTGCGCGCCAGGTCCATGAGCTTGTTGATGCTGTCGGTGACAAAGTTCTCGTGCTTGAGTGAATAGACAAAGCAGTCGAGCGGCGAAGCATAGTCATTCTGGGGAGCGTCGATCGCACGCAGGTCGGTGCGACCATTGGCTTCACAGATGAAGTTGAAGAACTTTTCACCGTGGGTCAACTCCTCCAGCGCCTGCACGCGCATCCAGTTGGCGATACCCGGGAGATCCTCTGCCTGAAAATAGCCGGCCATGGCCAGGTAGAGGTAGGCGGAGAGGAATTCGTTTTTCATCTGCTCGTTCATCGCATCGAGCAATTTCTTGCTGAACATTTTGAAGGCCTCCTTGAAAACGTGGAATGGTGTGAAATAGGCTTTGCGTAGAATTATACCAGAACCATTTAATTTTTGTGGACATTAAGAGCGTACAATCCGTTGGCCTGAGCAAAAGCTTAGGCCTTCTTCCGGCAATCAGTCGACTGTTACAGGTTATACCTTAGAGATGGAGGTTGTGCAATCCGGCCGCTGAAAAAAGCAAGTG
>JAHEEU010000254.1 GCA_024640545.1 Geobacteraceae bacterium
GTTTTGATGCCGGTGAATTTGGCAACTTCACCGATTTTGTAATAGAGTTTGTCGGGAATCTGAAAGTCCATGCGCCGATACCCTGAAGTTGGCGGAGCGGACCTGTTTTAGTCCTCCGACCCGTTAATTGCTGCCTTAAGCACCTGGCTTGGCTTGAATGTCAGGATGCGGCGAGAGGTGATTTCAATTTCCTCACCGGTCTGTGGATTGCGACCGCGGCGTGTGGCTTTGTCCTTGACGACGAAATTTCCGAAGCCAGCGATCTTGATCTTGTCACCGCCTTCGAGAGTGGTTTTCATGATGTCGAAAACCATTTCGACGATCTCAGCGGATTCCTTTTTGGAGAAACCGGTCTTCAAATACACATTTTCGACAAGGTCCGCCTTAGTCATAATATCTCCACCTCCCTTGATATCTACCCGAATTTTCAGGTTTTTATATCACACCATCGGCAAGCTAAGCAACTGATTTTTTATCTAAGCTCCGCACCAAGTTCCTTTTCCATCGCCTTGACCAGTTTTCCATGCAGGTTCTGAATCAGTTCGTCGGTCAGAGTCCGGTCAAGTGCACGGTAGCAGGCACGAATAGCCAGGCTCTTTTTCCCGGCGGGAACGCCCTCTCCACAGTAAACGTCAAACAGCTCAATACTCTCAAGATCCTTGAGCTTGACCTGGCCCAGGACATCAAAGACCTGCTGTGCGGTAACCTCGTTATCGACCAGGAATGCCGAGTCTCGCTGCACATCCGGGTAACGCGACAGCGGCTGGAACTTCACGGTCTTGCCACACTTGGCGAAGAACGCCTCGAGGTCGAGGTCACATAGAATCGCCGACGAGCCGAGATCGAAGTTGTGCAGAACTTCCGGATGCAGCTCTCCGAGGGTGCCGAGCAGATCGTCGCCCTGATAGAGTGCGCAGGACTTGCCCGGGTGATAAAAGACTTCATCGTGCTCGGCCTGCCAGCGCACATCAAAGATACGCAGATCGGCAAGAAGCTGCTCGACGACCCCTTTCATATCGTAGAAATCACCCTTGTCGGCGGTCTGGGCCCAACCCTGTGGCTCGCGGCGGCCACAGAGCAAGGCCGACAGGCGCAGGCTTTCCCGCGGCAGTTCAGCGCTATCCTCGGGCTGGAAGACCGGCCGCAGTTCGAACAGGGCCAGGTCTTCGCTGCGATAGGCGAGGTTGCGGGATGCGGTCTCCAGCAGGCTCGCCACCAGGGTGGTGCGCATGCTGCCCTGCTCTTCCGTGAGCGGGTTGAGAATCTGGACGTTCTGCCGCCGGGCATCGTCTTCGGCGAGCCCCAGCTTGTTGAGGCAGTCCGCGTTGAAGAACGAATAATTGATGACTTCCGAATAACCCATATGCGCCATCCGGTCACGCACCCTGCGCTCCAGCGATAGATGACCGGGGAGCTGTTGACAGGTCAGGTTGCTGACCGGCATGGTCACGGGAATACGATCATAGCCGACCAGACGGACAACTTCTTCGATCAGGTCGACTTCGCGCTCCAGGTCGGGACGGAAATTGGGAATTTCAACGTTGACCGCCCCATCGCGGCGGTCGACCATGAGATCGCATTTCAGACCGATTGTGCTGAGCCGGGCGCGGATGTCGTTGGCGTCGACCTCAATCCCAAGCAGCTGGCTGGTACGGGAGGCCGTGATCGTCACCTTCCGGCGTGCCAGTTCCCTGGGGTAAGCATCCACAGCGCCGCGGGCAATCGATCCGCCCGCCAACTCGGCAATCAGGGCGGCCGCCCGGTCCAGCGCCAGCGGCACCATGTCAACGTCCGTACCGCGTTCGAAGCGGTGGGAAGACTCGGTGTGCAGGCCCAGGCGTTTGCTGGTACGGCGGATGGCCGTCGGATTGAAATAAGCGCTCTCGAGGAGGATACGGTTAGTTTCCGGGCTGACTTCCGAATTCTCTCCGCCCATGACGCCGGCCAGGGCAACCGGGCCCACCCCGTCGCAGATCACCAGGTCGGACCCCACCAGGGTGCGGGATTGTCCGTCGAGGGTCTTGAACTGATCACCGTCCTTGGCCCGGCGGACCACGATACGATGCTCGCGCAGCTGGTTGAAATCGAACGCATGCAGTGGCTGACCAAGCTCCAGCATGACAAAGTTGGTCACGTCGACGACATTGTTGATGGAGCGCATGCCGACCGTTTCGAGACGTCGGACCAGCCATGATGGCGAAGGGCCGATCTTGACGTTTTCGATCAAGCGGGCCGCATAGCGCGGGCAGAGATCGGCATCTTCTATGAAGACCGAGGTTTTTTCCGCGGCCTGGCTGCCGCTCTCTGTAAACACTGGCTCCGGAAGCTGCAGCGGCGCATTGACCATGGCTGAAACTTCGCGTGCGATGCCGACAACACTCAGGCAATCGGCACGATTCGGCGTCAGACCGATTTCAAACATGACGTCCTTCAGGCCGAGCGCCTTGAAAACCGGTTGACCCAAAGGCAGTCCGGGCGGAAGGATCAGAATACCCTCCGACTCTTCAGACAGGCCGAGTTCACTGCTGGAGCAAAGCATGCCGCACGATTCCTGACCGCGGATCTTGGATTTCTTGATTTTGAAGTCCCCCGGCAGCACGCTGCCGACCTGCGCCAGCGCGACCAGGTCACCCGTCTTGTGATTGGTGGCACCACAGACAACCTGCTGGGTCACACTGCCGGTCTGCACCTTGCAGACCGTCAGGCGGTCCGCATCAGGGTGCGGTTGCACATCGGCCAGGTGCGCGACGATAACGCTGTCGAGGCCTTCGCCGAGGCGCTCCATGGCATCGACCTCAAGCCCGGTCATGGTCAGGCGGTGAGAAAGTTCGTCGGCGGAAAGATCGAAATCGACGTAATCCTTGAGCCAGTTCAAGGTGACTTTCATACTTAAAGTCCTTTATATAACAAAAATGCAACTATATGATTTGTAGATGGTTTATTGCCAGTTATCAGTTATCAGTTATCAGTTGCCAGTGCCTTGCGGCCAGCCTCCAGCCTCCAGCCTCCAGCCTTCTGTATTCTGTTTCCTGCATTCTGCCTTACTAGAACTGCTTCAAAAAGCGCAGGTCGTTTTCAAAGAACAGCC
>JAHEEU010000098.1 GCA_024640545.1 Geobacteraceae bacterium
GCGGGGTCCTGTGCGGCCCCGGTCATTTTCCCCAGATATTCGAGTGCGGTCGTCGGTTCACCAAGGTCGCGGTGAATGCGTGCCAGGTAAAAATAAGCCTGATCGATCAAATTGGAGTCGGGTTGGCTGATGACGAAGCCGCGCAGCAGACCGGCCGCCTCGTTGAGCTTGCCGGCATGGTAGTGGTCCAACGCTCTCTGTATGGCGTTGCTGGGCTGCGCGGCGCCGGTTGCCACGGGCTGTGCGGCAAGAACCGGGACACCGAAGCTCAACAGCAGCAGCAGTGAGAGGCAGGAGATCTTGAATCGCATTAGCCGAACATTTCCTTGACCTTGTCGAAAAAGCTTTTACCCATCGGGTGAATGTCTTCGCCGCCTTCCCTGGCGAATTCGTCGAGCAGTTCCTTTTGGCGGGTGGTCAGGCTGGTCGGAGTCTCGACCCGGACCACCACCAGCTCATCTCCCCGGCCATAGCCTTGCAGGACGGGAATCCCCTTGCCGCCCAGCTTGAAAATTTTGCCGCTCTGGGTCCCGGCAGGGACCTTGAGCTTGACTTTGCCTTCCAGGGTCGGCACCTCAAGTTCGCAACCGAGGGCCGCCTGGGGGAAGGAGACCGGAATCTCGCAGATCAGGTCGTTCCCTTCACGCTGGAATATCGGGTGGTCCTTGACAGTGATGACAACGTAAAGGTCCCCGGAAGGACCGCCTTTGGAACCTGGCTCGCCCTCGCCGCTCATCTTGAGGCGGTTGCCCGATTCTACACCGGCCGGGATTTTCAAGGAAAGGGTCTTTTGGCCGCGGGTCAGTCCCGTGCCTCGGCAATGTTTGCAGGGATCGGTGATCTTCTTGCCTTCGCCGTTGCAGTCCGGGCAGGTCCGGGTCAGGGAGAAGAAGCCCTGCTGGAAGCGGACCTGGCCATTGCCTGAACAGGTTCGACAGGTCTCTGCCCGGGTCCCCGGCTTGGC
This sequence comes from Geobacteraceae bacterium, assembly GCA_024640545.1. Lineage (GTDB taxonomy): Bacteria > Desulfobacterota > Desulfuromonadia > Desulfuromonadales > BM103 > JAHEDT01. The sequence goes on from JAHEEU010000098.1 coordinate 965, forward strand.
GCCGGAACCGCTGCAGGTGGCGCAGGTATCGTGGCGGGGGATCTGGATCTTGGTTTCCAGTCCGAAGGCCGCTTCTTCGAAGGCGATGGTCAGGTTGTAGCGCAGGTCGTCGCCGCGCCGCCCCCCGCCGCTGCGGCGGCTGCCTCCTCCAAAGATGTCACCGAAGATGTCACCGAAGATATCCTCGAACGGGGTGCCGCCGAAGCCTCCTGAAGAGAAGCCGCCCTGCTGATCGACGCCGGCATGGCCGTACTGGTCATAGAGGGCACGCTTCTGGCCGTCGGACAGGACGGCGTAGGCCTCGGAAAGTTCCTTGAAACGTTCTTCCGCCTGTTTGTCGCCAGGGTTCTTGTCGGGGTGACACTGCAGTGCCAGTTTGCGATAGGCCTTCTTGATTTCTGTTTCGCTGGCGTTGCGGTTGACTTCGAGGACTTCGTAATAATCACGTCTGGCCAAAATAATATCCTTGTGGCGACAGGATGAACTGCCCCGCATCAAGCGGTGGGGCCTCCGATAGCCATTACTCAGCGCCGGTGAGACAGAAAGGTTCGCAGACCAAATGGGTTGATCAGACCTTATCCCTGCTTCCGGGCACTGGATTCACACAATATGGCACGCCAATCCGACAGATCTAGGGCATGCGACCCCACTGGCGAGTAAAAGCCAGGGACGCAAAGGGTCATGGCGTCTCCCTCTGGTCCCTGGCCGGGTTCTCATGCCGGTTACTTCTTCTTGTCGTCGTCGACTTCTTCGAACTCGGCGTCAACGACATCATCCTTCTGGCTGCCGCTCTCGGTCTTTTCTTCCCCGTCGGCGGTGGCCTCGCTCTGGGCCTGCTGGTACATGACTTCCGCCAGCTTGTGAGAAGCTGTGGCCAGGGCCTCGGTCTTGCTCTTGATCACTTCCGGGTCATCGGCTTCCATGGCCTTCTTGAGATCTTCCAGGGCGGTTTCGATCTCTTTCTTGGTCGCCTCGTCGACCTTGTCACCATGTTCCTTGACCGCTTTTTCGGTCGTGTAAACCAGGCTGTCAGCCTGATTGCGGGCTTCAATCAGCGCGCGTTTCTTCTGGTCCTCGGAAGCGTGCAGTTCGGCATCCTTGACCATCTTTTCGATCTCATCGTCGGAGAGACCGGACGACGCTGTGATGCGGATCGACTGCTGCTTGCCGGTTCCGAGGTCCTTGGCCCCGACATTGAGGATGCCGTTGGCATCGATGTCGAAAGTCACCTCGATCTGCGGCACACCGCGCGGTGCGGGTGGAATGTCGGACAGTTCGAAGCGGCCGATGGTCTTGTTGTCGTTGGCCATCTCGCGTTCGCCCTGCAGTACATGCACCGAAACCGCCGGCTGGTTGTCGGCAGCGGTGGAGAATACCTGGCTCTTCTTGCAGGGGATGGTGGTGTTCTTCTCGATCAGCTTGGTCATGACGCCGCCGAGCGTTTCGATCCCCAGCGAAAGCGGCGTGACGTCGAGCAGCAGCACATCCTTGACGTCGCCCTTCAGGACACCGCCCTGAATCGCGGCGCCGATGGCGACAACCTCGTCAGGGTTGACACCCTTGTTGGGGTTCTTGCCGAAGATCTCCTTGACCTTCTCCTGAACCGCCGGCATGCGGGTCATGCCGCCGACCAGGATGACGTCGTCGATGTCAGATGCAGAAAGACCTGCGTCCTTGAGGGCCGTCTTGCAGGGGCCGGTCAGCTTGTTGAGCAGGCTGCTGCAGATGCTCTCGAGCTTGGCCCGGGTCAGCTTGATATTGAGGTGTTTCGGGCCGCTCTGGTCGGCGGTGATGAAGGGCAGGTTGATGTCGGTCTCAACCGAAGAGGACAGTTCGCACTTGGCCTTTTCGGCCCCCTCCTTGAGGCGCTGCAACGCCATCTTGTCTTTGCGCAGGTCGATCCCCTGGTCTTTCTTGAACTCGTCGGCCACGTAGTCGATGATCAGCTGGTCGAAGTCCTCGCCGCCGAGGAAAGTGTCGCCGTTGGTCGACTTGACTTCGAAGACACCGTCACCGAGCTCCAGAATCGAAATATCGAAGGTCCCGCCGCCGAGGTCGAAAACGGCAATCTTCTCTTCCTGCTTCTTGTCGAGGCCGTAGGCCAGTGCGGCGGCGGTCGGCTCGTTGATGATGCGCAGCACGTTCAGGCCGGAAATCTTGCCGGCATCCTTGGTTGCCTGACGCTGGGAGTCGTTGAAGTAGGCCGGCACGGTAATGACCGCATCGGTGACCGTCTCGCCCAGGTAGTCTTCCGCGGTCTTCTTCATCTTCTGCAGCACCATGGCGGAGATCTCCGGAGCACTGTATTTCTTGCCGCGCACTTCAACCCAGGCATCACCGTTGTCGGCTTTGATGATCTTGAACGGGCTGATCTCGATGTCCTTTTTCACCGCTTCCGAATCGAACTTGCGGCCGATCAGGCGCTTGATGGCGAACAGGGTGTTCTCGGGATTGGTCACCGCCTGGCGCTTGGCCTGCTGGCCGACCAGTCGTTCGCCACTTTCTGTGAAGGCGACCATCGAGGGGGTCGTCCGGGTGCCTTCGGAGTTGGCGATAACCACCGGCTCGCCGCCTTCCATGATTGCGACGCAGGAGTTTGTCGTCCCGAGGTCGATGCCAATAACTTTGCTCATAATATGAATCCTCCTTAAAAGAATCGGTTCTTTGGTTGTTATGATGTAGGCTGATTGTTTGCCTTGTGTCGATTATGTGCCGGCCGGGGGGGCATCCTCGGCCTTCGGGGCCGCAGCCGGGTCGGCCGGGGCCTTGGCCACCATGACCAGCGACGGGCGCAGCAGGCGATCGTGCAGCAGGTAGCCCCTCTGGAACTCGGTGACCACCGTGTTTGGTGCCTGCTCCGCTGATTCCACCTGGCCCATGGCCTGGTGCAGGTTCGGATCGAAGGTGTCGCCGATGGCCTTGATCGGTTTGACGCCGAAGTCTTCGAGAACTTTGCGGAACTGGGTGATGGTCATGTTGACCCCCTCGAGCAGGCCCTTGCCCTCATCACCGCCCTGCCCGGCATGTTCGACCGCGCGCTCGAGGTTGTCGAGCACCGGGATCATCTCCTTGAGCAGTCGGTCGTTGGCAAAGCGGAGCGCCTCTTCCCGTTCACGCTGGTGGCGCTTGCGGGCATTCTCCAGGTCAGCCCGTTCACGCAGGTAAAGGTCCCAGTTCTTGCTGGCCTCTGCCTTGGCGGTGGCGACTTCATTTTGCAACTCGAAGAGCGGGTCTCCTGCCTCTGCTGCCTCACCGGCAGTGGCCCCCTGCGCAGCAGGCTCAGCGACGCTTGCCTTTTCCAGTTTTTCGGTTTTCTTGGATTTCTTTGCCAATGTTCTTGCTCTCCTAATCGTTATCTGTATCCAGCAGTCGACTGATCAGGTTCGCCGTGTAATCGACTATCGGGATGATGGTTGAATAGGGCATGCGGTAAGGGCCGATGACGCCAAGCGTGCCGAGCGTGCCGCGCTTGCCGGAGTAGGCCGCGGTGATCAGGCTGCAGTCCGCCAGTTCGGTGTACTCCGTTTCACTGCCGATGATGACCTGCACGCCTTTGGCTTCGAGGCCGCGGTCGAGCAAATCGACCAGGATGCTCTTCTGCTCGAAGGTCTGGACGATGCGCTTCATGCGGGGCAGGTCGGCAAATTCCGGCTGTTCGAGAAAGTGGCTGGTCCCCTCGATGATGATATCGCCCATCGACTCGTCGTCCAAAGCCGCGCTGGAGAGCACGAAGGCCCGCCGCAGCAGACGATCAAAGAGCGCCTTTTCCTCGGCCATTTCGGTAATGATGCGGGCGCGCACCTCCTGGATGCTCAGGCCGGTCATGGCCTGATTCAGGTAGTTGGTGATCTTCTCCAGATCGCGCGGGTGCAGGTCTTCGTCGACTTCGATCAGTTTATTCTGCACCAGCCCGGACTGGGTGACGAAAACCGCCAGAACCTGCCGGGGAGAGAGCTTGACGAACTCGATATGTCGGAAAATAGTGGTCTTCAGGCGTGGCACCATAACCAGCCCGGTGTAGTGGCAAACGGTCGACAGGGTGCGGCTGGCTTCACGGAGCATGTCGGCCATCTGCAGCCCCTGCTGCCGGTATTTCAGTTGGATCTGGTCTTTCTGCCGAACATCCAGATCGCTGACGCGCAACAGGGAGTCGACGTAGAAGCGGTAGCCCTTTTCGGTCGGGATCCGTCCTGCCGAGGTGTGCGGCGACGTCAGATAGCCGAGTTCTTCCAGCTCGGCCATGACATTGCGCACCGACGCCGGCGACAGCTTGATGCCGAGAGTGCGGGTCAGGACTTTTGAGCCGACCGGTTGGGCAGTGGCGATATATTCCTCGATAATTGCCTCGAGGATCTTCTGGCTCCGCTCAGTCAGGTAGTTGGCCATGGTGGACTCCGCGCAAAAAACTCAAGCCGGATAATCCGGCCTGACAAGAACCTTTAGCACTCGATTACGCTGAGTGCCAAAAGCACGGTCAACATAACAACGCCAATTGCCTTTGTCAAGGGACGGCAGGCTATTTATCTCGGGAAATCTGTCTTACAGGAAAGGCAGGATCAAACGGTCGAAAAGCAACCAGCCGGCGGGTGTCAATGACCAGCAGTCATCGTCATGCGTCAGCCATTGTGCGCAGGAGGCAACCGCTTCGGGAAACGCCTCTGCCAAGGTGACGCCGAAGCGCTGCTGCAGAGCGGTGTCACTGATGCCGCGCCGGGTTCGCAAGGCCAGGTAGATGGTTTCGCTCAGGGCCGATTGGCGGTCAAACCGTTCCAGGCAGAACATCGGCTCCTGCCTGGATAGCAGGTTCTTCCGGTAGGCCATTAAATCAGGCGGGACCTCCCAGCGACTTCCCCATCGGGCGGCGCGAAACGAGTGCGCTCCGGCACCAATGCCGAGATAGGGGCGGCGCTGCCAGTAGCCGAGGTTATGACGGCAGCAGTAGCCGTCCCGGGCGTAGTTGGCGATTTCGTAATGCTCATAACCGGCGGAGACCAATCGTTCATGAATCAGCAGGAAGGCATCGGCGTAGAATTCCTCGTCCGGCAAGGTGAGTTCGCCGGAGGCAACTCTCTGCTGCAAGGGGGTCTGGGGTTCGGCGGTCAGGCCATAACAGGACAGGTGCTCAGGTTTCAGGTCGAGATAGCAGGCCAGGTCAGCCTCGAGGTCGTCGGTTGTCTGTCCGGGCAGGGCGAACATCAGGTCGAGGGACAGGTTGTCAAATCCGGCGTCGCGGGCCCACTGGACCGCCGCGAATCCTTCACGTCGATCGTGCAGGCGACCCAGAATGCCCAGCTGATGGTCGTTGCAGCTCTGCAGACCGAGGGACAGCCGGTTGATGCCGGCACGGCGATATCCGGTCAGGCTGTGCCGCGTCACCGTGCCGGGGTTGGCCTCGAGAGTGATTTCAGCTTCGTGCGTGAAACCGAAGGTCCGGCCGACCGCCTGCAGAATCTCGTCAACCGCTTCCGAAGGTAAAAGAGAGGGGGTTCCACCACCGAAGTAGACCGTGTCGAACGGGCCCGCCCAACCCTGTCCCTTCGCCCAGGCCAGGTGCCTGGCCAAGAGTGCTGGATAGTGCGCAATCTCCTGGTCCGAGGCGCACACCGAAAAAAAGTCACAATAGGGGCATTTGCGCCGGCAGAAAGGGATATGCAGATAAAGACCGGCCATGAAGTTTCACCGCCGCGAAAGCATCGCCCGCGGCGGCCTGTCACCTGAGGTAGAGGAGCATGGATGCGAGGACGAGGATCACGACGGCCAGCAGGACACCGACCCCGACCGGGTAGGCCGCGCTGCGGCTGCGGCTGTCGATACGGCTGGTGACCTGCTCCTGTTGATCGTCGATGCCGCTGGTTTCAACCCAGAGCCGGTAGCAGTACTTCATGAGGTTGCCACCCGGTTCCTCGAAGAAGCGGGCCAGCAGTTTCGGTGTCTCCTTGACGAAGACGCGGTCGGCCCAGTCGTTGAGACCGTCGAAGGCCCACTGGCAGAAGCGGTAAAACTGCTTGCCGCCCTTGCGGAAAACCCAGTCGATGCGAATGGATATGGTGTTCGTGCGTTTAAGCAACGGCAGGAGCATGAAGAAGGCCAATGCCGAAAACATCAGCAGCTGGAACTGGTTGAGAGTGTGCTCGAGCGTATAGGCGTGGAAATCCACCGGATAGGGGAGGATGTCGTAAAGCGGCTGCGGGTAGACGCCGAGAAAGATGCAGATGAAGGCGAACAGCGCCATGGCGGCGAGCATGTGTTTCGGCGGCTCGCCGGGGCGCAGCCCGTTGTCTTTGGCGAAGAAGACGAAATAGGGGAACTTGATGCCGGCATGCAGGAAGACCCCGGCCGAGGCGATCTCGAGGATCAGCCAGACCCAGAAGAAGCCTTCATGAACTCCGGCCTCGATGATCATCGGCTTGCTGGTGTACCCGGAAAAGAAGGGGAAGCTGGAGATCGCCAGAGCTCCGACCGTCCCGAAGATCATCGTCCAGGGCATTGTCTTATAGAGGCCGCCCAGTTCGGTGCATTTGCTTTTACCGGTCATGTAAAGGACGGATCCGGCACTCATCCAGAGCAAGGCCTTGTAGATAATGTGGCAGAATGCATGGGCCACCGCACCAGAAATGGCCAGCTGCGTGCCTATGCCGATGCCGCAGACCATGAAACCAACCTGGTTCATGATCGAGAAGGCCAGGATGCGCCGCATGTCATTTTCCAGGATGGCGTAGATAATCCCGTAAATGGCCATGAAGCAACCGACAGCGATCAGGACCTCCCAGCCGGCGAAACCGCGGATCAGGGTGTAGACCGCCGTCTTGGTGGTGTAGGCCGTCATGATCACCCCGCCGGTGACCGTCGCTTCCGGGTAGGCGTCGGAGAGCCAGGTCGAGAAGGGGTAGGCGGCGGCGTTGATCAGGAAGCCGATCAGGATCAGGTAGGTCGGCAGCCCCTGCAGTGAGAAGCCGTCAAAGGCAACCGAGCCGCTTGCCTCGACCTGCAACACGATCCCGGCGAGCAGGCAGAGCCCTCCGAAGATGTGCATCATCACGTAGCGGTACGCCGCCCCATAGGCCGCCGCGGTCCGCCGTGCCAGCACCAGGAAGGTCGAAGTGATCGCCATGATCTCCCAGAAGAAATACAGCGAGATCAGGTCGCCGGCAAAGACTGCGCCGAGGGAGGCCCCTATGTAACAAAGGGCGGCGATATGTTCGTATCGGTCCTTGAGGTGCTGGGCAAAGAGGAAGCAGCCGAAGGCATTGATGGTGAAGACGTAGCCGAAGGCCTTGCTCAGCTTGTCGACCCGCAGCATGTTGAGGTCGAAGCCGAACATGGAGTAGTGCCAAAATTCTCCGGCCGGCAACTGGGTGATGATCAGAAAGGCGGCCGCCGGGGCCACCAGGATGGTGGCCCGACGCCCCCAGAGGGGCAGGATCAGGACCAGGGCGGCGCCGACAAAAAGTAGGGCCGACGGGTGGAGGTTAGCGGCGGTCATAATAGTCCTCCTCCCGTTTCAGCAAGTTGCCGAGTAGTTTGGAAACCACGATGATCGCCACGCAGGAGACGAAACCGAACAGGGCATAGAAGCCCGGCCAGCTCTCGACCGTGGAGAAGAGATGGTGCTTGTGCAGGAAAAAGTCGGGCAGTACCAGCAGCACCAGTACGATATAAAAGCCGGTGCGCAACCTGCGGATATTCTGCGGATGGTCGAACCAGTCGAGTTCTTTCTTCTTCTCGTTCTTCTTGGCCATAAACTGCAGGTCCTCAGCCGGCGCCAAGCGCCAGCCGGATAAGTTTGATAAACATGTCCGGGTAGAAAAACAATGCCAGCGAGGCGAGTGCGGTCAACGACAACGGCACCACGCAGAGTAGCGGAGCCTCCTTGAAGCCCTCCTCGCCGCCCTCCGGGGTCGCGGCGAAGAAGCCACGATACACGATCGGCAGGAAGTAGGCGGCGTTCAGCAGCGAGCTGGTCAAAAGGACGATGATCAGGAGCAGCTGATCACCCTCGATGGCGCCGACCAGTAGGTTCCACTTGCTGATGAAGCCGCCCAGCGGCGGCATGCCGATGATGCTCATTGAGCCGAGAAAGAAGGCCAGGTAGGTAATCGGCATACGCCGCCCCAGGCCGTCCATCTGGCTGATGTATTTTTTCTTGCTGGCGACGTAGATCGCCCCGGCGCAGAAGAACAGGGTGATCTTGCCGAAGGCGTGCATCGCCAGGTGCAGGACGCCGCCAAGCATCCCGGTTGCCGAGAGCATGCCGGCGCCGAGCACCATGTAGGACAGCTGGCCGATGGTCGAGTAGGCCAGCCGGCGTTTCATGCTGTCCTGGGTCAGTGCCACCAGCGAAGCGGTCAGCAGGGTCACCGAAGCAATGGTGGTGATGACCACGCCGAGGTTGGCCGCCTGCAGCGTCTCGGGGCCGAGGATGTGAAAAATCACACGGAAGATGGCGAACACGCCGGCCTTGACCACGGCCACGCCGTGCAGGAACGAACTGACCGGGGTTGGCGCCACCATGGCGGCGGGCAGCCAGCCGTGAAACGGCATCAGGCCCGCCTTGGCAAATCCGAACAGGAAGAGTACCAGCAGCAGGGCCAGCAGCTCGGGCGAGGCCTTGCCGGCCAGGATGCCGCCGACGGTGAAATCCAGGGTCCCGGCGGCGCTGTAGGTCATCAGCATGGCCGGCAGGGCCAGGCCGATGGAGGTGCCGAGGATATAAACCAGGTATTTGCGCCCCGAGGCCCGCGCCTCGGTGTTCTGTTCGTGGGTGACCAGCGGGTAGGTCGAGAGCGACAGGACCTCGTAGAAGAGGTACATGGTCAGCAGGTTGCCTGCAAAGGCAACGCCGATGGTGGCCGAGATGGCGACGGCAAACGAAGCGAAATAGCGGGTTTGGGCGTGCTCGTCGAGCGTCCTCATGTAGCCGATCGAATAGATCGAGGTGAACAGCCAGAGGCAGGAGGCGACCAGTGCAAAGATCATCCCCAGGGCGTCGACGCGCAGCTCGATCGGCACGCCCGGAAGGACCTGGGCGATGGTGAAGACATAGCCGCCTCCCTGCAGGACTCCCGGCAGCAGCGCGGCGACGATCGTCAGCTTAACCAGGGCGATCAGGATGGTCCAGCTCTCGCGCAGGTTCGGTTGACGGTCGGACAGGATGATCGGCAGTGCCCCCAGCAGGGAAACCAAGATCGCGGCCAGGGGCCAGATGGAAACAGTCGGTGTCATAGCACTCTCAAAACCGGCTCCGGACATGAGTGCCCGAGCTTGTCACAAGAATCAAAAACCGGCCGGTATCATCAATCGGATGACGTTGTTCACCAGCGGGCCGGTACCCAGGCCGACCGCAATCAGGATCGCGGCGGTCAGGACCAGGGGCTTGAGCATCCACCATGGGGCCTCGTGCCGCTCGGAAGGGGCATGCTCGTGATGTTGCCCGTTCGCCAGGGAGCCGAAGTAGGCCAGCTCGATGATCCTGAAGAAGAGCACGGCGTTGACCAGGCTGCTGAAGACCAGGGCGATGACGAATTCCCAGTGGCCGCCATCGATCCCGCCGAGGATCAGGTACCACTTGCTGAAAAAGCCGCAGGTCGGCGGTACGCCGATCATGGCAAAGGCTCCCAGGGTGAAGGCGGCCATGGTGATCGGCATGCGGTGGAAGATCCCCTGCAGTGAAACCAGCGAAACCGTGCCCTGACGGTAGATGATGGCTGCCACGACCAGGAACAGGCAGAGGGTCATGAGGGCGTCGTTGACGATATGCAGGATGCTTCCGGTCAGGCCGTTGG
>JAHEEU010000255.1 GCA_024640545.1 Geobacteraceae bacterium
GCCTGGTCCGGTGTGAGAGGAGAGCAAGCTGACGGTCCTCGACGGACATCTGCTGGAACCGCGGATTTCCGCTTTTCACCCGGCAGCAAGCCTGAGCTCGACCCCCCAGTCGACCGGCTTGCGCCCCTCCGGGGTCAGCACCCAGAGGGTCGGCAGTTCCATCTGCTCCGGCGCCGGGCCAAAACCATCGGTCAGGTAGATGACCGCCGCCGGCAGCGGGTGCATGGTCCTGGCATAGTCGAAGACCGGCCGCAGGTCGGTGAAGCCGCCGCCGTGCACCACCTCAGCCACCACCTGGCTGCTGCGGAACTGGTCGACGCGCCGGATGCGGCTGTGCGCGTAGAGCACCGTGATGCGGCTGTCGCGGCCGCGGGCGATCTGCAGCAGCTCGCGGGCGAAAGTTTCCCGCAACGGGCCTTCATCGGTCGACTCGCTGACATCTATGGCGACCAGCAGGTTGAGCTGCCGGCGCTTGCGGGTCCCCGGGGTATCGTGCTGGAAGCGGCGGTGCTGGCGCTGCCAGGTACTCTGGCGGCCGATGCGCCCGGCGGTGCCGACGAACTGGCGCAGGACCTGGCGCCACGGAATCGCCGGTGGTGCCAGCCACCCCTCGACCACGGCCACGACATCCTGCGGCACCTCGCCGTGGGCCTTGCGATAAGCCTCGCGGACCAGGTCGCGCACCGCCTGTTCGGCGAGGCATTCGGGTGTGCTGTCGGCCTCCCCCCAGAGGCTGTGATCATCTATCGGCACAGCGGCCTGCCGGGGCAGGGCTTGTTCGTCACCGGCGCCATGCTGCCCGCCGTGATCCACGCCGGCGTTGCCGATACCGGCCCCTTCCTGGTTGCCGGTATTGAAAAGTGGCGTCACCAGGCGGGCATACTCCTCGGCCGCCAGGCCGTCCACCAGTCTGAACTGCTCCGGTCGCGGAGCGTCAAGCGGCATGTGCTCGATGCCGGGGTTGATCGCCAGGTCGCAGGCCACATCCCAGGTCAGGCGATGCACCCCGCGGCCGCGCACCGGGTGCAGGTGCAGAAGGTGCTTGATGCCGTGTTCGAGCAGGGCCTGCTGTTCTGCGAAGGAATAACCGGGGAAGCGTTCCGGATCGATGGCGAGTACCGGCACCCCACTGGCCACGGTCACCCCCACCGCATGCGGCCCCGGCACGAGACGCCGCCGGAAACCGAGCAGCAGGTGACCGTAGAACGGCTTACTTTTGAGCAGGCGCACGACCGCGTTTTCCAGAACTCGCTGCGGGTTCTCGGCGGCAGTGGCTGGGGGACGGAATTTGAGGAGTTCAGCAGACATCATTAGCGTAACCAAGGGACTGTCCCCGAACGGGGACTGTCCCAGACTGGCTCATAAAAAAGGTTATTCGCGTTCCGCGCCCCTCGCCTCGCGCCCCGGGTTTAAGACGCTTCCCGGCTGATGGCCGCGATCGCCTCGAGGATGACATCGTCGTAGTCGTCCTTGCAGAGCAGATCGGCAACCGGGGGGATCTTCACCAGGGACTTGACCAGGCCGAAGCGCAGGTCACGCGGCAGGGCGCCGATGTAGGCGACCAGGTTGAGCTCCTGTTCCCGGCTCAGAGCCGGGTCGACTTCCAGGGTCGTCACCAGGTCGTTGAGCGTCACCGCCTGGAGGTCGTCGCGCTGCTCCTGGACCCGCCCGGCGACCTCCGCCCAGTGGTCGAGGACCTGGCGGGCCGTAACCGGCCGGTCCTTCTGTTCCCGCGACCAGCGCAGGAAGCTGACCGCGGCCTCCTGGCCGACAATCCCCGCATAAACCTCCATTTCCAGGTCGGCGCTGAAACGGCAGGCACGCCTCAACGTACTGACCATCTCCCAGGCCCGTTCGGTCGGTTCCATCTGCATGTCCAGCGGAGCGCCCGGCCTGGACAGCAGATTCGGATAGGCCGCGAGAAACTGCTGGACCCCGTCGTCGAACTGCTGTGCCCTGGCGTAGCGGGCCCAGCAGTTGTAATCGGTCTCCACGTAGATCATCACCATGCGGTCGAGCAGCGCCCGGTCGAGGGTCGCCACCTGGTAGCTGCCGTCCGGGGGGTTGATGGACACGACCACCTTGTGCTTCGGGTGCAGGGTGTGGGTGTGCAGGCGCCGCGACTGTTTTTCCACCGGCGGCTCGACGAACTGGAAGATCGCCTGCAGGGTATCCTCCTGCTGGGCACGGTTCAGTTCGTCGCAGTGGACGATGGTCTCCGGCGCATCGTCAGCCGGCCACCAGGAAGGCCGCGACCAGTGCATGACCTGCCCGTCCCGGTAAGGAATACCGACCAGGTCGCCGACCTCCATCTGGCCCAGGCGCAAGGCGACGTAATCCCGACCGATTTCCCGGCAGACCTGGACGATGCCGGCGCTTTTGCCCACGCCGCGATGCCCGACCACGCAAGGGGTCAGGTCGGTCTTGGTGAGGATCTCGGCCAGGACCTGTTTCATCTGGGTAATATTCATACGAACCTCGGTTGCAACTTGAGCTAAAGAAATAGAAGCGCAGTGAGCCGTTTCACGCACACATTTATCACTTTTTCACTCACCATTTGTCAACATAAAGCAGGCAGGATTTAAAAGTCCATAGCTGCCATTTGAGGCCCAGGCACGGCAAGCCACCGGGAGGGGTAACGGTTGAGAGCGGGTCTTCTGAGAGGAGAGCAGACTCTTTATATCGGTTGGAGGACCGAAGATAAGTCGCACGGCAGATTGGAGAAAGGGCCGCAGCTTGGCCTGCAGCCCGGGTGTCAAAGCCTGGTTCCGGCTGGTTTCTCAGGTACCGGCAGGACATCGACCGAAACCTTCAATTCGTGTTCGCCGCCACCAAACGCCACGCCCTTCAAGGGGGTCACGTCAGCGTAGTCGCGCCCCCAGGCAACGGTGATGTGCCGTTCACCGGGGATCTGGTTGTTGGTCGGGTCGAAATCGAGCCAGCCGATATCGGGCTGGAAGATCGAGAACCAGGCATGCGAGGCATCCGCGCCGACCAGCCGCTCCTTGCCGGGCGGCGGTTGGGTTTCGATGTAGCCGCTGACATAGCGCGCGGCCAATCCGTGCGAACGCAGGCAGCCGA
>JAHEEU010000099.1 GCA_024640545.1 Geobacteraceae bacterium
CAGTTCAAGCGCTCCTGTCTGCCGGACGGGCCCAAGGTCGGCAGTGTCTCCCTGTCGCCGCGCGGTGACTGGCGCATGCCGAGCGACGCCAGCGCGGCACTCTGGCTGGCGGAGCTCGAGCAGTTGGCCAGGGCGCGTGAGCGAAAGGGGTCCCGACCGGCATGACAGATGTGCAGGGCAGGCCCGCCACGGGGATCCTTTACGTGGTAGCCACCCCGATCGGCAACCTCGAGGATATCACTCACCGGGCCATTAGGGTTCTTGGCGAAGTTGACCTGGTGGCCGCGGAAGACACCCGCCACAGCCGCAAGCTGTTCGCCCGTTTCGGTATCCAGAAGCCGCTCTTGTCATATCATGACCACAACGAGCGCCAGCGCCAGGAAGTGCTTCTGGCACGTTTGCGGGGAGGGGAAGACATTGCCCTGATCAGCGACGCCGGTACGCCCTGCATTGCCGACCCGGGGTATCGCCTGATCGCCGCCTGCCGTGACGCCGGTATTGTGGTGACTCCGGTTCCCGGTCCGTCGGCGCTGATCACGGCTTTGAGCGCGGCTGGCGTCAGCACCGAACGTTTCGTGTTCGAAGGCTACCTGCCGCAACGCGCCAAGGCCCGGGCCGATCTGCTCAGGCAGTTGGTTGGCGAACCGCGGACCCTGGTCTTTTACGAGGCCCCGCATCGCCTGGCGGCAACCCTGGCCGATTTGGCCGCTATCATGGGCGGCGACCGGCAGCTGGTGGTCGCACGTGAGTTGACCAAGTTGCATGAGGAGTTTTTCCGCGGCACGACAGCCGAAGCGATAGACCGCTTTGAACGGGAACCGGCGCGCGGCGAACTGGTCCTGGTGCTGCCGCCCGCCAAGCAGGGCCCGCAGATGAATGTGCGCGATGCCCTGCGCAAACTGCTCAATGACAGCGACCTGTCGCGCCGCGAGGCCGTCAAGATGATCGCCAAAGAATACGGCCTGCCCAGCAGCGACGTGTACCGCGAGAGTCTCAGCCTGATAAAGGAAGAAGCGCAAGATGAATGAAAAGAACCGTATCCTGCTGATCGACGATAACCGGACTGTGTTTCGCCTGCTCGAGGCGATCGTCCGTCTCAAGGGGTATCACCTGCTCTACGCCGAAAACGGCCAGCAGGGGATCGTCAAGGCCCGCCAGGAGCAGCCGGACCTGGTCCTGCTCGACGTGATGATGCCGGACATCGATGGTTTCAAGGTGTGTCAATATCTGAAGGACAACGCCGACACCAAGGATATCCCGGTGTTGTTCCTGACCGCGCGCGGCGCCGAAGGCGACCTGGAGGCCGGGCGCAGGGCGGGGGCCGACGGTTTCATGACCAAGCCCTTCCAGACCATAGAGGTGCTCAACCAGATCAAGCGGATGCTGGACTGACGAGATCCCCGAGCGGAGGTTCGTCTCCCGCTCCGTAGAGTCTCCCCTGAGCATAGCCAGAGAGCTCTTCATAATAGATTAACTAATTGAATCCACTGTCGCAGGGTAGCAGGCGATAAAGGAATTGGACATGAAAGAGACACAGATCAAACGGGCCAGCGTGCCCGCATTGGAGAGTATCCTGGGCCGGGTTTTCCCGGTCCTTGATCATGGGCATGTCCGGGTCATCGACTACATGGGTGATGATGCAGCGATCGTGCAGGCCGCCCGGGTGTCGTACGGGGCAGGCACCAAACAGGTTCACGAGGATCGCGGCCTGATCCGTTATCTGCTGCGCAATGCTCACACGACCCCTTTCGAGATGTGCATGCTCAAATTGCATGTTCGCGTGCCGATGGACTGCTGGCGCCAGTGGATCCGGCACCGGACGGCCTCGGTGAACGAGTACAGCACCCGCTACTCGGAAGCGATTGCCGATCAACAGGCGACCCTGCCCGGCGCGTGGCGGCTGCAGGCGGCGCAGAACAAGCAGGGCAGCGAAGGTTTCCTCGAAGCGGCCAAGGGGAGGGAGTTGTCGGCCGCCGAAGCCGGCTTCCACGAGTCGGCCCGGGAACTCTACCAGTCCCGCCTGGCGTGCGGCGTGGCCCGCGAGCAAGCCCGCAAAGACCTACCCCTCTCCACCTACACCGAAGCCTACTGGGCGATCGATCTGCACAACCTGCTGCACTTCCTGCAGCTGCGCATGGACAGCCATGCACAGTATGAGATTCGTCAGTTCGCCACCCTGATCGGCGAAGAGATAGTCGCGCGCTGGGTGCCGTTTGTCTGGGAGGCCTTCAAGGACTACCGGATGAACGCCATGCGCCTGTCCGGCCTCGAGACCGAGCTGATGAAGGTGCTGATCAACCGCGATGATGCGGCGGCAAAAGCGTGGTTGGTGGAACGGGGCTGGCTGAATCCCCAAAACGGCAAGAAATCCCGCGAGGCCCAAGAGGTTGAAGCCAAGCTCGAAGCCCTTGGGCTGAAGTTCCCTGCCTGAGGCGCTCCGCCGGCAGCGGGCGGCAGTGTAAACCGAAAGTTGGAAACCCTGGGCCGTCAGTAACCTGATCGACCGTGCCGCCCAGGGGCCTGTCCCGGGGTCTGCACGACCTCGGGAGCTGGGAGAGGGACAGGCCCCTGCGGAGCCAGTCACTGGTCCCTCGCCCCGTTTCGGGTCAGTTTAAGCCCTCCCGCAATTGTCGGTCACGCAGTACCAAGAGTGCTGAACAACAGGTAGGCGATGTAGCCGACATAGCAGGTCAGCAGCAGCGCACCTTCATACCGGTTGATCCGACCGGGCCCCCGGAAACCGTAGCCGATGACGAACAGCGACAGGGTGAGCGCTGCCATGACCAGGATGTCCCTTGAGAGAACTTCCTGGCCCACGGCCATCGGGTGAATGGTCCCGGCGATGCCGACCACCGCCAGGGTGTTGAAGAGGTTGGAGCCGAGAATGTTGCCCAGGGCGATGTCATGCTCACCCTTGCGCGCGGCAATGATTGAAGACGCCAGCTCAGGCAGGGACGTGCCCACGGCCACGATGGTCAAGCCGATCACCAGGTCGCTGACCCCCAAAGTCTGGGCAATCTCGACGGCCCCCCAGACCAGCAGGCGTGAGCTCACGATCAGCAAGCTCAGGCCAATGACGAGCCAGAAGACCGCCCTGCCCAGCGGCATGGTGCGCGCTTCGAGTTCGCCCTCCATCTCTTTGCCGAAGGCATCGGCCCTTTTCCGCAGGCCTTCCC
This sequence comes from Geobacteraceae bacterium, assembly GCA_024640545.1. Taxonomy (GTDB): domain Bacteria; phylum Desulfobacterota; class Desulfuromonadia; order Desulfuromonadales; family BM103; genus JAHEDT01. The sequence goes on from JAHEEU010000099.1 coordinate 3,177, forward strand.
GGATGGTCCACGCCATCAGGCCGCCAAAGACTCCCAGGAGAATCAGGGCCTCGCTGCGGGTGAGCTCGCCGTCCCAGAGCTGGAACGCGGTGAGGGCGGTGACCCCGGTGAGGATCGGCAGTTCCTTGCGCAGTACATCGGAATGGAACGCGATGGGGCTGATCAGGGCCGTCAGGCCGAGGATCAGCGCGATATTGGTGATGTTGGAACCGTAGGCGTTGCCGAGGGCGATGCCGGCATTGCCCTGATATGCAGAGATTGCCGAAACGAGCATTTCCGGGATGGAGGTGCCGAAACCGACGATGACCATGCCGATCAGCAGGGGCGGCATGCCGAAATGGCGGGCCGTCGCGACGGATCCCTCGACGAAACGGTCAGCGCTCCAGACCAGGAGCACCAGGCCAAGGACGACTGAAAGAATGGCTGTAACCATATTCCTCAAGTATTCCAAGAGTTTGACTAAGCATATGCCCGCCAGTGCTGACGGGTGGTGCGAAGCCTGCCGCGGACAGAACATCCTCACCAAGCATAGCAGATAATAGCAGAAAACCGAGCGCTTGAATCGGCATATTGCATCGGGCTGACGAGATCACCGCGGGCCCTGGATCCGCCCTGCGCCAGCAGGCCACGGCCGCACCCTGCGCCATTTCACTTCAGCCGCTGCCCTGGTTTGTCAGGTGCCGGCAGGACCTGGCTCGGCCCAGGGGGGCATGTGCTGCCTGACGAACCTTCTAGAACATTGAAATGATTGATGAATAAATTTTTTCACATCCCCTTGCCGAGATGGAACAGCTCTTGCTTTTAATCTATTGAGCAGCGGCAGGAACATCCCTTTGCCGGCCGGCTGCTTCAATCCAGGAGGAGTCCATGTTTCCCATCAAACGATTGCTTTGCAGCCTGGTTCTCTTCGGCCTGCTGGCCGCGCCGGCCGGAGCTGATGAAATCTTCTCCCTCAAGGCGGGCTATTTCTCTTTGGATCCTTCCGGGGATGTCGCGGTCTCGACGGGCGACGTGTCGGGTACCGTTCTGGACCTGGACGACGATCTGGGGATTGACAAAGATCACGGCTTTATGGCCGAGGTGGCTCTGCAACTGGGCTCATTTCGGCTGTTTGCCGCCTACCTGCCGGTCAGCTTCAGAGGTGACAGCGTGTTGACCGAGGATATCGAATTCAACGGCGAGACCTTTGTCGCCGGCAGTCGTGTCGAGAGTGAGGTGAAAATCGATATCTACGAGGCCGGCCTGGCTTGGTTCCTGGTCGACCTCGATGACCTGCCGCTAAGGGTTCAACTCGGCCCGGAAGCCTCTGTGAAGTATGTTGATGCCCGTGCCGAAATGCAGGAAAGCACCTTTTCCATGAGTGAATCGGAGAGTGTCGGCGTACCGATACCGTCGCTGGGAGCACGTGCCCGGGTTGCCTATGGCGACTACCTGGGTGTGCTCGGCCGTATCGGTTACCTCGAATACCAAGGCAACAGTTTCATGGACCTCGATGCCCAGGTGGAATTTTCGCCTTTGCCCATGGTTGGCGTTTTTGCCGGTTACCGCTACCTGGATATCGATGTCGATGAAAACGGCCTCTACATCGATGCCACTTTGTCAGGCCCCTACGCCGGGGCGCTGGTCCGCTTCTGAATCCCTGCCTCCTTCAGACCCGGATCGAGGAAAGGGCAGCCGCTGGGCTGCCCTTTTTCGTTTTGCCCTGAATGCACTGCCGGCTGTTCAGGAGCGGATGTGAAATCCGCTGAACTCGTTCCGGAAGGCCGCCCAGACGACTTCCACCTCGGTGACCCTGGCGGCCGGAGGGCCCTGGCGGCACCAGGTTATGGCCTGGTCAATCTGTGGCTTCTCCCCTTCAAAGACCGTGGCAACGCTGCCATCCGGGTTGTTCCTCGTCCAGCCGGTCAGCCCCAGTCGGATGGCCGCTTCCCTGGTTGACTGGCGGTAGAAAACCCCCTGGACGCGGCCACGAATAATCAGTTCTGCCCTGGTCATTTTCATGAATGCTCTCGGATCATTCTGGAAAAAGCCTCTTCATCGAGAATCTCGACTCCCAGCGTTCGCGCCTTATCCAGCTTGCTGCCGGCGCTTTCCCCGGCCAGCACATAGTCGGTTTTCTTGCTGACCGATCCGGCCGCTCGACCGCCGAATTTTTCGACCAGGGCCTCTGCCTCCTGACGTGACCACCTGGTCAGGGTGCCGGTTATGACGAAGGTCTTGCCTGACAAGGGGCCGTCCTGCTGTATCATGACTTCCGCTTCGGGCATTACCCCTGCAGCCCTGAGTTTTGCCAGTAAAAGGATTTTGTCCGGGTTGCTCAGGTAGTCGATCAGCGAGTCGGCAACCTTGTCGCCGACTTCGTGAATTGCCGTCAGCTGCTCGCGGTTGCATTCAGCCAACTGGTCCAGAGAGGCAAAGCGCTTGGCCAGGATCTTGGCCGTGTTACGGCCGACGTGACGGATGCCGAGGGCAAACAGCAGTCGCGACAGCGGACGGCGCCTGCTGCCATCTATCGACCGCAGCAGCTTGTCTGCCAGGGTATCGCCCATTCGCGCCATGGCAAACAGATCCTGTTTGCTCAACGTGTAGAGGTCGGCCACGTCTCTGACCTTGCCTGCGGCAATCAATTGGCCGAGCTGCTTTTCGCCGAGGCCGTCAATATCCATGGCATCACGTGAGACGAAGTGCTTGATACTTTCAATCGCCTGGGCCGGGCAATGGGCGTTGCTGCAGCGTGGTACGACTTCACCGGGTCTTTTGCTCACCGGTGCCGAGCATCCCGGGCAGTTTTCCGGAATCGGCACCGGCTGCTCCTTGCCGGTGCGCTTAGCGAAGACGACCCTGACAACGTCGGGGATGACATCCCCGGCCCGTTCCACGACCACATAGTCGCCGACGCGGATGTCGAGACGTTGAATCTCGTCCCAGTTGTGCAGGCTGGCCCGGGAGACCGTGACACCGCTGACCGCCACCGGTCTGAGATGGGCGACCGGTGTGATTGCTCCGGTGCGGCCGACCTGCAGCCCGACCGACTCGATCACGGTTTCCTCCTGGCGTGGCGGGAATTTCAGGGCGATGGCCCAGCGCGGCGACCGACTGACCATGCCGAGTTCGTGCTGCAGGGCGACATCATTGACCTTGACGACCATGCCGTCGATCTCGAAAGGCAGCCCGTCACGCCTCTGCTGGAGGGCCCGATAACAGGCAACGACCTCGTCCACACCGTTGGCGAGGGTGGTTTCGCCGAGGTTGACCCGCAGCCCCCAGTTTTGCAGCTGCTGCAGAATCCCCAGTTGGGTGGCGGGCATGCTCCCCTGCAGGCGACCGACCCCGTAGCAGAACATCTTCAGCGGCCTTCCGGCAGTGACCCTGGCGTCCAGTTGGCGAAGGCTGCCGGCCGCCGCGTTGCGCGGGTTGGCGAAGCTCTTCTCGCCGGCGTCTTCCTGGGCACGGTTGAGTTGCTGGAAGTCAGCCAAGTCGATGTAAATCTCACCACGCACGTCGAGCTGGGCGGGGCAGGGTGGGGTCAGCTGTTTCGGAACAGTACTGATGGTCCGGACGTTTTCAGTGATATCCTCACCAACGAAGCCATCGCCCCGGGTGCTGGCCCGGACCAGCTGTCCATGTTCGTAGATCAACTCGACGGCGACCCCGTCGAGCTTCATTTCACAGGCGTATTCGAGCGCTTCCGTACGGGAAAGAAAGGTCCCGCGCAGGCTTTTGTCGAATTCGCCGAAATCCTCTGCGTTCTTGGCGTTTTTCAGTGAGAGCATCGGCACGGCGTGTTCGACGGGGGCAAATTTGTCGGCCGCCGGTGCGCCGACCTTGCGACTAGGAGATTCGTCGGTGGCTAACTCGGGGTGCCGCTCTTCCAGGTCGAGGAGCTCGCGAAACAGTGCATCGTATTCCGCATCGCTTATTTCCGGCTGGTCCAGCAGGTGGTAAAGCCGGTTGTGGCGGGCGATTTCCCTGCAGAGTTCAGCGTGGCGCTGTTGCGCGGAAGGGGTGGTCATGGTGGTCTCCACAAGGGGCCGGCGAAATGCTCATACCTGATGGGCTTATAGCATAGCAGGAAAAGTTGAGCAACCGGGCGCAAGTCGATTGTCTTTACCGCGGCGGTCGGTTAATATCGCTGTCAAAGCTATCCCTGTGAATTGACGAGAGATTTATCCTGATGACCAATGACCAATGGATCCACGCAGCCGGGCTGATCGTACTCTTCCTCATGTCGGCATTTTTTTCCGGCTCGGAAACCGCCCTGATGTCGATGGACCGGATGCGGGTCAAGTACCTGGCCGAGAAGGATCGCCCGGGTGCGCGCAAGCTGGCTCAAATCCTGGAGCGGCCGGAAAGCTTGCTGGGCGCCATTCTGGTTGGCAACAACGTGGTCAATATCATGGCGTCGGTCTTTGCCACGACCCTCTTCATGGAGCTTTTCGGCGAGAAGGGAGAGCTGATGACCATCCTCATCCTGACGCCTCTCCTGCTGGTTTTTTCGGAAGTCTGCCCGAAGACCTATGCGGCCAATTACCCCGAGAAGCTGTCTTTCGCCGTGCTGCACCCGGTCCGCTTCATCATGTGGCTGCTGCGCCCCGTGACCTGGCTGGTCGGGGGCATCTCCAGCCTGTTGACCCGTTTCCTGCACGGCGAAGTCGAGAAGCCGCTGATCTCCGAGGATGAGATCCGCTCCATCATCCAGTTCGGTGAACATGCCGGCGTGGTCGCCAAGGATAAGCGGCGCATGCTGCACGGCATCTTCGACCTTGCCGAAATCCGCGTTCGAGATGTCATGGTGCCGCGCACCGAGGTCGTCGGCATCGAGGTCGGCGCCAGCTTTACCGAGGTCGTCAAACTGGTCGCCACTGCTCACCACTCGCGGTTCCCGGTTTATGACGGCGACCTCGATAGCGTTGTCGGTGTCATTCATTCCAAGGAGATTCTGAACTACATCGGTCGTCCTGAGGCCTTCTCCCTGAGTCAACTGGCACGCCCGCCCTACTTTGTCCCCGAAGCCAAACCGATCGAAACCCTGCTGCAGGCCTTTCGGCGCAAACATCTGCACCTCGCCGTTGTCGTCGATGAGTACGGCGGAGTCGAGGGAATCTGCACCCTCGAGGACATCGTCGAGGAGATTGTCGGTGAAATCCAGGACGAGTATGACGAAGAGGAACTCCTGGTCCAACCGCTTGGCCCGAACCGTTACCTGATAGACGGCAGCACGACGTTGCGCTACCTCAACCGGCGCTACAACCTCACCCTCTCGGAGGAGCACGTCAACACCCTGGCCGGTTTCCTGATGCACAAGCTGGGGAGTATCCCCGAAGAGGGAGCCACCTGCGAGGTCGAGGGCGCCCGCTTCACGGTGCTCCAGGTCGAGGACCGGCGCATCGAGAAAATCGAAATGCAGATCTTGCTCTCACCTTAGAATGCAAGCCGACTGCAGGGCGGCCGGGGAACGCAACAGTTGTGGTGCCTGGTGAGCCCTGCCATGTTTAAGGCGATTCTTCAGCTTTCTTTTCTATCTGCCTGAAAAATAATACTTTGTGTTTTGTCACCTCTCATGACAAGGTCTGGTCGCGCTCGAAACGGCCATGACAGAAGCTCCGCAACGATCACCTCGAGGGGGTCTAACCCCTTAAAAAATTGAAATATTTCTTGACAGCCATCAGCCCTGAGACTATATTTGCCCAGAAGGTGGTGAAACGTGTAATTTAAGGCCAAAGAGGGCCAAATGGGATTCCAGGGCGTCTATTACAATTCGATTGATGCTAAGGGGCGGGCAAGCATTCCGGCCAAGTTCCGCGAGCAACTGAAAGAGTTGTTCGAGGACGAGGTCCTGGTCGTCACTCAAGATCGTTGCGGCATCGTCGCCTACCCCGTTTCCGAATGGGAACGTTTCCTCGAGAAATTCGCTCAGCTCCCGAACGACCAGTTTCGGGAAGATCTCTATTTCACAACGGTCACTCCCGCAACGCACTGTACGTTCGACAAGCAGGGCCGCGTACAGCTGCCGCAATCTCTGCGCGAATACTGCCAACTCGATACGGACGGCGTCCGCGACGTCGTCATCGTCGGTGGGGCCAAAAAAATTCAGATCTGGAACAAGTCACGCTACCTCGAAATGATCGCCGAAGCCGAACAGCGTCTGGCTGACGACCGGCAGAAGCGGTTCGACCTGGGACTTTAGATCTTTGACTGTCGATGCGTTCAGGCATGTGCCGGTGATGGCGAATGAGGTGCTGCGGTACCTCGAGCCCCATAGCGGCGGCATTTACCTGGACGGAACGCTGGGGGGCGGCGGCCATGCCCGCCTGATCCTTGAAGCGTCGACACCGGGCGGCAGGCTGGTCGGCCTCGATCGCGATGCTGCGGCGCTGGCCGCCGCGCAAGCCAACCTGGCGGCTTTCGGCGAACGGGCGATCCTCAGACAGGGCAACTACGCCGACCTGGCGGTCCATCTCGATGGGCTCGGCATCGGCCCTGTCGACGGCATCCTCCTCGATCTCGGGGTTTCTTCCCATCAGCTCGACACCCCGGCGCGCGGTTTTTCGTTTCGCGAGGACGGCCCGCTGGATATGCGCATGAACCCTGGTGAAGGGGTCTCCGCCGCGGCGGTGATCGCCGAAGCGGAAGTCGATGAGCTGAAACGCATCTTTCGTGAATATGGTGAGGAGCGTTGGGCGGGGAAGATCGCCCGGGAGATCGTGTCGATCCGGAGCCGGCAGCCCATCGTCACCACTTTTCAGTTGGCCGAGCTGGTCAGCCGCGTCGTTCCCGGTGGTCGGGTGCCTCAGCGGATCCACCCGGCAACCAGAGTCTTCCAGGCCTTGAGGATCCATGTCAACGGCGAGCTTGACAGCCTGCGGACAGGGCTGGATGCCGGTTGGCGGAGATTGAAGGTCGGTGGGCGGATGGTGGTGATCAGCTTCCATTCCCTGGAAGACCGCATGGTCAAGCAAGCGTTTCGAACTTTGGCGACCGGCTGCATCTGCCCCCCGCGGCTCGCAGTCTGTGCCTGTGGGCAGCAACCCACCGTGCGGGTGATGACCCGCAAAGCCGTTCGCGCCGATGAACAGGAAGTGAAGCATAACCCGCGTGCCCGCAGCGCGGTGCTGCGGGCGATGGAGAAACTTTCAGAAGGGGACCCTCAGAATGTCTGACACGTCCATCAGGACTCTACCAAAAATCAACGGTTTCGCCCTGCGCCGCCCGAATCTCGTGCCGGTGCTCGGTTTTATTGGGCTGGTCCTGGCTGTCTCGCTCTTCTTTGTCTGGTCCCGTGTCCAGGTGACCGGGCTGGAATACGAGATCTCCCAGATGGAAAGCAATCTGCGCGATTTAAAACAGGAGACGTCCAACCTGCGTCTGGAAGCCGCCAGTCTCAGCAGTCCGGAACGGATCGAACGGGTGGCACGAAAAGAGCTGAATCTGCGCCTGCCTTCTGCCGAGCAGGTGATAACGGTGGATTAATGAAAGAACTGGGGAACGGCGTCCGTTTTCGCATCCGCCTGATCGGGGTTCT
>JAHEEU010000100.1 GCA_024640545.1 Geobacteraceae bacterium
TCGAGGACCTGCAGCAGCACGTTGAAGACATCCGGATGGGCCTTTTCGATCTCGTCGAACAGGACCACGCTGTAGGGATGGCGCCGTACCGCCTCGGAGAGTTGCCCGCCTTCTTCGAAGCCGATGTAGCCGGGCGGGGCACCGATCAGTCGGCTGACCGCGTGTTTTTCCATGTATTCCGACATGTCGATCCGCACCATGTTCTCCTCGCTGTCGAACAGGGCGGCAGCGAGTGCCCTGGCCAGCTCGGTCTTGCCGACCCCGGTCGGACCGAGGAAGATGAAGGAACCGATCGGGCGGCGCGGGTCCTTGATCCCCGCCCGTGCCCGGATGACCGCATCGGCGACCAGCTGCACGGCCTCGTCCTGGCCGATGACGCGCTGATGCAGAAGCTGGTCGAGCTTGAGCAGCTTCTCCTTCTCCCCTTCGACCAGACGGGCAACCGGAATTCCGGTCCAGCGTGCGACGATGCCGGCGATTTCGTCCTCGGTCACCTCCTCGCGCAGCAGCCGGCCGTCCTCCCCCGCATCTGCGAGCCGGGTCTCGGCATCGTGCAGTTGCCGCTCCAGCTCCGGCAAACGGCCGTGCTTGAGTTCCGCAGCCCGGTTCAGATCGTATTGACGTTCTGCGATCTCGACCTGCTGGCGGGTTTTCTCGATCTCCTCGCGCAGCGACTGGAGCTTCTTGATCCCCTCTTTTTCGGTCTCCCACTGCGCCTTGAAGGTATTGGCCTGATGCTGGAGGTCGGCCAACTCCTTGCGCAGAGACTCAAGCCTGAGCTGGCTGGCCTTGTCTTTCTCCTTTTTGAGCGCCGCTTCCTCGATCTCCAGCTGCATTACCCGCCGCGTGACCGCATCGAGATCGGCCGGCATAGAATCGATCTCGGTGCGAATCATGGCGCAGGCCTCGTCTACGAGGTCAATCGCCTTGTCCGGCAGGAATCGATCGGAGATATAGCGCTGGCTCAGGGTGGCCGCCGCCACCAGCGCATTGTCCTGGATGCGCACGCCGTGGTGAACCTCATAACGCTCCCTGAGACCACGCAGGATACTGATGGTGTCCTCGACCGTCGGCGGCTCGACCAGCACCGGTTGGAAACGCCTCTCCAGTGCCGCGTCCTTCTCAATTTGCTGTCGGTATTCGTCGAGGGTCGTGGCGCCGATACAGTGCAGTTCGCCGCGCGCCAGCATCGGTTTGAGCATATTGCCGGCGTCGATCGCACCTTCCGCCTTGCCGGCGCCGACAATGGTGTGCAGTTCATCGATAAAGAGCAGCACCCGGCCTTCACTTTCACGGATCTCGTTGAGAACCGCCTTGAGCCGCTCTTCGAATTCGCCGCGATATTTCGCGCCGGCGAGCAGCGAGCCCATATCCAGGGCAAAAATCGTCTTGTCCTTCAGGCCCTCGGGAACATCTCCGCGGACGATGCGTTGGGCCAGGCCTTCGACGATCGCCGTCTTGCCGACCCCCGGTTCACCGATCAGCACGGGGTTGTTCTTGGTTTTGCGCGACAGGATGCGGATCACCCGGCGAATCTCGCCATCCCTGCCGATCACCGGGTCAAGCTTGCCTTTCTGTGCGTCCTTGACCAGGTCACGCCCGTACTTCTCGAGCGCTTCGTAGGTCCCCTCCGGGTCGCCGCTGGTCACTCGTTGATGACCGCGCACCGCGGTCAGGACCTGGAGCAGCTGGTCCCTTGTCAGGTTGAATTGCCGAAAGACCCTGCCAATTGCCGTCTTGCTGCCTTCTTCGGCCATCACCAGCAGCAGGTGCTCGACGCTGATAAAATCGTCCTTGAGCCGCTTGGCCTCGGCCTCGGCCTTGACCAGCATCTGGTTGAAACGCTGCGTCACGTAGATCTTGCCGGGCTCAACCCCGGGACCCGATACCGCTGGCAGGCGCAGCAGTTCTGTCCTGACGGCCTGGGTCATGGCCCTGGGGTCAATGTCGAGCCGCTGGACGAGGCGTGGTGCCAGGCCGTTTTCCTGTTCCAGCAGGGCGAGCAGCAGGTGCTCGGCATCCACTTCGACATGTCCGTAACCTACGGCCAGGCTCTGGGCAGACTGGATGGCTTCCTGGGTTTTCTGGGTCATGCGATTGAGGTCCATGGCGCTTCACTTTCCTGAACTGAATTTCATTAACAGTTATTTTATCAGAGAGTCTCTGCAACACAAAAACCATGCGGCGCTATCGTCGATGCTCCCCCAAAAAGAAGGCCGGGAGACATCCCGGCCTCTTGAACTCTGGAGCTAGCGCGCGACAAGTCGTCAATGGACCGTAATCGCGATGCGCTTCGGCTTGGCCGCTTCAGCTTTCGGCAGATGCAGGGTCAGAACCCCATGCTTGACTTCGGCACGGGCCTTCTCGGCATCAAGGGTTTCCGACAGCTGGAACTGCCTCCAGTAACCGGCCATGGCAAATTCACGGTACTGAAGATCACCGACACCGGCTGCGGCATCCCCCTCGATCGTCAGGATCCCCTGTTCGATACTGATGTTGAGGCTCTTCTCGCTCAGCCCCGGCACGTCGGCAACCAGCGTGAGGCCCTCTTCCGTCTCGTAAATATCTACTGCGGGGCTGATGTAGCGCTCCCTGGCGCGGGTCGCCTCACGCGAGAGCGCCGAGGATGTGGTGGGATTGGTCAGATTTTTGTCGTTCATGGCTATTGTCTCCTAAGGTTTTGTGTGATCCCGGTTGGCAATGTTCAACGAAGCTTGACGCTGATCTTTTTCGGTTTGGCCTCGGCAGCCTTCGGCAGCGTCACGCGCAGCAGACCGTTGCTGTATTCCGCCTTGACCTGCTCGGCGACGATCGTCACCGGCAGTTCGATCGACCGCAGGAATTTGCCGGTGCCACGTTCGCGGCGGTGCCAGGTTCGGCCATTAGCGGATTCCCCGGCGGGGTCATGCCGCTCACCGGCAAGGGTCAGGGTGTCACCAAGGATATTCATTTCGACCGTCTCGGGGTCGATGCCCGGCAGCAGCGCCTCGACATAGACATTGTCGGCATCGTCGCGCAAGTTGATCTTCGGATAATGCCGCAAACCGAGTCCGGGTTCGAAGGCCGGGCCGAACAGGTGCCCGCGATTCAATCCCTGGAAGAGACCATCGATCTCCCGGTGCAACTGGTCCATTTCTTTGAAAAGGTCCCATGTTCTCATGATGCTGTTCCTCCTTAGTGTGGTTACCAGATTGTCTGGTTTGCATGTCACCCTGATTTATTACAAAGGCCGTGCCAAACCGGAGCGCATCTAAAAATACTTGTATTACAAGGTGTTTGCGATACTTCAATGAAGCTATCGACATGCTTGCGACGTCGCAAGCATGTCGCATGAAACGTCGCAAGTCTGTCGCAAGCGACGAGGGGAGGGAATCGGCTCAGCTCGACAGGTCGGAACGGGAAAGGCCGTGCTTTTGGAGGTAGCGATAGAGGGTGGCGCGGTGCACCCCGAGGAGCCTGGCGACGGCCGCCAGGTTGCCGCCGGCAGCCTTCCAGGCCTGGCGAATCGTGGCAACATCCAGGTTGACCGGCTGTGTTGTGCGACGGGACGGCGGGTCGGCGGGGCCGGCCAACGCCGGGCGCTCCGGGCGCGACAGGAGCACCCGCTCACTGCTTAACGGGTAAGGCAGGGCCAGCGAGGCAGAGTCTTTGCCAAGGCGGTCCGGGCCCCAGTCGCCGGGGGAAAAATCCTGCCGCTCCAGCACCCATTCGCGAAAAGCCCTGGCCCCGATGGCCTCCGACTGATTTTCGATGAAGACCCGCTCGAGCACGTTGCGCAACTCACGCACGTTGCCCGGCCAGAGGTAGGCCTGCAAAAGCGCCATGGCCTCGTTGGTCAGACGCGCCGCCGAGCGACCGTACTTGCGGCGAAACACGGCCAGGAAGTGTTCTGCCAGCAGGGGAATGTCTTCGGCACGCTGACGCAGTGCCGGCAGGTGGATGCGCAAGACCGCGAGGCGGTGGTAGAGATCGGCACGAAAGCGGCCCTGCTGAACGGCCCGCTCCAGCGGTACGTTGGTGGCGGCGACGACCCTGACATCAACGGACAGGGGGGTTTCGCTGCCGACCCGCTCCAGCTGCCCTTCCTCGAGTACGCGCAGCAGCTTGACCTGTGCCGGCTCAGGCATATCTCCAACTTCGTCCAGGAAGATGGTGCCGCGATGCGCTCTTTCAAAACGCCCCTTGTGAGCGCGAAGCGCTCCCGTAAAGGCGCCCTTCTCATGGCCGAACAGCTCCGACTCCAGGAGTTCGGCAGAGATGGCCGAGCAGTTGACCGCAACAAATGGCTGCCCACTGCGTGAGCTCTGCTCATGCAGCGCCCGGGCGACCAGTTCCTTGCCGCTGCCGGTTTCACCGGTAATGACAACGGAGGCATCGGTCGCCGCATAGAGGGCGATCTTACGAAACACCTCCTGCATGCCCGGGCTGCTGCCAACCAGGCCATAGCGGCTGCTCGGCTCATGCTGGCCCGCCAAACCGCTCGGCGGTGCCCGGAAATAGAAGCAGAACTGCGGCAGGCCTTCCTCGCTCACCCCACCGGGCAGAACATCGACCAACAGCCGGAAGTCCTCGCCGCCAAGGAATTGGACCGCGATCCCCCGCAGGGGTTCGGTACTGCGACTGGCTTCTTCAGCGAGGTAGTCCAGCCCGGGCGAGACGTCCGTGAACAGCTCACGCAGGCCCCGCCCGGCAATCTCCAGGCCGCCAAGCCCCAGCCACTGCGACAACCGCGACGACATCTGGCGAACCGGCCATGAGCCGTCAGGTCGCGCCGACACGACCAGGTCGGGGGCCCGCGAAGGGACTTGCTGCGCTATGATCAGTTCAGGTTCGCTCATGGTCCTGTGCAACCAGCCGGCTTATTCGGTGCGGCCAGCAAAAGGGCTTTTCTCTCTAAAAAGCCGCCAGGTAGCCGCCCGGGGCTTCCGGATGGGCCTCGACTAGGTTAATGTAGCCATTACCGGACAGCATTTCAAGAATTGTCCTTGGCAGTGCCCTCGATTTGCCGTAGCACCGGCTCGCGACTCCCCGGCCAGGGGGGGATCACCGGCGGGGGCCCTCCGGGGCCAGAGAGAAAATATTTCACCAAGACGTCACCGGTATGTGCAGATTGCTCGCAACGTGCTATAAATATAACGTATTTATCCGATTCCACGGAGAGGTCCGCCATGAAAAACCGCAAAACCATCCTGGATTATGAATATACCGAGGTCCTGGACGTTAAAACCCGCGAGCTGATCCGGGTTGCCTGTGCCGTGGCAGTCAACTGTCCCGACTGACTGAGCAAGCACTTCGCGGTCGCGAAGGACGCCGGCGCCACCGAAGACGAGCTGAGAGAAGCAGTGGCTTACGGAATCATTGCGCCATCGGGTCGGGCCAAGAATTTCGTCAAGCGCATGCAGTCAGAGCTGAGTTTCAAAGTATAATGCCACTGGGGGAGGTCTCACGATGAGCAAACAAACGAGTCAGAGAATGCTGAACGAACAGGTTGTCACGAAATTACAACTCCGCGAAGCTGCCAGGCGCCAGCGCCTGCATGGCGGCCGCCTGGGGCAGAACCTGGTGGCCCTCGGCTATATTACGGAAGACCAGCTGGGCACTTTCTTCAAACGCACGCCTCCCGCGCCGGAGACGGTCAAGGAGACCGGTCTCGACCTGCAGTTCATTGCCGACCTGGCCATGAAGCACATCATGTCGATGGGCGAGTTCCGCCTGAGCGACCTGTCCCGGAGCATGGGCCTGTCGACCGCCATTCTCGATGAAGCTGTGGCCCTGCTACGCCGTGAAAAGATGGTCGAAGTGCGTGGTGCAAGTCAGTTTACCAGGTCCTCCTTCAACTTCATTGCCACCGAAACCGGCAAGAAGTACGGCGGCGAGCTGATGGATATCTGCCGCTACGCCGGACCGGCACCGGTGGTCCTCGAGGACTACAGGGAGATGGTCGAGCACCAGTCGATCAAGAACATCACGGTCAACGATGACGTGGTGCACGCCGCCTTCTCCCAGATCGTCATCAGCGAGGACATGCTCAATCGGCTGGGGCCGGCGATCAGTTCCGGGGCGCCGATGTTCATCTACGGTCCGGCCGGCAACGGCAAAACAACCATCGCCGAGACGATCGGCCAAATCCTGCCGGAAACGGTTTATGTCCCCCACGCGCTCTACGTCGGCGGGCAGATCATCACTGTGTTCGACCCGGTCAACCACATCACCGTCGAAAACATTCCCGGTGAAGGCCTGGATGTCGACGCCATCGACCAGCGCTGGGTCCGCATCCAGCGCCCCATCGTCATGACCGGGGGCGAGTTGACCCTGCGCATGCTCGACCTGGATTTCAACACCATCGCCAAATTCTATGAGGCGCCTCTGCAGATGAAGGCCAACAACGGCCTGTTCGTCATCGACGACTTCGGCCGCCAGCAGATGGACCCGCAGAGCCTGCTGAACCGCTGGATCATCAACCTCGACCGGCAGATCGACTTCATGTCGATGCACACCGGCATGAAATTCGAAATTCCCTTCGACCAGCTGGTCATATTCGCCACCAACCTGGAACCGAAAAGCCTGGTCGACGAAGCCTTTCTGCGGCGCATTCGCTACAAGGTCAAGATCGAGCATCCGAACGAGGCAGAGTTCCAGGAAATCTTCAAGCGCGTCTGCCAGATGAATGAAGTCCCCTTCCAGCCGGAGGTCTACGAGCATCTGGTGCAGCACTGGTACCGCCGCCACAACCTCGCTTTCAATGCCTGTCATCCACGTGACCTGGTGGACCATATCATCGATATGGCACGCTTCTTCGAAGTGACCCCGGAAATGACCCGGGAGGCCATCGATCATGCCTGCGAAAATTACTTTGTCGAGCAATAGGGCTTTCCAGGAGGCTGTCGGACCCTGAGGACAACAGGGCCCGCCGGCCTCCCGGGCTGCGCCTTCTGCGGAAAAGCTTTCCACAGCGGCCGGGCACCGTTATAATGCCCGGCGATCATGGACCGATATCTCACACCGACATCCCAGGCAAAGCTGCGCCAGGAGATTCTCGAGTCCGGCGGCAACGAAGTTTTCTGCATCGGCCGCACCGATGCGGAGCGGGTTGTCGTCGACCTGGAGATCCTGGCCCGCGGCAGCCGTGACGCAGTCCCCGCTATCCTGCAGGCCTGCCGTCCAGGCGACGTCATCATCCACAACCACCCGAGCGGACACCTCGAGCCGTCCGGCGCGGACCTCGATATCGCCGGCAACCTCGGCTCGCTGGGGGTCGGCTTCTACATCGTCGACAACCGGGTCAGGACAATCTACCGGGTGGTCGAGGCCTTCACTCCGCCGCAGAACACCACCGTCGCATACCAGCAGGTCACGGAGCTGCTCGGGCCTGACGGGCAGATCTGCCAGAGCCTGCCCGGCTATGAAGACCGGCCGGAACAGCTGCGCATGGCGTTTGCCGCCACGGACGCGCTCAACCAGCACCGCATCGCCCTGATCGAAGCCGGCACCGGCACCGGCAAAAGCCTCGCCTACCTGGTCCCGGCCATTCTCTGGACTCTGGCCAGCCGCGAGCGGCTGGTGGTCTCGACCAACACCATCAACCTGCAGGAACAGCTGATCCGCAAGGACCTGCCCTTCCTGAAACGGGCCACGGGCCTGGATTTCCGGGTTGAGCTGGTCAAGGGACGCTCGAACTACCTCTGCAAGCGCCGACTCGAAAGCGCCACCGCGGAGCCGGGCCTGTTTGACGAGGAACATATCGGCGAGCTCACTGCCGTGCGCGAATGGGCGGCGCAGACCAGTGACGGTTCCCGTGAGGACCTCTCATTCCTCCCCCACGGCACGCTCTGGGACGAAGTCTGCTGCGAAGCCGACCAGTGCAGCCGCAGCCAGTGCCTGCACTTCAACACCTGCTTCTTCCACCAGGCCCGGAGACGGGCCGCCCATGCCGACATCCTGGTGGTCAATCACGCCCTGATGCTGGCGGACCTGTCGCTGCGCAGGCAGACCGACAACTACTCCGCGCTGGCGGTGCTGCCGCCATTTTCCCGACTGATCATCGACGAAGCCCATCACTTGGAGGAAGTCGCCACCCGCTACTTCAGCACCCAGGTCACACGTTTTGCCTACGCCCGCGTTCTCAACCGGCTGCGTCACCCCCGTAAGCCACAGCGCGGCCTGCTGCCACGGCTGCTTGTCCAGCTGGAACGTTCCCTCGATGAGGACCAGGATGCCCTCTACCGGGAATTGCACGAGCGCCTCGCCGCTCTCATCAGCCGGCGCCAGGAGCTGTTCGACAGGGCCGTCGCCGATCTCGAGCAGGCCGGCCTGGACCTGGCCGGAGCCCTCGGAACGGAGATCCGTGCCGGCGAGGAGATCCGCCAGCGGCTGGTGCCGGCATTCACAGAGAATCCTGCCTGGACGGCGACTTCCGGCACGCTGCGCAGCCTGTCCAGGGCGACCGGCGAGTTCGGTGAGGCACTGCGTGATCTGCTCAAGGCGCTGCGCAAGCTGCCGGACGATGCCGTCGAGGCGACCCGCTCACTCTGCACCGACCTGGCCGGGATCAGCCTGCGACTGCAGGCCATTGCCGAACAGCTGCAGGCCTTCGTTGCCGATGACCCGGGCTCATGTGCCTGGTTCGAAATCGCCAGCGGGCGCATCGGCCGTGGCGAAGGGATCATCACCCGCCTCTGTACGGCCCCCCTGGTGGTGGCGCCGCTGCTGCGGGAAACGCTCATGGAGCGCATGCAGACCGTCATCCTGACCAGCGCAACCCTCACCGTGGGAGGCCGCTTCGACTATCTGCGCCAGCGGGTCGGCCTGAACGAGTTCGAACCCGGCCGGGTGACCGAGCTACTGCTCGCCTCGCCGTTCGATTTCGCGAGACAGGCCCTGCTGGCGGTCCCCAAGGACATGCCCGAGCCCGGCCGTCCCGGCTACGTCGAAGCCGTCCGCGACCTGACCGAGCAGGCCCTGCTGGCCGCCGACGGCCGCAGCTTCGTATTGTTTACCGCCTACAGCATGCTGCGGCGCATTCACGCTGAACTGGCGCCGTCGCTGGCAGCACGTGGCTACCAGGTCCTGCGCCAGGGGGAATCGACTCGCCACAGTCTCCTGCAGAAATTCAGCCAGGATCCAACCAGCATCCTGTTTGCCACCGACTCCTTCTGGGAAGGCGTCGACGTCCCCGGTCGTTCGCTGGAGCAAGTCATCATTGCCCGCCTGCCGTTCAAAGTCCCCACCGAGCCGGTGCTCGAGGCCCGCGCCGAGGCCATCACCAGGGCTGGCGGCGACCCGTTCATGGAGTACACGGTGCCCCAGGCCGTGATCCGCTTCCGGCAGGGGTTCGGCCGCCTGATCCGCCAGCGCACCGACCGTGGCGTCGTCCTGATCCTCGACAGCCGGGTCGTCAAACGCGGCTACGGCCGCCTGTTTCTCAAATCCCTGCCCGACGTCCCCGTGACAACCCTGCCACAGGCGGAACTTATCCCGGCCATCAAGGCATTCTTTGCCCCGGAGAGCCAGGACCCCTGACCCTTTGCTGTGGCACTCACCCGCCGCCCTCACCAAGTAATCATTGACATGCCGCGACAGCTGTGTTAACAGACGGAGACTGATTAAAAGCGCAATGGAGCCGTTCATGTTCAAGGTCGCAGCACAGATTGCCGCAGCCCAGAATGCCCGAGCTAACAGCGCGGCTGCCGCGGCGGTCGCTTGCCTGGAACCTGTCCATTGCCTTGCATACTGATTGATTGTTCTACTTAATCAAGGCCATGGGCACCCGCCCATGGCCTTTTTACTTTGACGGGAAGGACAGGAGAACATGCGCAACAACATCGTTCATATCGGCGCCGGGGAGCTGACCTACGAGATTCGGGCCATCGTCGAGATTGCCGATACGCTCAAGTCACTGGGCATCAATACCAACATGGAGAACATCGGCGACCCGATCGCCAAAGGGGAAATCATCCCTGCCTGGATGAAGCAGATCGTCGCCGACCTCGCCATGCAGGACTGCAGCTACGGCTACTGCGCCACCAAGGGGGTCCTCGAGACCCGCCAGTTCCTTGCCGAGATGACCAACCGCAGGGGCAAGGCCCAGATCACGGCAAATGACGTCATTTTCTTCAACGGCCTGGGTGACGCCATCCAGAAGGTTTACGGCCTGCTGCGCCGGGAATCGCGTGTGATCGGCCCCTCGCCGACCTATTCGACGCACTCGTCCGGGGAAGCCGCCCATGCCGGCCAGAAGCCGGTCTGTTATCGTCTCGACCCGGCCAACAACTGGTATCCCGACCTCGATGACCTGCGCCTGTCGATCAAGTACAACCCGACGATCTCCGGCATACTGATCATCAACCCGGACAACCCGACCGGAGCCGTCTGGCCGGAGCGGATTCTCAAGGAGATGGTGGCGATTGCCAAGGAATACGATCTCTTCATTATCGCCGATGAGATTTACCAGAACCTGGTCTACAACGGTGAATCGACCAAGCCGATTTCCGACCTGGTCGGCAACGTCCCGGCCATCTCGATGAAGGGGATCAGCAAGGAGCTGCCCTGGCCCGGCTCCCGCTGCGGCTGGATCGAAGTCTACAACGGCAACCGGGATCCGATGTTCAAGCGCTACATTCAGAGCATCGTTGATTCGAAAATGGTCGAGGTCTG
>JAHEEU010000101.1 GCA_024640545.1 Geobacteraceae bacterium
ATCGGTGCTCGAGGTGTGCCGCCGGTCGCTGCAGCAGGCAGAGATGACCGGGAATGAGGTTGCCGGCATCGGTATCACCAACCAGCGCGAAACAACGCTGGTCTGGGATCGGCAGACCGGTAAACCTATTTACAATGCGATTGTCTGGCAGGATCGTCGCACCGCCGGCCATTGTGCCGAGCTTATAACTGCGGGGAATGAAGAACTGGTCGCCGAACGGACCGGGTTGCTGATTGACCCCTACTTTTCAGCAACCAAACTGGGCTGGATTCTCGATCATGTAGCGGGGGCAAGGGCGAGGGCCGAAAAAGGGCAGTTGGCGTTTGGAACAGTCGACAGCTTCCTGCTCTGGCGCCTGACCGGCGGTGCAGTGCACGCAACCGATGCGACCAACGCATCGCGGACCATGCTGTTTAATATCCACACCCAGGAGTGGGACAAGTCTCTGCTGGATCTGTTCAACATTCCATGCGCCCTGTTACCCGAGGTCAGGGATTGCATTGCCGATTTTGGCGCAACGGATGCAGAGCTGTTCGGTCGCTCAATTCCGATCGGCGGAATCGCGGGTGATCAACAGGCCGCGGCTATCGGGCAGGCCTGCCTTGAGCCGGGGATGATCAAGAGTACCTACGGTACCGGCTGCTTTGTGTTGATGAATACCGGAGAAAAAGCCTTCCGTTCCCGGAACCGTCTGTTAACGACTGTCGCATATCGTGTCGCCGGAAAGACCAGCTATGCGATTGAGGGCTCTATTTTTGTCGCAGGTGCGGCGATTCAGTGGATTCGCGATGGGCTGAAACTGATCAACTCCGCCGGCGAGGCCGAAGGGCTCGCGCAGGGGCTTGATTCCAATCGCGGGGTCTATATGGTTCCAGCATTCACCGGCCTGGGAGCCCCGCACTGGGATCCTCACGCGCGTGGTGCCATTTTTGGACTGACCCGTGACACCGGGATTGCGGAGATTGTCCGCGCGACCCTGGAATCGGTAGGTTATCAGACCTACGACCTGATGGAGGCGATGCAAGGGGACAGCGACGCCGCCTTGAAGACCTTGCGCGTCGATGGGGGCATGGTCGCCAATAACTGGTTTCTGCAGTTTCTGGCCGATCTGTTGAACCTTCCGGTGGAACGCCCTCAGGTGACGGAAACCACGGCTTTAGGTGCGGCCTATCTCGCCGGGGTGCAATTCGGCGTCTTTGCGTCAATTGAGGATATTCAAAAGAATTGGCAGCGAGATGCTCTCTTTACCCCTGAACTTGGCCAGGCAGAACGAAACGCGTTGCTGCGTGGCTGGAAAAAAGCGGTATCCAGAGTCCTTGAAGATGAGAAATAGAAGAGGGGGAGGCCATGTCTGAGCAACAGACCGATTTATTGAGGGCCGATCTGTCCGGCAAGGTTGTGTTGGTAACCGGCGGCGGCAGCGGAATCGGCGCCGCAATCGCGGAAGCCTTCGGCCGTTATGGGGCCAGGGTCGGTATTCAACACTTTAGCAGTGATGGCAAAGCTGTTGCAGGGCTTGTCGGCAGAATTCGCCTGGCCGGTGGTGACGCTTTGTCAATTCAGGCGGATTTCAATTCAAGCCAGGCCGTTGCAGAGACCATCACGCAGGTGGTGGCGCACTTCGGCCGGCTGGATATTCTTGTCAACAACGCCGGCAGCATGGTGGCCAGGCGCCAGCTGGAAGAGCTGGATGATGATTTTATTGATCGTGTCTTCAATCTCAACGCCCGCTCGGTTGTTACAGCGTGCCGCGAAGTCTTGCCTGCTTTCACCCGTGCAGGTGGGGGCTGCATCATCAATGTCAGTTCCATTTCTGCCCGAACCGGCGGCAGCCCGGGCTCTTCGATTTACAGCGCGTCCAAGGCTTTTGTCAGTACCCTGACCCGCTCACTCGCCAGAGAATTGGCCGGGCGCCAGGTCAGGGTCAACGCGATCTCTCCCGGCACTATTGATACCGCATTCCACGCACGCTTTTCCAGCCCGGAGAAATTGGCCAAGACCCGGGCTGGCATTCCGCTACGGAGACTTGGTGAGGCTGAAGACTGCGCCGGAGCAGCCCTTTATCTGGCGTGCGATGGTTTAAGCGGCTATGTGACCGGTCAGGTTATTGAAATCAACGGTGGGCAATTAATGGCTTGAACTCAGGGGCAGAAAAGATTGTCGGCATGAGCTACGACGTTGTTATCATTGGCGGAGGAATCGTTGGCTGTGCCCTGGCGCGGGAGCTGTCTCGCTATGATCTGCGGCTGGCCCTGATCGAAAAAGAGGTTGAAGTCGGTTTCGGGACCAGTAAAACCAACTCGGGCATCATCCATTCCGGACATCATGCGTCTCCGGACACGCTTAAGGGAAGGCTCGAGTGGGCCGGCAACCAAAGGTGGAGCGACCTCGCCCGGGATCTGAAGTTTGGTTTTAAGCGGATCGGCGAACTGCTCCTGGCGCTGCAACCCGAGGATCTTCATTATCTGCAGCTACTCAAAAAGCAGGGCGAAGACAAAGGCGTCCCCGGCCTTGAAATCTGGTCGCCACAGAGGATTCAAAAAGAAGAGCCCAACCTCAATCGCACAATTTTGCAAGCTCTCCACGCTCCGACTGCGGCCGTCATCAACCCCTATGAAGCCTGCTTTGGCTTGATCGAGTGCGCGCAGCAAAACGGCGCTGAACTCTTCTGCGGCTGCCCGGTCCTTGCCATCAATCAAACCGGCGCCGACTTTTCAATACAAACCCCGCAGGGAGTATTCCACTCTCGGATTGTTCTCAATGCTGCAGGCGTGTTTGCCGATCGGGTTGCGGCAATGGTCGGCGCGGCTGACTTCAAAATCCACTGCCGCAAGGGGGAGGAGTACCTGCTTGATCGCCGCCTGCAGGGGATAGTCACCCGACTGATTTTTCCGGTGCCCACCGCGACCAGCAAGGGGGTGCTGATCATCCCGACTGTCGATGGCCCGATCATGGTGGGTCCGACCGCGGAAGAGGTCAACAATCGCGAAGATTTGTCGACCAGCTTTGCCGGGGCAGCCAAGATCTTTGCGGCAGTGCACCAGTATTGCAAGGCGATCTCTGAGCGGGACACGATCACCGAATTTGCTGGTCTGCGGGCGGTCGCAGAGACAAATGATTTTGTCATCGGCCCCTCTCCGGTTAAAGGCTTCTTCAATGTGGCGGGGATCCAGTCTCCAGGGCTCACCGCGGCACCGGCCATTGCCACTTACGTCACAGAGATGCTCCGTTGCGAGGGGCTGAAGCTGGCAGAAAAACCGGTCTGGAAAGCTGAAATCGACGGACCGTTCCGTTTTGCCAGGATGACACAGCAACAACGGCAAGCAGCGATTCTGCAAGATCCGGCCTTCGGACGGATTGTCTGCCGCTGTGAGGCGGTGACCGAGGCTGAAGTGCGCTACGCCATCCGACACGGCGCCCGCACCCTCGATGGCGTTAAATTCCGGGTTCGGGCCGGAATGGGCCGCTGTCAGGGCGGATTCTGCACCATGAGGGTCATGGCCCTGCTCTCCGAAACCCTGGGACTTCCCCTTACTGAAATCACCAAACGCGGTCATGGCTCGGAGGTTTGCTGTCCACGTCAGGACAATTTGTCGGTTGGGGATGGGCGATGAAGAGCCCACTGAGGAGCAGGTACGATGTCGTGATCGTCGGTGGCGGGCCTGCCGGGCTGGCCGCGGCCCTGGGTGCTCGACAGGCAGGTGTCGAACATATCCTGATCGTTGATCGCGAAATAGAAGCTGGCGGCATTCTCAACCAATGTATCCACAGCGGCTTCGGCTTGCATTATTTCAAGGAAGAACTCACCGGCCCGGAATACGCAGAACGTTTTATCCGAAATGTCCAGTCTGACCAGGTGGAGATCCTCACCGACTCCTACGTCCTCGATATCAGCCCTGCTCTGCAGCTGGAGATTATCAGCGGCGGCTATGGGCATCTGCAGCTGCAGGCTCAGTCCGTCGTTTTGGCCATGGGCTGTCGTGAACGCACCCGGGGCTCGATCCGCACGCCTGGCTTTCGGCCCGCCGGAGTGATGACCGCCGGCCTCGCACAGAAAATGGTCAACATGCATGGCGTTCTCCCGGGTCGGCGCATCGCCATCCTCGGTTCCGGCGATATCGGCCTGATCATGGCCCGCCGTTTGTCTTTGGAGGGTTGTGATGTGACCGGAGTCTACGAGCTGCAGCCTCATTGCAGCGGTCTGACCCGCAACCAGGTTCAGTGCCTGGATGACTTCGGTATTCCCCTGCACCTGTCCGCCACCGTCGCCTTTATTCATGGGCGGGATCGCGTCGAGCGCCTGACCATAGCCCCGGTCAACCACGAACTCATACCGGACCTCAGCCGATCCTGGGACGTTGCCTGCGATACCCTGCTCCTTTCCATCGGCCTGATCCCTGAGAATGAACTGTCAACCAGACTCAGACTGCGCATGGACCCGGCTACCGGCGGACCGCAGGTAACCAGTAACCTGGAGACCTCCCTGCCTGGAGTCTTTGCCTGCGGCAATGTGCTGCATGTCCACGATCTGGTCGATTTTGTCTCTGAAGAATCTCTTCGCGCCGGACGTTTTGCCGGGGAGGTCGCCATAGGGATGCGCCGCCCCAGCGACAATATTTCCCTTCAGGCCGGAGAGAATATCGCTTCCTGTGTTCCGCAGAGCCTTTCCCCTGACCGGGAGCAGATCATCTATCTGCGGGTCAAGCGTCCATTAAAAAATTGCGTGCTGACGATTGGCGACCGTTATGAAAAAAGTTTCCGCATGCTGGTCCCCGCGGAGATGATTCGCCTGACTCTCGCGCCAGAGCTTCTCGACCGCTATTTTGGCGAGATGCTGAAAATCGATGTCCGCCTGCGGGAGGCAACATAAATGCTTGAGAAGCGAAGACTGACCTGCATTGGTTGTCCGATGAGCTGCCCGCTGGAGCTGGTGATCATTGATGGCGAAATCCGAGAGATCACCGGCAACGATTGTAAGCGCGGGGAGGCTTACGCCCGGCAGGAGTACACCGCTCCCTGCCGAATGGTCAGTACCACGATTGCCTGCAACTCGGGTCTCTGGCCCCGCTTGCCGGTCAAAACGGTCACGGCGGTGCCTAAAGCTGAAGTTATGGCGGTAGCGCGGGCTCTCCATACCCTGGAAATCGAAGCCCCTGTCCAGATAGGCCAGGTCATTCTGGATGATATTGCCGGGACCGGAATTGCCGTGATCGCGTGCCGCAGCCTGCCCAGCGCGCCAAACTCCAAATGAAAGCCACCTGGGTTGATCACCGATGAGCTTGTTTATGGCTGATATCATCGGTCAGCTTTCGCATCGGGGGACAGCCATGAGACCTCTTGTTGAGCAAGGTCTTTACGTCTATCGTGACTTGCCAGTCAACCGCAGCAATGGCGGCAGCCCCGGCTCCTCGATCGACAGTGCCTCCAAGGCGTTCGTCAGCACCCAGACCCGCTCTCTGAGCCGGGAACTGGCAGACCGGGATATCCGCGTCAATGCGATCTCTCCAGGCAGCATAGACAAAGCGTTCCACGCACAATTTTCCAGCCGCGAAAAACTGGAAAAGACCCGGCTTGGCATTCCCCTGCTGCGGCTTGGCGAGGCCGGAGATAGTGCCGGGGCGGCACTTTACCCGGTTTGCAATAGCTTGAGCGGTTACGTGACCGGGCAGGTGATTGAGGTCAACGGCGAGACACTTGAGGGGAGGTGTGTCAGGTTTGAACTGACAGCCTCTGCCGCACCACCTCGAAGAGCGCCACGGCACTCGCCGAAGCCGCATTCAGCGACGCCACCCCGCCGATCATCGGAATCTCCAGCAGGACATCACAGAGCTCGCGGGTGCGCTGGCGCAGCCCCTCCCCTTCGCTGCCCACCACCAGGGCCAGGTTCCCCGAGAGCCCGGCGGCAAACAGCGGTCGCGCTCCCTCACCGGCGGCCAGCCCGTAGATCCAGAAACCGCTCTTCTTGAGCAGTTCCATGGTCCGGGCAAGGTTGGTCACCTGGCAGACGGCCAGGTGCTCCACGGCGCCGGCCGAGGCGCGGTCGACCACGTTGGTGATGCCGCAGCTGCGGTCCCGGGTGATGATCACCCCCTGGCAGCCGGCCGCATCGGCGTTGCGCAGCACGGCTCCCAGGTTGTGCGGGTCGGTAATGCCGTCGAGCAGCAGGAAGAACCCTGGCTCCCCGGAAGCCTGCCAGGCGGAGACCAAGTCCTCGATCTCCGTATAGGGAAAGGGCTCCATGCTCAGGACCGCCCCCTGGTGATGGGGCAGCCCCGCCATGCGGTCGAGGTCCTGGCGGCGCCTCTGCCGCACCGGGACGCCGCGCTCTCTCGCCAGGGCGAGCAGCTCATCGATGCGCGGCCCGCCGCCCTTTTCATCCACAAAGAGTTCGATGGGCTGGCGACGACCGCGCAACCCCTCACGTACCGGGTGGATTCCGTAGAGATAATCGAGTTTCACGTTTCATAACCTTCCGGCTGAGCAGCTTGTGCTATGGGGTTATTCGTAAAGTGTGGCCGGGCCGGCGACAGGTAATCTCGCCGTCATCGAGCCCGCCCGGCTCAGGAGGACCTCGTCAAGGAGCCTTCGGCTGGATCAAAACCCGAAATTCCTCTGCCGGGATGGGAGGACTGAACAGGTATCCCTGAATGACATTCACGTTTTTCCCGCGGAGATAATCCAGCTGTTCCTGTGTCTCAACACCTTCGGCAACCAGGCGGAGATCAAGGTTTTGCGCCAGGGCGATGATTGCATCCACGAGAGACATGTTGAACCGGTTTTCCATCATGTCACTGATGAAGCTGCGGTCAATCTTCAAGACCTGGATGGGGAATTGTTTCAGGTAACTTAACGAGGAATAGCCTGTCCCAAAATCGTCCAGGGCAAGGGTAATGTTCTTGCCATGGAGAGCGTTCAGGATCCCCAGCGGTTCCGCGGTGTCCTGGATCAAAAGATTTTCCGTGATTTCGATTTCCAGAAGTTCTGCGGGCAGGCCGCTTTCAATCAGTACGTTCTCCACGGTCCCCAGAAAATCGGACGACCGGAACTGGCGCGGAGAAATGTTCACGGCCACGTGCAGGGGGCGCTGCGAAAGCGCCTGCCAGCTGCTGGCTTCCGCACAGGCCGTTTTCAGGACCCAGTTGCCGATCTCCTCGATGAGGCCGTATTTTTCGGCGATCGGGATAAAAATATCCGGCGGGATGTTGCCGAGTTCTGAGTTATGCCAGCGGATCAAGGCTTCCGCGCCGACGACCTGTTCATTCCGGGTGTTGATCTTAGGCTGATAAAACACCGAGAGCTCACCCTTGTTGACGGCATGTCTCAGGTGATTTTTAACGGCGAGCTGTTTGTCTATGTATTCGCGCAGTTCGTGAGAGAAGAAGCAGTAGCTCCGGTTGCTGTCTTTCTTGGCATTATACATGGCGGTATCGGCATACTGCATGAGCAATTCAACGGAGTTGCCGTCGTCGGGAAAGGTGCTGATCCCTATGGTGGCTGAGGTGAAGATCTCATTTGATTCGACATAAAATGGAGTTTTGAACGAATCGATGATTTTCTGGATGACGGTTTCCGCTTGATCCTGTTCCTGCAGGCCTTCGAGCAGAACAAGAAATTCGTCTCCCCCAAGACGAGCCGCGGTATCAACCGCTCTCAAAAGCGAGCGAATCCGGGTGGCCACCTGCTTTAAAAGCTCGTCTCCTATGCC
Organism: Geobacteraceae bacterium; assembly: GCA_024640545.1. Classification (GTDB taxonomy): domain Bacteria; phylum Desulfobacterota; class Desulfuromonadia; order Desulfuromonadales; family BM103; genus JAHEDT01. The sequence goes on from JAHEEU010000101.1 coordinate 7,706, forward strand.
GTGTCCAAGCGTATCGTTGATGTCCTTGAAGTTGTTCAGGTCCAGGAAGAGCAGCGAGACCTTGGTATGGCCCCTTTTGGCCCGAGCGAAGGCGCTGCCGATATAAGACTGCATGTAGTAGCGATTGGGCAGGTTGGTGAGCTGGTCAAAATTGGCCTGGTGGAGCAGCTTGCGCTCAGCCTCGTCCCGCTCGGTGATATCAAGCGCGGTGACGACCAAAACCGGAGGATTTTCCTGGGTCGACAACTGGAAACGCAGCTCCACCGGGTAGGTGCTGCCGTTTTTGCGCCTGTGGTACGTTTTATGGGAGACGGAATCTCTCGAACCGAAACCTAGCGGCTCGACGAGGCCGTTGAACGCTTCCCTGTCGAGGTCAACAATCGTGTCGAACAATGTCATGCGTGACATTTCATCTTCTGTGTGGCCCAGGTTCAGCAGGGCGCCCTTGTTGACCTGCAAATATTTGAGCGTGGCAGCGTCAGCAATATAGAGTTCATTTGAGCTGTCATTGAGGATACGGCCGAGCCGGTTGCTCAATTGATTTTTTTCCTGCTCCAGGCTGTTGACCAGGGCCAAGTTTTCATAACGGAGCTGCAGCGAGGAGGTGACGATGTCGTTCAACCTCCGGCTGGCGCGAAGGATGATCAGCAGGAAGATGCCAACCAGGACCGCCATCGAAATGTAGAAAGTGTCCGCGTAAATAACGCAAGAAATGATGACCGGGAGGAGCAGGCAGTAGACGTAACCGCTAAAACAGACCAGGTCGGCGACGAGCACCGTGAGACCACCGGCGGCCATGCCGGCCAGGATGAGGACCGTGAACATCCGGTGCGGCACATCATCGTGCGGGTAGAAAAACAGGACCGTCGAACCCAAGGTCATGCCGGTGACCAAAACCGCGCCGCGAAAGAACCACATCCATGCGCGCTGCTTTTCAGGTGGAGGGGGCCGTTTCAGATAACGGATCGTCAGGAAAAAGCGGCAGGTATAGATCATCACGAGAAAACCGAGCCAGGTAAAAAGTGACTGTTTTCCATGGTTCGGCAGCTGTACACCGACATACAGCGCCGCAACGGCCAGGGTGGCCGCGGTACTGATCCAGTTGCTCGTGTACAGCGTCTTCAGCTTGTCACTATAGATTTGCTGATCGAAGCTTTCCGATAAATCCATAGAAACTTATCATTCTTTTCAAAAGTTACAGCCGATCAGCAAATTTCGCGGTCTGTTGCATTGGAGCAATGAAACGTCAGCTGGACATTTGCATGGGGCCTGGCTCGCGCCGATCAGACCTGCGCCGATCATGGTGGATTTGGTTTCCGGCACGATCGACAAGCGGGAAGGACACCTTCTGATAATCCATGCGGCGGTCCTGTTTCGTACGGACCAGATGCAGTCTGGTTGCCGGGCTGGACTTCAAAAAACCGCGATTCTGGGCGGCGACAATCCGCTGCATGACGCGCAGGTCGGCCGGGGTAAGCTTTAATGCAGCATTAACCCATATCTTGCTGATACCGATCAGCTCTTCATAGGTTATGGGGTCAAAAAATTGCTTGACCGTCTGAATCGCCTGCATGCCGTTCAGGGCGCGCCGGTGGTCCTTAATATACCGATCCACGGCTTCATGGCCACCGCCGGACTCGACCAGGACATCGACGACGTGCATGTCGTGCAGCTCGGCAGCACGGTATATTTTCCCGGAACGCAGGACCTGTTCTGCTGTATATGTACCACATTTACGAGCCAGGAAACTATAGGCGCCCATCCCCGGGAAGAGATTGAAGCGAATCTCGGGGACCCCCATCTCGGCATGTTCTTCGGCGATCAGCACATTGCTGGACAGTGCCGACTCAAAGCCGCCGCCGAGGGCGGAGCCCTGGACAAGGGAAATCGTTGTGATTGGAAGCTGCAGAGACACCGCATTCATGTAGCAGATGTCGATACAGCTTTTGGCGTATTCGAGCAGCTGTTCCCGATCCTGAGCTTCTATGAGCTCTACAAACAGGTTCAGGTCTCCGCCGAAGTTAAACACTCCCGGGATTTGCGAGGCCAGGATCAGGAAGCGTATCGGATATTTCTCAGGGTGATCGCTGGTGGTCAGATACGTGATGATGGATTGCTGGATCTCCCTGGATTCCTGCAGCAAAAGAGGAGAAAAGCAGGGGCGGCTGTTGGGCTTGAAATAACACCAGAGGGCTTCCTGGTCGCGGTCGTATCTGACGGATATTTCACTGTAGTCACGGAATATATTGCGGAATTGCTCTGACATACATCTCCCTTGTCGAAGAGAGCAAAAGAAGCCTGGGGATCAGACCTGTTTTCCTCTATATCAAATGTGCAAGAATCTCAATGGATAGGAAGACCCTATCAAGTAAACAGCACCAACGCCATCATGAAACTCCCCCACACCCCCGCCGAGCAGGCGGCCCGCTATAATCCGCTCCTCCCTTCTACAGTATGCTCCGGGCCTTGTCAAACAAAACCCCGGCATGAGAATCTCTTAACTACTCAAAAACACTATAAAAATTAAAATATTTCCCAACCTGGCAACAGCACTTAATCATCGGAGAATCAGCACATGGTGACAGGAGGGGCTCCTCTGCGCACCCCTTGGGAGCGGCACTCTTCACAGGCTGTGGTTGCTGCGGGCCGCAGGCCCCCGGGTGGCCGCCAGAACGGCTGAGCTTCAACCGTTCAGAGCGTCCTGCATCTCCCGAAGAATCATGTCGGCCGCAGCGGCAGGATCGGCAGCGGCTGAGATCGGCCGGCCGATGACCAGGTAGTCAGCCCCGGCGCGCAGGGCGTCGCCGGGGGTCATAACCCGCTTCTGGTCATCCTGGGATGCGAAAGACGGGCGCACTCCCGGGGTCACGATCAGGAAGTCATCGCCGCAGGC
>JAHEEU010000256.1 GCA_024640545.1 Geobacteraceae bacterium
TATCTGGGCCAGCGGTGCCGGGGTCGGCATGACCGCCGGTCATGTCGATTTGAGGCCATACGCGGAACAGTCACGCTCGCTGGGAGGGCCGTCGGTAACTGCCTACGAAGCCATGGGAGTCACTATTCTGGCTGACGGCGTTCCCGAGGTGCTCGCTGCCTCGCGTATGCAGATGCGCAAAGGGGCTGCGTTCCTCAAGACCTTCACCAGCGGAGCCGTCAGCGGCCTGTATGATCCCCTGGATATCACTGAATACTCACTTGATGAGATCAAGGCGGTTGTCGGTGAAGCCAAGCGCTGGAATACCTACGTCGCCATTCACTCCTACAATGACGCGGGCACCCAGCTGGGTTTGGAAGCCGGGGCCATGTCGGTCGAGCATGGGAACCTGCTCACCGAACCGACGGTGAAGATGATCGCCGAGAAAGGCGCGTTTCTGAGTACGCAAACCGGGGTCTATCTTCAGCCCGCCCCCGCGGGCTGGACGGATGATCAGAAGGCCAAGCAGAAAGCGGCCCAGGATGGGCTGGACACCCTTTTCACTCTGGCGAAGAAATTCAAGGTCAAGATCGCGCTTGGAACAGACCTCGTCGGGAGCATGGAGGCGAAGAAGCTGCAGGCGTTTGAACTGACCAATCGCCTGAAGTGGTTCACCCCTGCGGAGATTCTCAAGCAGGCAACCGTCAACAACGCCGAGTTGCTGTCATGGAGTGGTCCGCGCAATCCCTATCCCGGCAAGCTCGGTGTGATTGAGGAAGGCGCGCTGGCAGACCTGCTGCTGCTAGACGGCAATCCGCTTGAGAACCTGGCGCTATTTAATGATCCCGAGAAAAACCTCGTGGTGATCATGAAGGACGGCGTGATCTACAAGAACACTCTCTAAACCTTACAGGGGAAGGCCGAAAATGAAACAAACCATTACAGAAAAATGAAGCAAAGGTTGCTTCGAACGATCGCAACCGGCGTCGTGACCCTCCTGGGTTGCGCGGCGGTAGTGCAGGCAGCGCCACCCGAGGGCCCGATTCTCTTCACCAACGTCAACGTTTTCGACGGCGTGAGCGACAAGCTGATCAAAAACGCCAACGTCGTCGTCACCGGCAATATGATCACCGCCGTGTCGACCGAGGATCTTGCGGTCGCTGGCGGCCGCGTGATCGATGGTGGCGGCCGCACCCTGATGCCCGGGCTGTCAGACACACACGTCCACATCGCGTTTGCGAGCCTGCCGGCGATGGCGTTGCTCACCGGGCCGCCCAGCTACGCCTACATCCATTCCGTCGGCGATGCCCAGGACATGCTGATGCGGGGTTTTACCTCGGTGCGCGATATGAGCGGCGATACGTTTGGTCTCAAGATGGCGATAGACCAGGGGCGCGTTGCCGGCCCGCGTATCTATCCCTCCGGGGGAGGCATCAGTCAGACCGCCGGGCACGGCGATTTCCGCTTCCCCAACCAGAGCCACCCTCGGTTCGGCGGTACCCTTCCCGAGATGTACCAGCTTGGTTATGCCTATATCGCCGACGGCGTTCCCGAAGTGATGGCTGCCGCGCGCGAGAACCTCCGTCACGGGGCTTCCCAGATCAAAGTGATGGCGGGTGGCGGCTACTCCTCGCCGGCCGACCCGCTGCTAGGAACGCAGTACACGGTCGAAGAGATCAAGGCAGCGGTAGACGTCGCCAGGAACTGGGGAACCTATGTCACCATCCATGCCTATACCGTGGATTCCATCAATCAGGCGATCGACGCGGGCATCATGGATGTCGGCCACGGGCAGTTGCTCGACCGGAAGACCCTGCAGCGCATGGCGGACAAGGGAGTATTTTTGAGCACCCAACCTTTCACCGAATGTTCCGAGCCGCAACTGGACGCCGTCGGGAATGCCAAGCTGGCGGTGGTCTGCAAGGGCACGGAATTTGTCTACAAGGCTGCGAAAGACATTCCGAAACTCAAGGTTACCTTCGGCACCGACCTGTTCTTTGTGCCCCCGGAGACCTTCGCAGAACAGGCCAAGATGATGGAGCGGCTGTTGCCCTGGTACAAGCCGGTCGAGATCCTGCGGATGGCCACCAGCACCGCCGGGGAACTTTTCAAGATGAGCGGCTTGCGCAACCCCTATCCCGAAGGTGCGCTCGGTGTGGTGAAGGAAGGGGCTTATGCAGACCTGCTGCTGGTTGACGGCAACCCGCTGGAAGACCTCGGCGCGGTGACTGATCAGGAGCACCTCAAGATCATCATGAAGGACGGCGTGATCTACAAAAACACGCTGGAAAAATAGCGGGCATGATTCGAGTTGCACCAATAGAGGAAAAGGGTTGATATGAAAGGGATAAATCGAAACGGGATGCGCTCTTACGTGTTTACGCTGGGACTGCTGTTGGCCGGGCAGTGCCTCGCGCAGAGCGTCACCGGCAGAGAGGACTGGGACTACCTGGCGGAGATTTACTTGTGGGGCCCTGACATCGATATCGAGAACGTCGATGGCAGTCACCAGGAGGTGAAGTTCTCCGATCTGGTCGATGTCACCCGGGGCGGCTTTATGGGCGGCCTCTACGCGCAACGGGGCAAATGGCGGTTCGGAGTCGACGCGATCTACCTGGAAGCAGACGAGAGAATCAAGGCACCGGTGGCGGAGGGGGTCGAACTCAGCGAACTGACACTGGCAGTCTGGTATGTCTCGCCGATGGTGGCTTACCGGATCGGTCGCTATGACCGTTCGGAGTTTTACGTGTATGGCGGGGCGCGCTACCTGTGGGCCGAGCCGACCGGAAAATTCAAGACCGGTGAGCCGCTGCCGTCGGGCAAGTTCCAGGCCAGCGACTCCGACGGCGTGTGGGACGGTTTCGTAGGCATACATGGGACCACCCGGCTCACTGAGAAATGGTACCTGGCCTATCAGGCGGATGTTGGCACCGGCGATTCAGACGCGGTGTACCAGTTTGTCAGCGGGCTCAACTACCGGTTCAATCATTTCGATGCCACGGTGGGTTACCGTTACCTGCGCTGGGACCTGGA
>JAHEEU010000102.1 GCA_024640545.1 Geobacteraceae bacterium
CCAGGCCCTCGAGGAAAGTCTGCTCGCTTCGATGCAGCAGGCAAAGGGCTGGTCACTGTCAGGCAACTTCCCGTTGATGGTTTGGCTGGAGCTGGACTGCCGGTTGAACAGGCAGGACTTCAAAAACGCGCAGGAACTGCGCGAGATCCTGGCCGCCAGGCAACTCGACAACCACCTTCTGCTGACAATCTCCGTCAGCGGCCTCGAACCTGGCGGGCGGTCCGTGAGCTGAGACCTGTAAGCGACATCCGCATGACGACCGAGGAACCGATGTTCGAACTCCACCCGCGTCTGGCACAAGACACCTGGCCGGTCGGCGACTTTCCACTCTGCCGCCTGCTGCTGATGAACGACGCCAGCTACCCATGGTTTATTCTGGTGCCGCGCCGCGCCGCGGTCAGGGAGATCTTCGAGCTTGCCCAACGTGACCAGCTTCAACTGCTCAAAGAATCGTCGCAGCTCGCGGAGGTGCTGTTCAAGATCTTCCAGGCTGACAAGCTGAATATTGCCGCACTCGGGAACATGGTTCCGCAGCTGCACCTGCATCACATCGTGCGCTATCAGGGCGACCAGGCATGGCCGAACCCGGTCTGGGGACTTTTCCCGGCACGCGCCTACTCATCGAGAGCCTGCCAGGAGACCTGTGCCGGGCTTATCGAACACCTGGTTGATTTTGCGCCCCACAGCAGCTGTGCCGCCCCCCCCAGGGTCTGCTGAACCGCCAATCTTGTGACACGCGAGCAGCCATGAACATCGCTGATCCGAAATACCTCGAACACCTCAGGGACCTGCCCTCCAGCTATCTGCTCGACCTCATGGCGGATGATGAGGGGGTCGACATCGCATCGGCCTACTGGGTCCTTGAGGAGCGCGGCTTTTCCAGGGAGGAGATTGACCAGAAACTTCAGCGCCGTCGCAGTTCCTTTTTACCGCGGCCCTATAAACTCTGGACTGCGGCCCGCTGGCTGACCCTGTTCAACACCCTGGTGGTAACCTATTTCAACCTCACCGGACTCTATCGCCTCATGCAGGGTGAGCATACCTTCAAGGCCCCGCTGCTCTTTCTGTCGATGGGCTGCGTCCTTTGCGGACTCGTGGTCGGTTACAAATTGGCCACCTATCTCTACCAGGGGAGCAGGTCGCTGCTTTACTGCGGCTTTCCGGTTCCGGTCGGGTTTGTCGAGTTGCAAACCGGCGAGGAAGCCGTCAAGGGCAAGACGGCCATGCTCATACGTATCGCCATGAATGCCATGGTCGGCGTCAATCTGACCCTCTTTCCACTCATTTTTATCTACATCATGATGGAGTGAGCAGGCCAGCCCCAAGGGGCAACCGATCAAAAGGCAGCACAACCGGAGGGTTCTCTGCAAAGGGTCGGCAGCCTGGCAACTCGCGGCCAGGGCATCAAGGGTGGCGATATCGATTGGCCATGTTAGGATTATAAAAACGATGGAGAAAGGGCCCCATATGACTCTTAAAGAAACCCTGCAGCAGATCAAAACGGCGTCCAGGTCAAAACTCCCTGTAGAGACCGCGGCCATCATGAGCCGCACGACCGAACAGCTCAAAGATTCCGGCGCCGCCGCCTTGGCCCTTGGAGCGGACCAGTCAGCACCTGACTTCAGCTTGCCGGATTGGCAGGGAAAGCAGTACAACTCGAGGGAGATTCTGGCCAATGGCCCGCTGATCCTCACCTTCTACCGCGGGTCCTGGTGACCTTACTGCAACGCGGAGCTGGAAGCTCTGCAAACGATTCACGAAGCCATCCTCGAACGCGGCGCCACCCTGCTGGCCATCTCCCCCATTCGACCCGAGTTTGCCCGGCAACAGGTCAAGAAACTCAACCTGACGATCCCGATTCTGTTCGACCAGGACAATGCGCTGGCCAGGGAATTCGGCCTGGTTTTCTCTCTGCCGGAAGAATTGCGCGAGGTTTACCGCTCCTTTGGAATTGACCTCGAGCGGCACAACGGCAATGATTCCTGGGAGCTGCCGATGCCTGCCTGCTACATCATAGCCCAGAACGGCCGGGTCCATGATGCGGCCGTCAGTGTTGACCACACGACACGACCGGAACCGGAGGAGACGTTACACAAACTGGGTGAGCTTTAGCGGATTGCAATCATTTTCAAATCGCTGCCGCCAACTGATTGTGAGTTTTTTTGAGAAACGTCTGATATGATGCAGTAAATACGTTGGTTTCATTTAGGGGGAGACATGGGCAGGCAATGTCGGAATGTTCTCTTGAAGCTATTGTGCTTGGTCGTGCTGGCGATGCCGGTTGGCGCGGCGCCCTACTCAACCGATCCCTTGAGCGAAGAGGCCGTCAGCTACCTTGAGCTGCTCGATCAGGGCCGCTACGTGGAAGCATGGCATGAAATGTCGCCCTTCTTCCAGGCAATCGATCAGCAGGACCAGTGGCAGAATCGGCAGCAGGCCATCAGGTCAGCCTACGGGGCACTCGAATTTCGAGAACTGTTCCTCGTTGAATACCGCGACCGCTACATCCTGTCACCTGACGGTCAGTACGTAATCGTCCAGTTCAAAACGAGCTTTCAGTATAGAGCCTCGACCACGGAGACCGTTGTCCTCGATTGCAGCACCTCCCCGGAATGCACGATCCGCGAATATATCATCCGCTAAGCACCCCTGCCGTCGCGATGCATGCGAGACAAGCCCCCTGTATAAAGAGTAATTTCTGCAAACAGTTGACAGTGCCACGGCGACCGGGTAATAAAGGGCTTTCGCAAATTTACCCGGGAGGTACGCAGTTGTGACACAGATCAATTTCGAAAAGATGGGCGGCCTGATTCCCGCCGTTATTCAGGATCACGAAAACGGTGAAGTTCTGATGGTCGCCTTCATGGACGAGAAGACCCTCGCCAATACCTTGCGCGACGGCAAGACCTGGTTTTACAGCCGCACCCGCAACAAGTACTGGATGAAAGGCGAAGAGTCCGGCAACACCCAGGATGTCGTCGAAGTCTTGACCGACTGCGATGCCGATACAGTGGTGATCAAGGTCAGACAGAATGGACCGGCGGCCTGTCACACCGGCAACCGCAGTTGCTTCTACGTACGCTGGGAGGGCGACCGCTGGGTCGAGCATTCCAACCCGCTTTTCGACCCCGACGAGGTTTACAAGAAAAAATAAGTCTTCACGCTCAAGTTCCGAGAGCCTCCGAGCTAATCCCAATTTGCAGCCTGGCCCCCGTGGTTTCAACTGCTATGAGGTTAATCATGTTAAATGAACTCAAATTCGGCTTGCCGAAAGGCAGCCTCGAAGAAGCAACCGTCGAACTCTTTGCCAAAGCCGGCTGGAAGGTCAAGACATCTTCGCGCAGCTATTTCCCTACCAGCGATGACGATGAGTTGAAGTTCAGCCTGGTCCGACCCCAGGAGATGGCCAAGGTTCTCGAGCGCGGCAAATTGGACGTGGGGATTGCCGGCCGCGACTGGGTCAGGGAAAACGATTCCGACGTGGTCGAGGTCGGCGAAATGGTCTACTCCAAGGTGTCGCGGCGGCCGGCCCGCTGGGTGCTTGTGGTCGGGCCCGACTCGAAGGTCGAGAAACCGGAGGACCTTGCTGGAGCCACCATCTCGACTGAGCTGGTCGGCTTTACCAAGCGCTTTTTTGCCGAGCGCAATATCCCCGTGGAAGTCGAGTTCTCCTGGGGGGCGACCGAAGCCAAAATTCTCAAGGGGCTTTGCGACGCCATCGTCGAGGTCACCGAGACCGGCTCCACGATCAAGGCCAACAACCTGCGCATCGTCTGCGAACTGATGGAATCAGTGCCTGTGCTGATTGCCAACCGGGAGGCCTGGGAAGACCCATGGAAGCGGGCCAAGATTGAGCGTATCTACACCATGCTGAAGTCGGCCCTGCGAGCAGAGGGGATGGTCGGCCTGAAGATGAACGCGCCCGGGGACAGGATAGAAGCGATCGTCAAAGTGCTGCCGAGTCTCAACCGGCCGACTATTGCCCACCTTTACCAGTCGGACTGGGTCTCGATCGAGACAATCATGCCGGAGATGGAAGTTCGCAAGATCGTTCCCGAGCTGATAAATCTGGGTGCCGAGGGGATTGTCGAATATCCGCTCAACAAAATAATCTAAGCTGTGGGACGCGGCAAAAAATTGACTGAAACCTAAAAGTCTGCGAAAGTTGCTGAAGAAGAGGTTTCTTCCAGTCGGAAGATTAAACGCGACAATAGCCCCAGAAGGGACTATCGCATGCCATGACGATCCAGGTTGAACTGCTGGACGGTACTATATGCCGCGTGGTCCCAAAGGGCCTCGACCTGCTGCTCAGGCGCGAGCGGGTAAAACGCTTTCGTCGTGCCTCGGGTTGGGCTGTTGTCGGCAAGGATTCGATTCGCCTCCCGGACAGGCATGGCAGCTACAGCGGCCCGGAACGCCGTATGGTCGTTTGATTTTCAACCCTCCACTTATTGGACATCAGGCTGCGGGCTCATTTGAATAATGGGCCCGCATTTTCATTTCTCCCCAACGTCAACGCCATGCAACAGCAGATTCGCGCTTGCAGTATTAACCTTTTGTGATTAAACTAGGTCAATTTTAATCGGAGCGATGACCCGCTTTGCCTAAAACCCTTGCACAGATATCATCTTATCGGCTGTTCTTATGGGGACTGCTGCTGGTGCCCTGCGCCGCGGTTGCGGACTCGGCACTCGATGCCGTTTTCTTCCACGCAGGCAGCATACAGGAGCAGCTCTTTACTCCCACCTACCAAGATCTGGCGGCTCGCGTTCTTTTCAGTGTATTTATCCTGGCAGCGATCTATCTTGGCATGCACTACCTGGCCAACACCGCCCAGAAGGAAGCAGCCCTCCAACAACGCAACCGGGACCTGGCGTTGGCCCGGCAGGATCTCGAGGAATTGCAGGACGAGCTGCTCCGCCAGCTGCGCAATACTGCTGCACAGCTGGCAACCTCCCTCGCGCTGCTCAATACCCAGGGTGATGTCGAGCTTGACGAAAAGACCCGGTTCCTGGTGGACAATGCCTGCAGGTCCAGCGACCGGCTGGGGGCGCAATTGGAGGTCAGCCTGGCACTAACGGGACTGTCATTTGGCGAACCACGCCGCGAACAGGTGAAACTTGACAAGCTGGCGCTCGACGTCGTGACGGAAATCCGGAGCAAGCAGCCCGACCGACAGATTGAATACAAGGTGCAGCCCTGGATCGTTGGCTGGTGCGACCCCAAGATGTTGCGCCAGGTCATCTACAACCTGTTCTGTAACGCCAGTGACTTCATCCCGCCCTCCCGCCAGGGACGCATAGAGTTCGGGTCTTTCGATCGCGACGGTCAGAAAGTCCTGTACGTGCGCGATAACGGCACAGGCTACAGCGCCGCTCAGGCGCAAAGACTGTTCGACGCGTTCCGTAACGGGGCACACGACCAGGACCTGCCCAAGGATACGATCAGGCTGGCGGTTGCCCGGCACATCGTCCACAGGCACGGAGGGCAAATCTGGGCGGAAGGTGCTCAAGGCGCCGGCGGCACAATCTTCTTTACCTTTTACACTGACTCCCCCTAGCTCTCCCCTCTGGACATAATAACACCCAAAGGTTATCCTTCGGCCATGATCCCATCCCCGGAGGAATCCATGCCACAATCGAAACCGGTCAAAAAAGAACTTTCCTGTTCCAGCTGCAGCGCGATCTGGCAAAAGCAGGGGACCACCAATTGCTGGAGTGCCCCTGGCAGCAATACCGCTCAGCCATCATATTGCCCATCCATACCGCATGCCGAGGTCATCGACTCCTCCTTTCGCCAGTATCAGGGCGATGATGCCGAGGCCCGACTGGCCCGGGTGGCCGCCAAGGTCGAGGGGCTCTGCTACCAGCCCATCCCAGGTTCCGACGCGGTCAACGCCCGCTGGACCCGGGTTGAAGACCTGATCGCCCTAGCCCGGTTGATGGGCTACAAAAAAATCGGCATCGCCACCTGCATCGGCATGCTCGACGAATGCGAGCGGTTGAGTGATATTCTCCGTGCCCAGGGGATGGAACCTTTTTCGGCCTGCTGCAAGGCCGGCAGCTTCGACAAAATGGCGCTCAACCTGAAAGAGCAGGACAAAGTCAGGCCGGGCACCTTTGAGCCGGCATGCAACCCGATCGCCCAGGCCCGCATCCTCAACACCGAGGGCATGGAGATGAATATCATCATGGGGCTCTGTGTCGGCCACGACATGCTCTTCAACAAGTATTCCGAAGCTCCGGTCACCACCTTGGTGGTCAAGGACCGCGTCACCGGCCACAATCCGGCCGCGGTGCTCTACGGACAGAACTTCTACTACAAGCGCCTGCAGAAACAAGCCGTTATGAGTGACGAGGAGGTCGCCAGGCACCAGGCGGACCTGGAAACCGAAGGCTAGCGTGCCGACAGACAGCGAACCAGAACGGGCCGGAATCGAGTTCCGGCCCGTGTTGTCATTCCTCCTGCGTGCCCCCTGCCGAGAACTGCCGGGCTATGGGAGCAGTACCGTCGACCCCGTAGTTTTACGGGCTTCGAGCTCCCGGTGCGCCTGTGCAGCCTCGCGCAGGGGATAGGTCTGCTGGACCTCGATCTTCACGGCACCGGCCCGGACTACGTCGAACAGTTCAGAGGCGCTGGCCAGCAGATCGTTACGCTGCGCCGTGTAGGTCATCAGTGTCGGGCGGGTCAGGAAGAGCGAGCCCTTGGCGGCCAGCAGGCCGGGATCGAAAGTTCCGATCGGGCCCGAAGCCTGGCCGAAGCTGACCATCAGGCCAAGCGGGCGCAGGCAATCGAATGATTTCAGAAAAGTATCCAGTCCCACCGAGTCATACACCACCGGCACACCTTCACCTTCGGTAATCTCCATGACCCTGGCAACCCAATCTTCCTCCCGGTAGAGCAGCGGATAATCACAGCCGTGGGCCTTGGCAAGCACCGCCTTTTCCGGGCTGCCGACCGTGCCGATCACAGTGGCACCGAGATGCTTGGCCCATTGGCAGGCGATCAGGCCGACACCGCCAGCCGCGGCATGGAAGAGGATCGTGTCACCCTTCTTGATGTGAAAGGTGCTGCGCAGCAGGTACTGAACCGTCATCCCCTGCAGCATCATGCCAGCCGCCTGCTGATCGGTGATATCATCGGGCAGCCTGACCAGGCGGTGAGCTGGGATCAGGCGTTCTTCGGAGTAGGCGCCTGGCGGCAGGCCGGCGTAGGCGACCCGATCACCGACCGCCACCTCGCGCACTCCGGCACCGACCGCTTCGACGATGCCGGCACCCTCCATCCCCGGCGTCGCCGGCAGGCCGGGCAAGGGGTAGAGGCCGGTACGGTGATAGACGTCGATGTAGTTGAGACCGACAGCCGTCTGCCTCAGCTTCACTTCGCCCGGTCCCGGAGACCCGACCGCAACTTCTTCCCACTGCAGGACTTCAGGGCCGCCGAATTGATGGATACGGATTGCAGAAGACATTTTCAAGCTCCTTTTAAAATGAGTACCGGTTTGATTAACCTGCGTCTTGCAAGCTTGTATACTATACCGCATGCCAAGTTCTTAAGGGTGCATGATGGTTTTTTTCAACAGTTGAAGCGAGCGGCTTTAGTTGTTGACGCAATTTGCATTCTGTATTGTTTTGATTTCATGTTATAAGAGCTTCTACCCGTAATTGCCCCAGAACATTGCGGCCGAATCCATAACGGGACTATTCCATTTATCTGCCTGCAGACGTTCACCTCGGCATCCTGGTAATGTTCCCGGAGTGGTTAGGGTGCTCTGCCAAAGAGTCCATCGTCCTCATGTTGATGAATTTTCCGGGCATCAATAGCAATGGGTCCAGCAACATCGGCACCGAGGCCGCAGCCCCCCGGTAAGGAACGCATCAATGCCGCTGCGACCACTCCTGCTCCTACGTGTGTTTATCCCCTTCGCCCTCGGGTTCTTCCTGTCCTATCTCTTCCGCACCGTAAATGCAGTCATCGCCCCGGATTTGGTCCGCGACATAGGAGTCGATCCGGCCAGTCTCGGTCTTTTGACGTCGGCCTATTTCCTGGCGTTTGCAGCTTTCCAGTTACCTTTGGGCGTACTGCTCGACCGCTTTGGTGCACGTCGGGTGGAAGCAATCCTGCTACTGTTCGCCGCCGCGGGCGCCTTTGTCTTCTCACAGTCTGAAACGCTGACCGGGTTGATGCTCGGCCGAGCCCTCATCGGCCTGGGCGTCTCCGCCTGCCTGATGGCCGCCTTCAAGGCCTTTACCCTCTGGTTTCCCGCAGAGCGCCTGCCTTTGGCAAACGGCATTCAGATGATTTCCGGTGGCGTCGGAGCCCTGGCGGCGACCACCCCGGTTGAACTGTCGCTGCGGTTCACGGACTGGCGCGGAGTTTTCCTGATCCTGGCCGGGCTGACCGTGGCCACGGCAGTCTGTGTGTTTTTGGTGGTCCCGGAAAAAGAGGGGACTTATTCAGGGGAGACCCTGCGTGAACAAATGGCCGGCGTAGGGAGGGTGTTTACCAGTAAAACCTTCTGGGGGATAGCCCCCTGGGCGGTGACTGCCCAGGCTGCCTATCTCTCTATAGCGGGGCTCTGGTCCGGGCCGTGGCTGCGCGATATCGCCAGCTACGATCGCATGTCAGTGGCCAACACATTGATGGGGGTCTCCCTGGCCATGATTGTCGGTTACTTTATGTTCGGTGCCGTTGCCGAGCGCTTGGCACGCCGCAACGTTAAACCGATGAGCGTGGCGGCGACAGGGATGCTCATCTTTATCGTCGTGCAATGCCTGCTGGTCTTACAGTGCACCCCCTTGACCCTGCCCCTCTGGCTGCTGTTCGGATTTTTCGGGACGGCTGGCATCCTGCCCTATGCCGTGCTTTCCCAGAGTTTCCCCAGGCACCTTGCCGGTCGCGTCAATACCGGGCTCAACCTGCTGGTCTTTCTCGCCGCCTTTGCCGCGCAATGGGTGATCGGCTTGATCATCAACCTCTGGCCACAGACTGGCACTGGGGGGTACGATGCGGCCGGGTACAGCAGCGGTTTCGGTTTGATCGTGGTTTTGCAGCTGGCCACCGCTGCCTGGTACTACCTGGCAAACAGAAGCGGCAGAAGCACTTTGCAGGCAGCAGAATAATACTTTCCAGCAGCCACATACCCGGACGACTTGTCTTTTCTGACTTGATCAGTTATATCTTGCAAATTAACCTGCAAATCGGGAGCGGGGCTCCCCAAGCAAAACATTCAATCTCTGTGAGTTAAGGAATCGAGGAGCTTTTACCATGCCCATGTCGCCATCTTTTCAGGACCGTCTTTTTCCTTTAGCGGCCGATCTCGCCGCACACTACGGCACCCCGTTTCATATCTATGACGAAGCCGGCATCCTGGCCACCGGGGAAAAGCTGAAAAAAGCCTTCGCAGGTGTGGCGGGATTCCGTGAATATTACGCCGTCAAGGCACTGCCCAACCCGCGAATCCTGGCCTTTATGAAAGAGATGGGGTTTGGTTTTGACTGCAGCTCCATCCCGGAACTGATCATGAGCCGGCAGGTTGGCGGGAGGGGCGAGGATATCATGTTCACTTCCAACAACACGACCCAGGAAGAGTTCATGGCCGCCGCGGCAGAGGGTGGCAGCATCCTGAACCTCGATGACATTTCATTGATTGCCAAGGTTCCGGAATTCCCCGAACTGGTCTGCTTCCGCTACAATCCGGGGCCGCGCCGCACCGGCAATATCATCATCGGCAACCCGGTTGAGGCTAAATACGGCATCACCCACGAGCAGGTGATTTCGGCATACAAGCTGGCATTGGAAAGGGGCGCCAAGCGTTTCGGGCTGCACACCATGGTGGCGTCCAATGAAAGGGATTACACCTATATCGTCGAAACCACCCGCATGCTGCTGCAGATTGCCGAAATGGTCGAGCAGGAACTCGGCATACGTTTCGAATTCCTCAATATAGGCGGCGGGCTGGGCATCCCCTACCGGCCGGAGGACAGTCCCCTCGATCTTGATGCCATGGCTGCGGAGATCACGGCCCTCATCGGCGACTTCAGGTCCGCCCATGGCTATGCGCCGCGTATCTACATGGAGAGTGGCCGCTGGATGACCGGACCGCACGGGGCATTGATCACCCGCGCGATCAACCATAAAAGCATTTACCGTCAGTACATCGGCGTCGATGCCTGCATGTCCTCGCTGATGCGGCCCGGAATGTACGATGCCTACCACCATGTCGATGTGATCGGCAGGCAGGGCAAGGCTTCCAGTGAAGTCTATGACGTGGTCGGTTCCCTCTGCGAAAACAACGACAAGTTTGCCGTGCAGCGCAGCCTGCCGGCGATTCATGAGGG
>JAHEEU010000103.1 GCA_024640545.1 Geobacteraceae bacterium
AAGGGAATTACCACGAGCTGGTGGTCGGCGGCCTGCCGATGGGCGACAGCTTTCCGGTCAGCCCTTCCGGGCACGTCTGTCACCTGCCCGGAGGCCCGGCAGGGGAGATCATCACCTATCGACGCCAGCGTACCCATCCCGAATTCGAGGTCTACGTCACGGCCAGCACCCTGAGCTCGGTCGAAACCCTCGGCCGGGTGGCACGCACCATCCTGCGCATCAAGGGGCGGGTGGTGAAAGTCCGTCCGGAAGTACAGCTCGAAGCCCCGGCCACAGTGCTAGAACTGGCTCCTGCGGTGGCGTCCAGGGGGCACTGCCCGGCCGTGGCCGCCACGCTGGTCGGCCCGGTCAAGACCCGCATGTTCGAGCTGATGATCCAGGCTCAACTCGACCTGCAGCAGACGGCCAAGACCGACCCGACCTGGCACAAGACCCGTTAAAGGCACGCCGGAGCAGGTGACCCATGGCATGGAAGCGACACACCCTGGTTGACATCTCGGACACAGGCCGTACAGCGCTCCTGGCTGCTTACTCGGCCGCTGGTCACGGCCACCGGGCGACCAGGGACCAGCTTGCCCAAGTACTGTTGGCCGAACAGGCCGGTGCGCGCATTCCCGGCATCGTCCGGCGCCCTGACGACGAAGTCCCCGCCGCATGCGTGCCCGTCGGGTTCTGCAGCCCCCGGGCAGGGCCGGACGGCCGCCTTCGGTTCGCCGGCGTGGTTCGCCGCGAGGAGATTCTGAGCGTCACCAGCCCCTATGCTCTCCTGGGATTGCCGATCCCGGGGCGCACGGCCAGCCTGCGTGCCCTGACCGCAGCGCACCGGATTGCCGGAGCCCTCGGCCTGTCTTTGGGCGTATGGGGGTCTGCGGCACTGGAGGTCTACACGGGGCTTCCCTTTACCCACCGTGGGTCGGACCTGGACCTGTTGGTCGCGCCGGCACCGAGGGCAGTGCTGACATGCTTCATGGATGAGCTGCGGGAACTGGAGGAACATTTCTCGTTGCGGATCGATATCGAGCTCGACCTCCCCGCTGGCTACGGCGTGCAGCTCAAGGAACTGCTCGGCACGGGGCGCATGGTCCTCGGCAAGAGCTTTGCCGAGGTGACCCTCCTGCCGCGGGCGCAGGTCATGTCACAGTTGCCTGATCAAGCAGGTAACGGGGTTAAGGAAATTGTCGCCCGTTGACACTCAATGCACACAACTAAGGAGAATCCATTGGAAATCAAAGCGAAGATGCCCGGCAAGGTGCTCTCGATCAAGGTCAACGCCGGTGATGCAGTCACCAAAGGGCAGCGGATCATTATTCTCGAGGCGATGAAGATGGAAACGCCGATTCCCTGCCCCTGCGACGGCACGGTCGGGGAAGTCAAGGTCAGCGTCGGCAACAAGGTCAGTCCGGGCCAGGTCCTGATGGTCATCGAGGAATAAGCGCCCGACTCCAGGTCGGGCGCAAGGGTCAGAAGTTGTCGAGCGAGGCAATCAGGTCGTTGAAGCGCTCCCCCTGAACCGAGACGTGCTGACGGACCAGGGCGGCGGCCTGCTCCCCCTCGCCGGCGATGATCGCCTCGACGATCGCCGCATGCTCGCCGTGGGACGTGCGGACGCGGTCGCGGACGCGCAGCTGCAGACGTCGATAGGCGCCGAGGCGGCGCTGCAGAGCGGTAGCGGTCTCAATGAGGAAGCCGTTATGACTGGCGGCGTAGATCGCCAGGTGAAACTGTTCGTTGATCCGGTAGAAAACGTCCGGTTCGTTGGCCTCCTGGGCGCTCTGGCAGGCGTGATGGGCCGCGACCAGCGCCTGATGGTCGGCATCGGTCAGGCGGCGGGCCGCCAGGCGGGCGCACATCGCTTCGAGTTCCGCCATGACCTCGAACATCTCGCAGAGTTTTTGCGGGCTGATCTCCTGGACCATGGCGCCGCGCCGTGGCCGGAGATCAAGCAGGCCGGCGGAGGACAACTGCATGAAGGCTTCGCGAATCGGCGTACGGGAAACCGCGAATTCCGTGGCCAGTTCCGTCTCGTCGAGTCTCATCCCCGGACGGTACTGCCCGGTGGCAATCCGTTCTTCGATGATTTCGCGCAATTGCTCTGATCTGCGCAAGGGGGCGGTGTTCTTCTCCATGGATTCTCCCCGGCTGAACGTTTCAGCGCACTTGAGGTTATCGGCAAAGCATAATCGGGAAGGCTTTTGTATGCAAGAAATAGATTATTGTATACAAATATGGTATCCATGACCATTTGATGACGAACCAAAGGCCCAGCATCATGCACAACTCGCTGCAGGCATCCAAAGGTGTCCAGAGACCAGGCGTCCCCTCGCCGGGGGAGCCGTTACAGCAATCGGTCCGAGGGGATGATCGTGCCATCGCGCGTCTGGCCCTGCGTGCCCTGCACCAGGAACTCAGCGCCTATCCCAAGCCCGGCCTGGTCAGCCCCATCGACAGCGGCAGCCATGACGACATGGATGCCAGCACCTTTTTCCGCAGCCTTTTGTCACTGCGCAGTTATTTCATCGAGATCAGCCAGGCCGGCATGCGCTGCGCCCCCTTCGCCGACCTGAAGAGCCTGGGGATGGCCGCCGAGACCCGCATGCTGCAGGCGACCGGAGGCATCAATACCCACCGCGGCGGGATCTTCAATCTCGGCCTGCTGGCGGCCGCGGCCGGGGCCATGCAGGCCGAAAAACATGTCATGCAGGGAGACGCGGTCGGTCGGTACGTCCGGCATACCTGGGGAGAGGATATCCGCCGGCACGGCGCCGCCCTGCCCAAAACCAGCCACGGCGGCCAGGTGGTGCTCCGCCACGGTATCGGCGGAGTGATCGAGGAGGCGGCGCAAGGGTTCCCCCACCTGTTCGAGACCGGTCTGCCGGTTCTGCAGGCCAGCCTGGCCGCGGGCGCCTCGCTGCACGATGCCACCGTGCAGGGCCTGTTTGCCCTGATCGCGGTCCTGCCGGATTCAAACCTGCTGTATCGCGGCGGGACAACCGGGCTCGAATTCGCCCAACGCTCGGCGCGGGGCTTCCTCGAGGCAGGTGGTGTCCACCGGTGCGGCTGGCAAACAGATGCGGTGCAACTCCACCGACAGTTTGTCGCCAGGCACCTGAGTCCAGGCGGCAGTGCCGACCTGCTGGCCGCTGCCCTGTTCGTGCACTGGCTGCAGGCGGCGTTGTGAGGTGCTGGTGAAGGGTCTAGGCATTCTCTGCCCGGGACAGGGAGAACAGCATCCCGAAATGTTTGCCCTGTTCGCCGGACACCGGGAATCTCAGCGGCAGTTGCATGCCGGATCTGAATTGCTCTGGGGCGATGCCGCGGCATTCGAGGCGCATGCACTTACTGGCGGGGCCTTCGACAACAGCCTGGCCCAGCCGTTGATCTGCCTGCGGCAGCTGGTGACCTGGCTGGCCCTTGCCGAGTTGCTCCCCAGGCCACGCGTGTTTGCCGGTTACAGCTTCGGCGAGTTTGCCGCCTACGGCTGCGCCGGCGCCCTGACGCCGGAGCAGACCCTGAGCCTGGCCGCGCGGCGCGCCGCCCTTATGGGCGCTGCCGCACCCGAGGCGGCAGGGATGCTCGCCCTGCGCGGCCTGAGCCACGGTCAGGTCGAAGAGCTCTGTGCAGCGTCAGGAATCGAAATCGCCATTGTCAATGGTGCTGATCATTTCATTGTCGGCGGCTCGGCTGCGGGGCTGGTTCAGGCCGAATCCCTGGCCGCTGCCGCAGGCGCACACAAGGTCCAGCGGCTCCAGGTGTCGGTGCCCTCGCATACCTCCGCATTGGCTGCCGCCGGCAGGGCCTTCCGTAAAGAACTGCAACTTGCCCAGCTCGGGCCGCCGCAGGTGCCGGTTATCGCCGGCATCAGCGGGGCCGTGGTGCGAGAAGGCCGGGAGGCTCTGGACGCTCTCGGAGCCCAGATCTGGCAGCCGATCCGCTGGGACCTCTGTCAACAGGCCGCGCTCGAGATGGGCTGCGGGGTTTTCCTGGAACTGGGACCGGGCAACGCCCTGTCGCGCATGTTCCGGGAGGCTTATCCCGAGGCCCAGGTACGAGCCGTTGACGAGTTCCGCTCGCTGCAGGGTGTGGCCGACTGGGTTGTCAAGCATTGCTGCGCATGAGAACAGATGGACCGGACGGTAAAGAAGCTGGCCGGTCCTCACCGGGGAGGGAACCAATGAAAAAGGAACAGATCCAGTTGGAATTCGCCCGCCAGGCCGACAAAATGGCCAGCGCACCGGCGTTTCGCAGCCAGACCGTACTCGAGCGCGTGGCGGCGGCCGTTGCGGCCAGTCCCGGCGGCAGGGTCCTCGATTTGGCCTGCGGCCCCGGGATCGTCGCCGAGGTCGTGGCACCCTTGGCCGGGGAGATCGTCGGCGTCGACCTGACCCCGGCGATGATCCGCCTGGCCGAGCAGCGTTTCATCGACGCCGGCCTGACCAACGGCCGGTTTCTCGTGGCACCGGCCGAGCAGCTGCCTTTTGCGGATCACAGTTTTGCGGTGGTCGTGACGCGGCTGTCGCTCCACCATTTTCCAGATGTGCATCAGGTGCTGGCCGAGGTGCGGCGTGTCTTAGCCGCGAACGGGACGCTGATCGTCGCCGACGTCATCTCCACCGAGGACCCCGGCGAAGCGGACCTGCATAATGCCCTCGAACAGCTGCGCGATCCGACCCACGTGCGCATGCTGAGCCGGGCCACGCTTCGCAGCGGGCTGGAACAGAACGGCTTTGAAGTGCTGAACGAAGAGACTTGGGAGCAGGAACGGAGCTTCGGCGAGTGGGCGCAGATTGTCGCCGACCCCGGCCGCACCGCACCGTTGCTGCAGATCATGAAATCCCTGGCCCGCTGCAGCCAGCAGGCGGGGATCAAATTGCGGGAGGTCTCCGGCGAAGTGCATTTCACCCACACCTGGCTGCTCGCTAAGGCGATGTGCCGAAAGGGGTGAGAAGACCGGGACATGGGTCCATCAAATCGATCAACAGAAAGAGGTCAAATCATGCCACATGCTATTTGTATCCACGCAACAGGCGGTCCGGAAGTCATGCGCTGGGAACCCGTGGACGTCGCAGCGCCGGGCCCCGGCCAAGTTCATCTGCGCCAAGGCGCCATCGGGCTCAATTATATTGATGTTTACCACCGCAGCGGGCTCTATCCTTTGGAGGCCTTCCCGGCCGTCATCGGCATGGAGGGCGCCGGTGAAGTGCTGGCCGTTGGGGAAGGCGTCAGCGAGGTCCAGCCGGGAGACCGCGTGGCCTACGCCGGCCAGCCGCCTGGAGCCTATGCGACCGAACGGCTCATCCCGGCCCATCGTCTGGTCAAGCTGCCCGACCAGATCAGCGATCAGCAGGCGGCGGCGATGATGCTCCAGGGGATGACGGCACAGTACCTCCTGCGCCGCACTTACCCGGTTCAGCCCGGGGACACGGTCCTCATGCATGCTGCGGCTGGGGGGGTCGGCCTGATCGCCTGCCAGTGGGCCAAGGCCCTCGGCGCCACCGTCATCGGCACCGTCGGCAGCCAGGACAAGGCCGCCCTCGCCCGTGCCCACGGCTGCGACCACACGATCCTTTACAAAGAGGAGGATTTCGTTGCCCGGGTGCGTGAATTGACCGACGGCGAAGGGGTGGCGGTGGTCTATGACTCGGTTGGCCGGGACACCTTCATGAAGTCCCTCGACTGCCTGCGGCCACTCGGCATGCTGGCCTACTACGGGCAATCATCCGGTCCCGCCCCGACCCTCGACCCCGCGCTGCTTGGGAAGAAGGGCTCGCTGTTTCTGACGCGCCCCTCGCTGATGACCTATACTGCGAAGCGAGCCGACCTGCTTGCCAGCGCCACGGACCTGTTCACCGCGGTAACCTCAGGAAAGGTCCGCATCGAAATCAACCAGACATATCCTCTCAGCGAGGCAGCTCAGGCCCATCGCGATCTCGAGGCCCGCAAAACGACCGGGTCGACGGTGCTGCTCCCCTGACACCGCTGACCGGGCAAAAGTTGGCTTGAATAAGGTAGCATCAGGGGAGCATCATGGAGATCGACCCGACCGGGCTGTCAACGCCCGAACTTTACAAGATCCTGACGGGGAGCATTCTGCCGAGGCCGATCGCCTGGGTCTCGACTCTGGACCCGGCCGGCCAGGCGAACCTTGCGCCTTTTTCGTTTTTCACGGTGGCCAGTGTCAATCCGCCGGTTCTCTGTTTCTCGCCGCTGCTGGATGACAAACGGACTGAAAAGCACACCCTGGCCAACATCCGCCAGACCGGTGAATTTGTGGTCAACATCGTCAGCTGCGACCTGGTCGAACGCATGAACCAGACGAGCGCACCCTACCCGCCGGGGGTCAGCGAATTCGCCAAGGCGGGACTCACCCCGCAGGCCTCGACGGTGGTCAGGGCGCCGTCTGTGCGGGAAGCTTTGATAAAGTTTGAATGCACCTTGCGGCAGATCATCGGGTTCGGCTCGGAACCGCTGGCCGGCAACCTGATCCTGGGGCAGGTCCGCCGGGTCCACCTGCACCCCGACGTTTACCGTAACGGCAGGCTGGACGGTCAGGCGCTCGACGCCGTTGGGCGTCTCGCCGGCAACGATTACACGACGACCAGGGATTTTTTTGAACTTTCCAGACCCAGGCTCACGGAGGAAACATCATGATGGAGATTACTTTTCCGGGCGGCGTTCAGGTCAACGCCCAGTTCGACGGCTTCGAGGTAACTACGGACCAGCCCGAGGTCAACGGTGGCCAGAACACGGCGCCCTCGCCCTCCGACCTCTTCCTGGCCTCCCTGGGCACCTGCGCGGGGTTTTTCGCCCTGCGATTCTGTCAGCAGCGCGAGCTGCCGACTGCCGGCATGCGCCTGTCTCTGACCAGCGCCCGCAACCCGGAGACGAAACGGCTCGATCGGGTGGAGATCACCCTGCATCTCCCGGAAGGCTTCCCGGAGAAATACCGCAGCGCCATCATTCGCGCCACCGACCAGTGCGCCGTCAAGAAAGCGCTGCTCGACCCGCCGGAAGTTGAACTCGTCACGGCTTAACCCGACAGTCCCGCGGCGCCATGCGACCTGTGAAAGGCGGCAAGCTCGCTGGAATTGGCCGGGTCACGGGACCAGCCGGGCACAGTTGCTTGAGGCTACAGGCTCCTAGAGAGGCGGGACCAGCGGTGGGACCGGCACTTCCTGCAGGCCGACTTCCACAACGAGTGCTTTGAGCAGCACCTCGACATCAGCCCTGCGACTGGCAGGAAAGGCGATCTCCACCAGGCCCTCCCGCCTGTCCAGCGTGCGGGCAAAGGCCAGGCCGTCGTAGCCCTCGAGGATAAAACGCAGCGGGCCGATTCCAGCACGGGGCAGCGTGAAGTAGCGTTTCTCGAAATTTGCCGCGTTCATGTCAGGGTCTTCGCCAGGGCAACTCAGGACAGGTCCAGGACTTTATCGATAATGTAGCGGGCGATGCTGCGCTTGGGCGGCAGAGCGGGCAGACGGTCGACGGGAAACCAGCGGGCATCTTCCAACTCCGCCGTGTCGACCTTGATCTCGCCCTCGGCATAATCTGCAACGAAACCAACCATCACCTGGCTCGGAAAGGGCCAGCACTGGCTGCCGAGGTAGCGCAGCTTGCCGACCTTGACCCCGGTCTCCTCGGCGACCTCGCGTATCGCCGTTTCTTCCAGCGATTCACCAAAATCCTGGAAACCGGCAACCAGGCTGTAGCGATTGGGCGCCCAGGTCGACTTGCGGGTCAACAGGACTTCCCCCGGGCGGGTCACCAGGACAATGGCGCAAGGGTGAATGGCCGGGAACATGTGGGCCCGGCAGGCATCGCAGCAGCGCCCCCACTCATCCGCCAGCCAGCTGGTCGGTTGGCCGCAGTAGCCGCAGAACCGGCTGCGCTCCTGCCAGTGCAGGATCATGCGGCCCAGCCCCCCCATGGAAAGCAGGTCGATCGGCAACTGCGGCTTTTCGTCCAGCAGACCGTGCAGCTCGAGCTTTTCCGGCAGATCCTGTGCATCGTTCATCTCTACCAGGCGGCAAGGCTCTCCCTGCCAGCGCCCGAGGTAGAGCGCCGGCCGGTCGGAGCATGCACCGTACGGCAGGGTGCAGCGATCCGAGTTCCTGGCCACGAGCATCTTGCTGCCGTGCAGCAGCAGCCCGTACCCCGCCCCCCCGGGGTCTCTGCCAGGGCCCTCGAGGACCAACTGTCCGGAGAGACAGGCCCGGTTAAAGGGGAGGTGCATGGGTGAAGCATAATGTTCCGGCAGACTGGTCACTGATCAACCTCCATAACGAGCAGCTGGTACCGCAGCAGGGCCAGCTGGGTCTTGCTGTCGAGAATCGCGCCGCTTCTGACTTTCTCCACCGCTTCTTCCAGGGTCATCGGGCAGAGATCTATGACCTCGTCAGGCTCGAGGTTCTGGGCCTTCACGGCAAGGTCCCGCCCCAGGAAAAGATGGACATACTCGTCGCAGAAACCGACCGCGCTCCATAAGCCGCCCAGCGGCAACAGCTCCGCCGCAGCATAGCCGACCTCCTCGACCAGCTCGCGGCCGGCGCAGTCCGCGGCTGACTCGCCGGGTTCCAGGCGGCCGGCCGGAATTTCGTAAATCATCTCACCAAGCGCCGGGCGAAACTGGCGGATCAGCAGGACCCGCCCGTCGGGCAATATCGGCAGGATGGCAGCGCCACCGGGATGCCGGATAATCTCGAACCTCGACTTCCGGCCGTCCGGCATGCGGTGTTCTTCCACCGCGACGTCCAGGACCCGCCCCGCAAACACGCTTTCACGTGACAAGATTTGTGTCATAGATCTTACTCCTGCGGCCTCGCGTCAGACATGGCAGGCAGCACCATGGCAACCGCCCGCGGCACCGCTTCAAGGTGAACCGGCAAAGCTCCCCAGGCATCTCCGTCGGCCTGGACCGCCACATTCCCGCCCCGCAATTCGGCCCCGGTGATCGACATGAACTCGACCAGGGGCGCCTGCAGGGGGCGTTTCAACAGGAGGGCCCAGGCAAACTTCAACAAGGCCAGGCGCCCCTCACGGCGCAGCAGGCAGACTTCGAGATCATCCCGGAACATCGACGCTCCGCGATTCACCACGTAGTGCCCGCCGTAGTAACGACAATTGCTCACGACCACGCCAAAACCGGCGTGGCAGCTGCCATCCGGCAAAACCAGCTGCAATGGCGCCGGCTTTTGCAGCAGCAAAGCCTCCAGAGCACTGACTGCGTAGGCCAGCCGGCCGAAGATCCGCTTCACTCCTGGACGCAGGCGAGCCACCGCCTCGGCATCCCAGCCGGCGCTGACCATGAGGAGGAACAGTTCACCGTTGATCCGGCCGGCGGTTATCATGCGCGGGGCGCCCTGTACGGCCAATGCACAGGCCTGCTCCAGCCGCCCGGGGATGCCGGCCTCGAGGGCGAAGACGTTCACCGTACCGAGCGGCAGAAACGCGATCGGCATTCCGGTTGCGGCGGCACCGTTGACAACCTCGTTGAGGGTGCCGTCACCGCCGGCGGCGAGGATGCGATCACAGCCCTCGGAGCAGGCCTGCTCTGCAAAAGTCCTGGCATCGCCACGGGTCCTGGTCATGCAGAGATCGACCTCGGCGCCAAGTCTCTGCAACTCGGCCATGGCGCTCTGAATGCGGGGGCGGGCACCACCGCCACTCACCGGATTGGCAATCAGCTTGATACGCATTTACATCCCATGACGAAACGGCTATGTTTCACAAAACCGGCTCAGTATGCCGTGGTTACACGGACTAAACAAGACTTTCCCGCCACCGGCAGGGGGTCAAAACCAGGTAAAAGCGAACCATGAGTCATTTGACGACCGAGCAACCGGGGCGCCTGTTTGCCATCGGGGATATTCACGGCTGCCTGCAGCAGCTTGAAGAACTCCTGACCCGTGTAGCGCCAACCGGCCAGGACCAGGTGGTTTTCCTCGGAGACTACGTCGATCGCGGGCCGGCCAGCGCCGGCGTGATCAACTACCTGATCGAATTCGGCAGGAGCTTCCCGGCGACGGTTTTTCTACGCGGCAACCATGAGCAGATGTTTACCGATTATCTCGACGGCCTCGACCCGGCGGCGTTTCTTCTCAATGGCGGTCTGGAGACCCTGAACAGTTACCATGACAGGGGCCTGTGGCCGGTACCGCAAGAACACCGCGATTTCCTGGACACTCTGGTCAACTACTATCAGACGGACGATTGCATTTTCGTCCATGCCGGGCTGCGGCCAGGCGTGCCCCTGGCCGAGCAGGACAGCAGCGATCTGCTCTGGATCCGCCGGGAATTCATCACTTCGGACTACGACTGGG
>JAHEEU010000257.1 GCA_024640545.1 Geobacteraceae bacterium
TTTCGACCGTGAAGGCCGGTTGGCGGAAAATCCGGCCGTCTGCAGTCTTGCTCAGGCTGCCAGACGTACCGCAGGTAATGGTGACCGCGCGCGCCCCGTAGCCAGCCAGGTGGTGCAGGGCCTTTTCATCATCACCCGGGTGGACCTGGCGGGCGAACCTGGCGCTCACGACCAGGTGATCGACCAGGGGCAGCAGACGCTCCACGCCGCGGCGAAAGGTGCCCCCGTCGAGGACCGTCGTGACATCCCGGGCCCGGGCAAGTTTCGCCGCCGCAACCGCAGTTTCGAGATGCAGTCCGTCCAGGTGCAAGACGCGCACGGTGTCGGGCAGAAAGTCGGCCAGCTGTCCAGGGGTGGCCGGGCTCGCGGTCCCCCGATACCAGAAAATGTTGCGATGCCCATCCCCATCGACAGCGATAAAGGCAATCTGGCTGGTGCTGCCGGGTTCGTGAACCAGCCGCGTACAGTCAACATTCTCCATCTCGAGGCTGCGGCGTATCTGTCGCCCGAATTCGTCGTCGCCGGTGGCCCCGACCATCGCAACGGATATCCCCAGACGCGCCAGGGTCACCAGGGCGGTGGCCACCGGCCCGCCCCCTTGGAGGAGCAGAGAACTCAACTCAGCCTTCTGGTCAAGCTCAGGATAACAGCCCACCTGGCCAAGGATGTCCAGAGAGCATTGTCCCACGCCGACCACCTCGGGAGACATCCTGTCAATCATGGGACCCCCTGCAGATGCAAGACGGGGGCAGAAATAGCTCCTGCCCCCGTCAGCCGTGAAATATGGACCGTCAGGCGTTTACTCTTCGATGACGGACATGGCCCTGAATTTTCTGTAGCGCTGCTCGACCAGTTCCTCGGGGGAGAGATCTTTCAGTTCGGCCAGGTGCTTTTTGAGGTGTTCCTTGACCATCGAGGCGGCCAAAGCGTGATTGTTGTGTGCGCCGCCAACCGGCTCGGGGATAACACCGTCTATGACCGTGCCGAGGGAATCGATGTCCATGGAGGTCAGTTTGAGGGCCTCGGCCGCTTCGGGTCCGCGGGTCCCGTCGCTCCAGAGGATCGCCGCGCAGCCTTCCGGAGAGATGACCGCGTAGACTGAATACTGCATCATCAGGACCCGGTTGCCGACGGCGACCGCCAAGGCGCCTCCGGAACCACCCTCTCCGGTCACCGTCACGATCACCGGGACGGTCAGCGCCGCCATCTCGCGCAGGTTGCGGGCAATAGCCTCCGCCTGGCCGCGTTCTTCTGCACCAATCCCCGGGAAAGCCCCCGGAGTATCGACAAAGGTAAAGATTGGCAACTGGAACTGTTCGGCCATCTGCATGATCCGCAACGCCTTGCGATAACCCTCCGGGTTCGGCATGCCAAAATTTCGGTAGACCTTCTCCTTGGTGTCACGCCCCTTCTGGTGGCCGATCACAGCGCAGGGTTCACCGTCGAGCCGGGCAAACCCACAGACCAGTGCCGGATCATCGCGAAAGTTGCGGTCGCCATGGACCTCGACCCAGTCGGTAAAGATGTGCTTGATGTAGTCGAGAGTATAGGGACGCGCCTGGTGGCGGGCCAGCTGGGTGCGCTGCCAGCGGGTCAGGTTGGTAAATATTTCATCGCGAAGCTTCTCAGATTTTTTCTCTAACTTCTTGATGTCATTAGAGAAATCAACACTGTCCGTTGAATAATCCCGCAACTCCCTGATCTTCTGTTCCAGCTCTACGAGGGGTTTTTCAAAATCCAGAAAAAACTGCATCAGCAGGCTCCTGTCAGTTCAGCGGCGACCGGGTGAGAGGGTCAAGCCTATTCAAAAGTAACCACATTATAACCGAACAATTTCTCAACGTCATCCATCAATTCGTCGCTGGCCTGAAGGCGCAGTTCGTCCGGCAATGATATCACGGTTTCGCTGCGATTGGGCACGACCAGATGGATCAGGGCCTCGCAGTCGCCGCGATAACGGGTCATGATCTCCTTCAGTGAGCGCAGCTGCCGATCATCAAGTCCGGGTGTCGTCAAACGGAAATGGACCAGCCTGGTCAGGCGCTCCTGAACATCTTTTAGGGAGAGGACCTCGTTCACCAGGATCTTGCAGGCGTCCTCGCCGGCGTCGACCGACCCCTTGACCAGCAGGGGCTCCTCGCTGTTCAAAAGGTCGGCGCACTGGGTGTAGGTCTCGGGGAAAACGACCATCTCGACAAAGCCGCTCAAATCTTCAAGGGTGACGAAGGCCATGCGGTCGCCCTTGC
This sequence comes from Geobacteraceae bacterium, assembly GCA_024640545.1. Lineage (GTDB taxonomy): Bacteria > Desulfobacterota > Desulfuromonadia > Desulfuromonadales > BM103 > JAHEDT01. The sequence continues at coordinate 2,247 of JAHEEU010000257.1, forward strand.
GGGTATTCAGGAGCTTGATGCCGGTCACAATGCCGCAGATGCTGACTTCCTCCTTGTCGGCCCGCTCGATGAGGCCGGCCGTATCACAGGTGCTGAAGCGCTTGATGGCGTCGCTGTGCCGTGCCAGGGGGTGGCCGGTGATGTAGAAGCCGATGGCTTCCTTTTCGTTGGTCAGCAGGACGTTTTCCGGCCATTCCTCGAGATCGGGGAGCTGGCCGTAGGCGTGGCCGTTCTGGGTGATGATTTCATCAGAGCCGAACAGCGACTCCTGGCCCGTTTCCCTTTCGCGCTGGAGTTTCTGGCCGTACTCCATGGCTTCTTCGAGCGCGGCCATGAATTGCGCGCGTTTTTTCTGCAGCGAGTCCAGCGCGCCGCACTTGATGAGAGCCTCGACAACGCGTTTGTTGACGCGCCGCAAATCGACCCGTTCACAGAAGTTGTGCAGCGATTCGAAGGGCTCTGCCGTGCGCGCCTCGACGATTGCCTCGACAGCAGCACTGCCGACCCCCTTGACCGCCCCCAGGCCAAAACGGATATCCTTGGCGTGAACGGTAAAGTCGCGGCTCGATTCATTGATGTCGGGGGGCAGGATTGCAATCCCCATGTTGCGGATTTCGTTGATATTCTTGATGACCTTGTCGGTATTCTCCATGTCCTCGGTGAGCAGCGCGGCCATGAACTCCACCGGGTAGTGAGCCTTGAGATACGCGGTCTGGTAGGC
>JAHEEU010000104.1 GCA_024640545.1 Geobacteraceae bacterium
TTCCGGTGCATTTGAAAACAATAAGCTGTTACTCGGCTTCGGGGGGATGGGAATTAATGAAATTCCAAAAGGAATTGAAACCCTTGCAACTCTCATACATTGATGCCGGTCATATTTTATTGCTATAAACCACCTCTGCCAGTACGGATTAATGGCGGGGGTAGATTCCTGGATTGCTCGGTTTCAAGTAAAAAACTTTCTTCCCGACCCTTTCGAACATCTCTGATCCGCGAAATCGGCCAAGGCTTCGGGCTGCATGCGTTGGTGCTTGAGGATATTGTCAACACCGGGCAGCGCCCGCGCATGGAAGAGTACGACGACTATCTGTTCTTCGCCCTCAAGATGATGAGCTATGATCAGTCTACCGGTAAAATTCGCAGTGAGCAGTTGAGTTTGATCCTCGGTAAATCCTTTTTGCTGACCTTTCAGGAACAGCCCGGGGATGTCTTTGAACCTGTGCGCGAGCGGATTCGCAAGCAGAAGGGGCGGATCCGCAAGGTCGGCATCGATTATCTGGCCTATGCACTGCTGGATACGGTCGTCGACAACTATCTTTTTATCATCGAACGCCTTGGCGAGCAGATCGAGGAGATTGAGAATCAGATTCTGGATAATCCGACCCAAGAGGTGCTGTCCAGCATTAACGCCTATAAACGCGAGATGAATTACCTGCGCAAAACCATCCGCCCGGTGCGGGAGTTCATCCTGCAGTTGAGCCGTCTCGACTCTGAAATAATTCAAGAGGCGACGCAGCCCTTCGTGAAAGATCTGCTAGATCTTTCCAACCAGGCGGTCGATGCCATCGACACCTACCGCGAAATGCTCACCGACCACCTGAATATTTATGATTCCCGGGTCAGTAATCGCCTCAACGAAATCATGAAAGTCCTGACTATTTTCTCCGCAATCTTCATTCCCTTGACCTTTATCGCCGGGATCTACGGCACCAATTTCGAGTATGTGCCGGAGTTGAAGTTCCACTACAGTTATTTTTTCATGTGGGGTGTGATGATCGTGGTTGCCGGGTTTATGCTGCGTTTCTTTCGGCGCAAGGGCTGGCTGTAAGACAAGCGGCTTAACGAAAAACCACTTCAGCGGGCAGCAATAACTCGGTTTGGGGCAACGACGAACTCATTGCTACCCAGTGGTATGTTCCTCGCGCCTGGATCAAAGGCGGGGTCGGATGCTTGGCTTGGGTTATTAAGCATTGCGCATTTCGATCAATCAAGGATATTCGATCAATGCGAGATGACATATAAGGCGCGACCTCCTATCTACTGCCCCGCGAGTCATAGGCTCGAGTCCAGAACGGTGGGGCCATCAATTTAAAGGACCTGCAGCTTTTTGGCTGTGGGCCCTTTTTACAATTCAACTTTTTCTCGGACATCTCCCCACTTCTGCTTTTTACAACCATGCCGCCAATTACATCAAACTGAGGAACCCGCACCTCGCTTACAGTGCAGCAGACCTATGCAAACAGGCCAAACCATAAATTCATCAAAGCGATGAATTCAAGCTTGCAACCCAGGCTCAACAAGTATTTGCATTGCTAAAAACCTTCTCTCTCCAGTCAATACCGGAGGGTGAACATGGCGCTGTCGTTCATCATTGAATGATATAGAAGCTGAAGTTTTACAAACAGCGCCACATCAAAAAACAGATTGCCATGAATTGACACCAGCCTGCCTAGCGTTAGTATTTATACATTAACTGTAACCAATCGAAGCGGGGGCAGAGAACTCTAAAGCGTATATCAACGGAAGAGGTGGCCTGTGAAAAAAATCAAAACCATGACTGTGGTCGCTTTTTGCAGTGTGCTGGTAGCTTCCGGTATGTTCGTGTTTGTTGCCAAGCAGTCGAAGGTAGCATCGTACCTGTCCAGCGATCCTAAAGTCTGCATTAACTGCCATACGATGAATACGCATTATGCGACCTGGCAGCACAGCTCCCATCGTGAATTTGCGACCTGTACCGATTGTCATCTGCCGAGTGATTCGTTCGTGAGCAAATGGCTTGCGAAAGCGCGGGACGGGTTCAATCACTCGGTTGCCATGACTCTGGGCGATTACGGTAATAATCTGATGATTACCGATAACGCTTCTCAGCGCATCCAGGCCAATTGTGTCAGATGCCACGAACAGATGGTGTCGCAAATCATGGCCAGTAATGCTCTCTATACGGCCAACCCAGAGAAAGACCGCAACTGCTGGGACTGCCATCGTTCTGTACCCCATGGCACCCTGTCTGCACTGACCTCAGTGGAATTCAATCTCGGAGTTAAAGAATTCTAGCCGGTATCGCAAGGAGAACATGATGAAAAAGTCGACCATTGTGACCATTGTTTCCGTTACCGTCATCATCCCGCTTTTTCTGCTGGGCCTTTCTATCAATGAAAATATTGCGGCTCAGGAAGCGATCAATGCCGTGCCAAAGATCGCCAAGTTCGAATCGCGGAGTGCCGAATGGGGTAAGAACTTTCCCCGAGAGTATGATTCCTACATGCTGACCAAAAAGAGTGACAAGATCGACGATGTCCTGAAGAAGGAGCCTGCGCTTGTGGTTATGTGGGCGGGTTATGGTTTTTCCAAAGACTACAATGCACCACGGGGCCATGCCTATGCGATTGAAGACAATGTCAACACCCTGCGAACCGGTGCACCGGTGGACGCGAACAGTGGCCCGATGCCAACCGCCTGCTGGACCTGCAAATCACCTGATGTGCCAAGGCTGATGGACAAAAAAGGTGAAAACGATTATTTCACCGGCAAATGGGCAAGGTGGGGAAACGAGATTGTCAACCCGATTGGTTGTGCTGATTGTCATGACAACGAGACGATGAAATTGACCGTAACCAGGGATTACCTGAAGCGGGCGCTCGATGCTGAAGGCAGTCTCAAATATGCTGATGCCAGCCACCAGGAGTTGCGCAGCCTGGTCTGTGCCCAGTGCCATGCCGAGTACTACTTCAAGATGACCGAATGGACCGATGCCAATGGCGAGAAGCAGAAGGCTGGCGTTGTAACTTTCCCTTGGGAAAATGGTTTCTCGGCGGAAGCGATGGAAGCCTACTACGATCAGCGCGAGTTCGCCGATTGGACTCATGCACTGAGCAAGACCCCGATGCTCAAGGCCCAGCATCCAGGTTACGAGACATTTATTACCGGCATACACGGCCAGAATGGCGTGGCCTGCGCCGACTGCCATATGCCGTATGTGCGGGAAGGTGGCGTCAAGTACTCTTCACACAATGTTCGCAGCCCGCTTGAGGATATAGAAAACACCTGTATGAACTGCCACAGTAAAAATGAGAAGGAGTTCAAAGCAATCGTGCAGCGAAAACTGGACCGCAAGAACGAACTGTCACGTACTGTAACGAGCATTCTGGCCCAGGCACACCTGGAGGCTGCCAGGGCCTGGGAACTTGGTGCAACAGAAGAAGAAATGAAGCCTGCTCTGCTGGATATCCGTCATGGGCAATGGCGTTGGGATTATTCAATCGCTGCACACGGGTCCTTCTTCCATGCACCAGAAGAAACCTTGCGGGGGTTGGGGAGCGCAATCAACAAGGCTCAGGATGCCCGCATCAAATTACGGCTGATCCTGGCCAAGTACAATGACGCTGAGTACGTGGTCCCGGATTTCTCCTCGAAGGAGAAGGCCCAGGCCGTGATCAGATTGCCGTATGAAAAACTGGTTGAAGAAAAAATCCAGTTCCTGAACGGTCTTCGCAAGGATTGGGTCAAGCAGGCCACCGAGAAGGGGCTCTTTGACCCCAAGACAACTGAGGGAGTGGTTTACAAGGTGTCCTATCAATAAGGAGCCACTCATCTAGCCAGCCATAAATAAAATGCATAATGGCCCATCCAGTCATGGATGGGCCTTTCTTTTGCTCGGCTCGCTTTCAAGATTTTCCAGGCATCTCATGGTCATTCGCCAAAACTTACCATTCCTAGCTCAATTAGCCACTTCTGCCCGCTTCTCTTAGAATGATTATTCCATCGCATCCTGAAATTGAGCGCATTATCGAACCATGCAAGCTCTTTCTCCCCTCGCCGAACAAACTTGAGTAAAGCCGCTTTTTTTCTTCGCGTTCTATCAGACCTGGTCAGCAACATAACGGCACCAGTTCAACCACATGACATGCTTGCATGTCCGCAGTTGACGTTCCATGGTACGACCGGCCATATCTGGCGGACGACTTCGCTCGCAGACGACAGTGTTTAGGATTTTAATAAAACATTGGTGTGTTTTTTGTTGACAGGTAGGAACAGTCAATTATATTTGTATGACAAATTGGCGCTATAGGTAAGATTAAAACGGAGGCCAAAGTGTTCAGGTTGCTGCCGGAAGTACCCGTCAATAAAAAGAATATTATTGATCACGTGGCCCGTTTGATTATCGATGGGACGCTGCGGACTGACCAGGTTTTGCCCAATGAAATCGCTTTGGCTGCACTTTTCGGCGTAAGTCGGACGATGATTCGCGACGCCCTGAGAAGCCTCGAGGAGAAAGGGCTCATCGAGCGCAAGACCAACCTGGGAACGCGGGTGCGCAGCATTCATTCCTGGAACCTTCTGGACAGCGAGGTGCTTGCCTGGAGCAGCAAGGCGCTGAGCCAGAGTCGCTTTCTGCTCTCTCTTTTGGAACTGCGTTTGATCATGGAGCCGCAGGCTGCCGCCCTGGCCGCTATTCGTGCCAATGACAGTGACCTGCAGAATATAAGAGACAGTTTTGCCCGCATGGGGCCGGACCAGGCTGCAGGTGAGGTCCAGCTTAATACGGACGCGGACATCGAATTTCACAAGGCCATTATCAAGGCGAGCGGCAACCTGTTTGTCGCCCAGTTCGGCAATGCGATCAGTGCGGCATTGCATCATACGATCTACCTGTCTAACAAAGCCAACATTGACCATCGGCAAAGCCTCACTTGCCACCGAAGAGTGCTGGAAGCCATTGAAAACAGGAACTCCAAGGCGGCTTACGATGGCATGTGCCGCGTACTGAAAAATACGATCACGGATTTAAAATTGCAGATTACTGGTGTCGTTTTATCTGATTCCGACTCCGCAGATAGATAAGGGGCACCCAATAACGCTCCAAACAGGGAGCTACCAACGAACAGGAGGAATGGTATGAAAATCTGGAAAAAACTGCTGTCGGTAGTAGCCATGGTTGCAGTCCTTACCGGGACTGCTTTTGCCGCGGACTACAATTGGACCTTCCAAACGTCAGGCGCTGCCGGTGACGATGTCTACCGGTTCTTGCAGACCTGGTCAAAATGGGTGGCCGAAGACTCCAAGGGACGCATCAACGTCCAGGTCCTGCCCGCTGATGCTGTCGTGAAGTACACCGAAACCCTCGACGCCGTCGGGGCAAACATCATCCAGGGCGATTTCACTGACCCCTCGTATTTCGCCGGCAAGGATCCGGCTTTCTCGCTGATCGGCAACATGGTCGGTGCCTGGAGTCATCCGAGCCAGCTGTTCGACATGATGGACAATGGTGGTGGCTTTAAAATTTTCGACGATCTGCTGGCCACCTACAATGTCAAGCTGCTCGGTGTGGCCTGTACCGGCGTTGAAGCTTTCGTTTCGAAAATCCCGATCAGAAAGGTCGAGGACCTCAAGGGTGTCAAGCTGCGTGCTCCCCAGGGGATGGTTAACAACGTCTTTACCGCCGTCGGCGCCACCCCGGTCAACCTGCCCGGGTCTGAAGTCTACACCTCACTGGAAAAAGGCGTCATCGATGCCTCCGACTACACGGTTTTCGCGACCAACCAGGCACAGGGGATGAACGACATCGCCCGTTTCCCGATCTACCCCGGCTTCCATTCCATGCCGACCATGCAGGTGACCATGAACCTGGACACCTGGAAAGCCCTGCCAGCGGACCTCCAGGAGGTCATGACCAAGTCCGTCAAGCGCTTCGCCACGTACATGGTCGAAGAGCATGAAAAACTTGACAAGGCTGCTGTCGCCGAAGCCAAGGCCAAAGGGATCGAAGTGGTCTCCTGGCCAGATTCTGAAGTTGCCAAGTTCCGCGCGATTGCCGAATCACAATGGCCGAAATGGTCCAACTCGCCGACCGCGAAAAAATGGTCGGAAGCTGTGGCCGCCTACTGGAAGTCTAAAAAGCAGTAATCCCCTAAGGGGGCTCCCTTGCGGGAGCCCCCTGCTTCAACACCCCTATATCAAGATGGGACAAAATTATGAGTGAGCACGAAGACCGCTTGCTGGCCGCGGCAGAGACCCCGTTGGATCGCCTGATCGTCAAGGTCGGCAACTTTGTCGCCTGGCTTTATGTCGCCGCCGTGCTGATCAGCTTCTATGAAGTCATCATGCGCTACTTCTTTAATTCGCCCACCGTCTGGGTGCATGAGACGACCGTGGCCATCGTCGGCATCAGCATGGCCTATGGAGGGATTTACTGCTACAGCAACGACAGCCACATCTCGGTGACCCTGCTCAGGGACCTGTTCCCGATCAAATGGCAAAAAAGGATTGCAATATTCGTCGATTCCCTGGTGCTGATCTTTTCTGTCGGCGGCAGTTACGCGATGTACTACATGACAGTTCGTGCTGTCATCAACCCGGCCGGCGAATTCTACATGCAGCGTTCCGGTTCGGCTTGGAACAGCGTCTGGGAGACCGTCACCAAAATCTTCATCCTGTTCGTGTTCCTGGTCCTGGTGGTTCAGGCCTTTCTGCATCTCGTTAGAAAAATTCGAACCTACCGGGAAGGGGAATAGCCGATATGCTTGGTTTAAGTGCACTCGGAATTGGTTTTGCGACCTTCCTGATTTTTCTGATGATGATGATCCTGCTGCTGATCGGGATGCCGCTGGGCTTCCTGACCGGCCTGGTGGCGCTGTTCTTCACGTTCGGCTGGTTCGGGCCAGGTGCGATTGGCATGGTCGGGACCCGGGTTTTTTCTTTTGTCACGGAATATTCTCTGGTCGCGATCCCCATGTTCGTGCTGATGGCCAGTCTGCTGGATAAAACCGGTGTTGCCCGGGACCTCTACAATGCCATGCGCCTGGTTGCCGGCCGGCTCAAGGGCGGGGTTGGCGTGCAGACCGTCGTGGTGGCGGCCCTGCTGGCCGCCATGTCCGGCATCATCGGCGGCGAAACAGTTCTGCTCGGCATGCTGGCGCTGCCTCAGATGCTGCGGCTCGGCTACGACAAGAACCTCGCAATCGGAACGGTCGTTGCCGGCGGATCGCTGGGCACCATGATCCCGCCTAGCATCGTCCTGATCATGTATGGAATGACGTCGAACGTCTCGATCGGAGACCTGTTTACCGCGGCGATCATTCCCGGCCTGATCCTGGTGTTTATGTACATCTCGTACATTTTGATCCGCTGTTATCTCAACCCGGCGATGGGTCCTCCCGCTCCACAGTCGGACCTGGCTATGAGCAGGAAGGAAAAATTACGCTCCTTGGGCCATGTCCTTTTGCCCTTGACGATCGTGGGCTGGGTGCTCGGCAGCATTTACGGCGGCATCGCTTCCGTTACCGAGGCTGCCTGCATGGGGGTCATCGGCGTGTTCCTGTCGGCAATCATCCGCAAAGAGCTGAGTTACCAGATTGTCCACTCCGCACTACAGCAGACCATGAGAACCTGCGGCATGATCATCTGGATCGGCATCGGTGCCAGCGCCGTGGTCGGCATCTACAACCTGATGGGCGGCAAGCGATTTGTCGAAACCGCTATTCTCGGCCTGGATGTTCCGTCATTCGTGATCATCCTGATGATGATGGCGATCCTGCTGGTGCTGGGAATGTTCCTTGACTGGATTGGCATCGTCATGCTGACCATGCCGATCTTCGTGCCCATCATCAAGTCCCTGGGCTATGACCCGATCTGGTTCGGCGTCGTGTTCTGCATCAACATGCAGGTCTCGTTCCTGTCGCCACCTTTCGGACCGGCCGCTTTTTACCTGAAGAGCGTCGCCCCGCCGGATATCTCACTGGTCGATATCTATAAATCGGTATGGCCGTTTATAACCATGCAGGTTATAGCCCTGACCTTGGTCCTGATATTCCCGGAAATTGCTTTGTTTTTCCTCGATTAAGTTTCCCGCGATAATCCGCGATGAGAGGTAACTTCGGCCCAGACAGATGTTTCAGGGGGAACTCACAATGACAAGCGAAAATTTTCGAGAGTTGGTGATAGAGGAAGACTTCAACTCCTATCGTGAATGCATCCAGGGGATCGCCAACGAACCGATCTGTGTTAGATACACCCTGGAAAAAGCCTGGGAGGTTGCCGAGGCTCTCGATGCTTCCTTTGACCCGGGAGAAGTCACTCTTGATGAAATCGTTCGCCGCCTGGTGCTCAACCGGCCGCGAATCGTCGTCATCTCAGGTTCCATCGACCACCCGGCCCATCTGCGTGATGAACTGCATATCAGCCTTGCGGTGCTCAGAATCTGGCAGAACGGCGGTGTGCCGTTCGTTTTCAGTATCCCGGTGATTTGCGACGGCACGGCCCAGAACAACATCGGCCAGAGTTACTCCCTGGTTTCGCGAAACAACACGGCTTCCGCTGTCAACATCAACTTCGAAGGGCACTCCTACCATGCGGCCTACGTCCTGTCCAGTTGCGACAAGTTCCCTTCCGGGGTACTGAGCGGCCTAGCGGCCGCTGATCTGGCACGCAGCCACAAGGATCGCGGCCAGGCGCCGGTCTGGGCCATGTTCATCCCGGAGCACGTCCTGAAGGGCGGTTCCATTCCGGAAAAGACCCGGGCCCGCCTGAACCAGGTCATGGATAAGGCGCGCGGGCAGGGCCATGCAGGCCTTGCCGAAGACATCGCCGAGAATATGCGCTACATCCTGCAGTGCTCTTCCGACGAGGCTTTCAAGGGCCAGTTGTCGCGTGCTGTCCACTTCGGGTTGATCAGCGATTCGGAAATGCGAATCATTCTCGATGAACTGGCTGCGGCGACCTGCGACAGCAAAGGCGGGGTGTGTGCGTTCAACGGCACCGGAAATTCATCCCGGACGCTGGTCAGTGCCCTCGGCCTGACCCCGCCGAACGCCGAATTATTGATGGATGCACCCGCGCCGGCCGTGGTTGCTGAATGTGTCGATGCCCTGTATCGCTGCCTGAACCGTCCGGAGTTTCGCATCTCCAGTATCTTGCAGCGCAATTTCGCCAATGCGGTGCGCATCCACAACGCCACCGGAAGTTCCACCAATATCCTGCTGCACCTGCCGGCGATCCTGCGTTATGCCGGTTTCGATGTCACGATCGAGGACTATGAACGGGTCCGCGAGGCGACGCCGGTCCCGGAAATTTTCGCGCACAGCCTGACCGAGGGGCGAGACACCTTCGTGCTGGCCGAGCAGTTTGCACGGGGCCAGCACCGTGGCATGGACAGCCTGTATCGCATCCTGGCCGATCGGGGGGTGGCGATGGACCTCGACGCGCCGACCATGACCGGCAAGAACTGGGGGGAACGGATTGCCGATTTGCGCCAGCCGGTTGCGGCCGAATTGGGAGAGAAGTCCGTGATCAGGACCACCCCGGTACGCGATATCTCCGGGGTGGAGGTGCTGCGTGGCAACTTCATGTCGACGGCTGTCGTGAAACTGGCCGGGATGTCCGACCGGCAGCTGACCCATTTCGACGACCACCTGTTTATCGTGCGCTACTATGAAAACGAACGGGCCTGCCTCGAAGAGATGGCCTCCGTCGACCTGTTCAAGAATCTCGAACAAATCGTCAGGAACCTTCCCGGGAAACTGGCCGGCAAGCTGCTGGTTTACAATTCGCGAGGCGAGATTCACTCTTTTGTTGCCGAGCGGTTCCAGGAGCTGTTGAAAAAAGGCGTACTCTCTTATGCTTTTGTGATCGCCGGTCAGGGGCCGAAAGCCTTTGGCATGCCCGAGATGTTCGCCCCGTCTCAGAGCCTGAGGCACCAGCAGTTGCTGGAAGCGTCCTCTCTCTTGATCACCGACGGACGCTACTCAGGGGTCACCAAGGGTGCCTGTATCGGCCATGTCACCCCGGAAGCCTTCGAAGGTGGCGGCATCGGGCAACTGGCCGATGGCGATCTGCTCTGGCTGCGGATCAAGGAAAAATGCCTTGATGTGGTTGACCCTGCCGCGCTGGAGTCGGGGACGGCGACGCCTCTGGCCGCACTGCCCGTGAGAACGCAGCTGGTGTCGCAACGCCAGGCGCAGATGCAGGACCGGGTTTGGCAGATCGCCGCCAGCAACCTGATGACCGA
>JAHEEU010000258.1 GCA_024640545.1 Geobacteraceae bacterium
GAAATCATGCTGTTCGCGGCTGCCTCCGGTGACGTCAACCCGCTGCACCTCGATCCGGTATATGCCGCGACCACCCCGTTCGGCGAGCCCATTGCGCACGGCATTCTTTCGGCCAGCCTGATATCGGCGGCCGTCGCGCTGCAGCTGCCGGGCCCGGGCGCGGTCTATGTCAGCCAGAGCCTGCGCTTCCTGCGGCCCGTCAGAGTCGGCGACCAATTGACGGCCCGCCTCGAAGTCACGGCCAAGCGCGAGGACAAGAAATTCATCACGCTGGACTGCGCAATCGTCAACCAGCATGGCAAGCCGGTGGTCACCGGGCAGGCCGAGATCATGGCGCCGGTCGAGAAGATCACCATCGATATGCCGCAGCTGCCGGCCATCGCCATCGACTCCGCGCCCGCGTGACCCGGCTCACCGACTACCTGGTCGAAAAAATCTCGCCCTCGCGGCTCGATCCTTTTGGCCTGGGTCAGCTGACCTGGAAATACTGGCGCAGCATCATGCGCAAGCCCGGCGCCGTGCTGGCGCAGAACATCACCCTGGCCACGGAGCAGGCCAGCCTGCTGGCCTACGCGATGAAGCGCAGCATCGGCATGGAGGCCGCCGCAGTCACCGCGCCGGCCGGCGGCGACCGCCGCTTCAAGGACCCGGCCTGGACCGAGCAACTGCTGTTCGACCTGATCAAGCAGAGCTACCTGCTGACCTCGCGCTACGTTCTGAACCTGGCCGGCGCCGCCGAGTTGGAGCCGCGGCAGCAACGCAAGCTGGATTTCCTGACCCGGCAATTCGTCGACGCACTGTCGCCCACCAATTTCGCCGTCACCAATCCCGAGGTGCTGCGGGCCACGATCGACAGCAAGGGCGCCAACCTGGCCCGCGGTATGCAAAACCTTGCCCGGGACCTGGTCGCGGGCAAGGGCCGGCTGCGCATCAGCATGGTCGACAAGAGCCAGTTTGAAATCGGCAGGAATATTGCCACCACTCCGGGCAAGGTGGTGTTCGAAAACGACCTGATGCAGCTGATCCAGTACTCGCCCTCCACCGACAAGGTGTACCGGACGCCGCTGGTGATCTTTCCGCCCTGGATCAACAAGTTCTACATCCTCGATCTGGCGCCGCACAATTCGTTCATCCGGTGGGCCGTCAGCAAGGGTTACACGGTCTTCATCGTGTCCTGGGTGAACCCGGGCGCGGCGCTGGCGCACAAGACCTTCGAGGACTACCTGAACGAAGGCATCTTCGAGGCGCTGGACGCGGTCGAGGCCGCGACCGGGGAGCGCGTCGTCAACGCCATCGGCTATTGCATCGGCGGCACCCTGCTCGCCTGCGCCCTGTCCCAGATGGCCAGCAGCGGCCAGAAGCGCATCCGCTCGGCGACCTTTTTCACCACGCAGGTCGATTTCAGCGAAGCCGGCGACCTGACCGTGTTCACCGACGAGCAGCAACTCAAGAGCCTCGAGCGGACCATGAAAAAGCGCGGCTACCTGGACGCCAGCGAGATGGCCACCACCTTCAACATGCTGCGGGCGAACGACCTGATCTGGAGCTTCGTCGTCAACAACTACCTGCTGGGACGTTCGCCGGCGGCGTTCGACCTGTTGTTCTGGAATAACGATTCGACGCGCATGCCGGTCGCGATGCATACCTACTATCTGCGCGAGATGTACCTGAAGAACCGCCTGGCCGAACCCGGCGGCATCACGCTGAACGGGATTCCGGTGGACCTGGGCCGGATCGATATCCCAGTCTTCCTGCAGTCGAGCAAGGATGACCACATCGCCCCCTACCCCTCCGTGTACAAGGCCACCCAACTGTACTCGGGGCCCGTGACCTTCATGCTGGCCGGATCCGGCCACATCGCCGGCGTCATCAACCCGCCGGAGGCCAACAAGTACTACTACTACACCAACACCAGCGTCCCGCCCCACGTCGAGGACTGGATCGCTTCGGCGGATTTCCATGAAGGCTCGTGGTGGCCGTTCTGGCACCAGTGGCTGTACCGCAAATCCGGCCGCAAGGTCGCGGCCCGCATCCCCGGCGACGGCGAGCTGCCGGTGATCGAGGACGCCCCGGGCCGTTACGTCACCATGACATAGAAGCCGCCGTTTGGCGGTCTCCTGCAACCTTTCCCTTGCTTTTCTTCGTCCTTTGGCTGCCCGCCCGGGCGCAGCGCCGCAAGGAAGTTCTTCTGCATTTCGCTAAGCGACTCGGGGTTCTGACGGGCCAGGCGAGCGGCCAGGTCGACGGGCGATTCCAGCAGATCCCGCATTTGCTCGAGTAACTGCCGCTGCTGCGAGCACTATTTGTCCAGGCAAAAAAAACCGGGGCGCAAGGCCCCGGCAGTCTCGTTGGATCCTCCGGGTAGCAGCTCCCGGGCATCCGGTTGGATTCTTCGGACCAGGCATTGTCGACCTGGTCCGTTTGGCGACTCTGCGAGCCGCCGGCGACAAACGCCACCGTTCGATCGCCTTCCTCGCGGCAGTCCTGCCGCGGGGACCGGGTGGCGGAGGCGCCAGCCCTCCCTGGCTTCCTCCTGCGTCATTCCTGACTCTCGCCACCCATCCCTTGAAAAATGACCATCCCTGGTCTCTTCTCCGCAGCCACTTCCCTGGCTACATCACTCCACCAAATGGGACCTTCCCTGGTGGTCTATCGCGGTCATCCCGTGACCGCCTCTTTCGCAATACGTTGCGCAAGCTTTCTGAATTAAATGACCATCCCTGGTCGCCACCTGCATATCCGTTGCATTACGAAACTGGTTTCCTCTCCCAACTCCAGCTCTTGCCTTTTCATTCTTTCAACGGTAACGCAGTGGTATATTTATTCTTCCGCAACACAAAACTCGTATTTACATGGTGCACGGCTCGGCAGGGCATAATGTGCTCGCGTAGCAGTGCCTCGTACGCCCGGATGCTTTTGCACGCTATCTTCAAGTGAT
>JAHEEU010000105.1 GCA_024640545.1 Geobacteraceae bacterium
GGCCGTAGAGGACCAGGTGGTCATAGCCGTGAAGTTTGAGGTAGGTGGGGAAATAGTCGCCGGCGTTGCTGTCGAGGATCGCCCGGCTCTCCGGTGAACGGCTGGTGACGTTGCCGCGGGTAGCCCCCGGCATGCGGCCGGTCAGCATGCCGGCGCCGAAGATCAACGGTACTTGCGGGTCGAGAGCGTCCAGGGTCTCCTGCAGCAGGTTGTAGAGCAGAAACATGTTGCCGCCGCGACCGGACAGGAAGTGGCGGGCCACTTCCTGCGACAGAAAGCCTTGCTGGCTGCTGCGCCGCTCGAGATCGACAAACAGCACCGCTCCCTGGCTCGGGTACTGGGGGGCGGCATGCATGCGCCCCAAGAGCTGTTCAACCTTCTGTCTGATATCCATCCAGACCTCGCATCAGCTGGTTAATTCCCCGGCCGGTGGTGCCGTCACTAGAACAGCAGAACCGGGCACTTGATTGAACGGATCACACAGTTTGCCACAGAGCCGAACATGATATCGCGGAAACCTCCACCGCCCGGGTGACGGCCGATGATCAAGAGCTGGATGTCCAGCTCCTCGACGACCTTGAGGATTGCTGCGCCGGGCGCCCCCAGTTCCAGCAGGAGCTGCGGTTCGAAGCCAGCGTCGTGAAAGCGTTCGGCCAGCTTGTCGAGGAGGCGATGCCCCGCTTTCTCGGCGGCCGAGTAGATCATGCTTTTCTGGATGTCGGGGACCAGTCGCTGGATCAGCTGGACGTCGGCGACATGCAGCAGGTAGACCCTGTGTGGCATCAGTTCGCGGTTGGCGATGACAGTATCGATGGTGTGCTGTGACGTCGGCGAATCGTCAAGGGGTATCAGGATGCGTGGACTCATGATTCAGTCTCCCGGTACGTAATGTGCCGTCTGCTCAGCCGTAAACCAGGCGTGGCAGGAAGAGCACCAGGTCGGCCCAGTAAGTCAGGATCAACAGGATTATGATCTGAATGACCACCGTCGGCAAGACCGCTCTCGACACGTAAACCAGGTTGCGGTTGACCGCCGCGCCGGAAATGTACAGGCTGACCCCGAGCGGTGGGGTACAGTAGCCGATTCCCAGGTTGATGGTCATCAGCAGTCCGAAATGCATGGTGTCGATGCCGAATTTGTGCAGCAGCGGCAGGAAGATCGGCGTCAGGATCAGGGTGGCGGAGATGATGTCCATGAACATGCCGACGATCAGCAGCAGGACATTGACCGCCAGCAGGAACACCCAGGGTGACTGGATCTGGTCGATCACCAGGTTGGCGATCTTGTTGGGTATCTGCTCGAAAGTCAGGAATTCGCCGAACACCGAGGCCCCGGCGACGATCACCAGCAGGGTGGCCGAGGTGGCCGAGGAGGAGATGATAATCTGCTTGACGTCGGCCAGCTTGAGGTCCTTGTGGATGAAAAACTCGACGAAAAAAGCATAGAAGCAGGCGACCACGGCGGCTTCATTGGCGGTGAACATGCCGGAATAGATGCCGCCGAAAATCAGCACCGGCAGGCACAGGGCCCAGGCGCTCTCTTTCAGGACCGCCACTATTTCCCTGAAGCTCGGGCGTTCAAGGGTCTTGTAGTTTCTGCGCTTGCAGTAGAAGTAAGCATAGATGCTCATCGCCACCATGATCATGATGCCGGGGATGAAGCCGGTCAGGAACAGGGCTTCGAGGGCATCGTTGCTGACCATGGCGTAGAGGATCATGGAGATCGAGGGTGGAATGATGATCCCCAGGTTGGGCGCCGTAGTCATGATGCCGACGGAGAATTCTTCGTCGTAGCCGTTTTCGATCAGGGCCGGGATCATGAAGCCGCCGATGGCCACCACCGTCGCCACCGTCGAGCCGGAGATGGCCCCGAAGAACCCGCAGGCGAGCACCCCGGCCATGGCCAATCCGCCGGGCAGGAAGCCGACCATGGCATTGGCCGTCTTGA
This sequence comes from Geobacteraceae bacterium, assembly GCA_024640545.1. Taxonomy (GTDB): domain Bacteria; phylum Desulfobacterota; class Desulfuromonadia; order Desulfuromonadales; family BM103; genus JAHEDT01. The sequence goes on from JAHEEU010000105.1 coordinate 1,948, forward strand.
TCAGCTTATGCACGATGGTGCCGGTGGTCATGATGTTGCCGCAGAGGATGAAGAACAGCACCACGATCAGGGCGAACTTGTCCATGCTCCGGTAGAGCACCTCGATGACGATCTGCGGGTCGATGCCGAGCATGAAGACCAGGCCGACGGCGCCGGTTATGAAGAGAGACATGAAAACCGGCACCGTCGTCGCCATCAGGCCGAGCAGCAGCGCCAGTATAATCAGGTAGTTGGTTTCCATAGAAGTTCGGGCAGGTCAGGACGGATGGCTTGCCATCCGGCTTACTTTCAGGCCCCCTCCTTCCAGTCGTCGATCACCACCATCAGGGTGCGCAGGAACATCATCACCCCCATCATGGGGAGCACGGCGTAGAAGATCCATTCGGGGATCTGCAGGCTGGCGGTTCGGGCATAGGAATCCTGATACATCAGGTAGGTCATAGTCCCGCCCAGGTAGACCATGCAGACGGAAAATCCCATTACTACGATGTTGGAGAAGAACGCCAGGGGTTTCTTCAGGCCTGGCACCAACTGCGGCAGGGCGTCGATGCAAATCAGGGCGCGGTTGCGCACCGCAACCACGCAACCGATGTAGGTGGAGACGTAGATGGTCTTGCGCACCACTTCGTCCGACCAGTAGATGTTGATATCCGCGGTCAGTTTGCGCAGCAACACGTTGGCCATGGCCACGACCAGGGCGATGCAGACCGACAGCAACAGCGTCCAGTCCTCGATGAAAGTGAAGGTCCGGTCGACTTTCTCAAACACTCTTCTCAACATGCGGAACCATCCGGTGCGGGGCTTGCCGGGGAGCTGAGCTCCCCGGCGTAATCAAGGCGATTGGTGATTATTTTAGAGTTGAACGCACCTTGTTCAGGTAATCCATGCCGATCTTCGCTCCCCAGCTTTCGTAGACTGGCTTCGCTTCATTGACCAGTTGGGTCTTGTCTGCTGCCGATAAAGTGAAGAATTGCACGCCGGCGGCTTTGGCAGCGTTGATCTGGTCGTTATGCTGTTCCCGGGTCAGCATGCGGGTCTTGGCGCTCTCCTGCTCGATGACCTCGATGAAGATCTTTTGCAGATCTGCCGGGAGCTTGTCGAACCAACGCTTGTTGACCAGGTGGACGAAGAGCCCCTGGGCGTAGTTGAGCTCGGTAAAATATTTGGCAATGGTGAACTTTTTGGTGATATTGCAGACGATCGCCGTATGGTCGAGACCGTTGATGACACCGGTCTGCAGTGCCTGCGGGACATCCGGCCAGGGCATGACGGTGAACTTCAGGCCCCATGAGTTGTAGAGGTCGATGTTGACCGGGGCTTCAGCGATACGGAAGTTAACGGTTTTTGCTTCGGCGATGTTGCGTACCGGAGTCGTTGTGGCCCAACCGTACTGGCCGTAATTGACGATATCGGCAACCATCAGTCCGGCGGGCAGCGCGCTTTCACTGTACGGGCCCCAGACCTCCGGGTCGCTGCGGAACTGGTCGAGCTTGTCGTAGGTATCGACGACATAAGGCAGGTTGACGATGCCCAGCCGGTCGGCAATGTTGGCCGAGGCGACTGAAGATGACAGCATGCCCTGGACCGCGCCGATTTTTAGTTTGGCAATGACATCCTTCTCCCCGCCGAGTTGCGCCAGGGGCCGGTAGTCGACGTAGATGCGGCCATTGGATTTTTCCCAGAGCGCGTCACGGATGTTGTAGCCGTTGGCGACTCCTTGAATAACCGGGTGAGAAATGTTCGACAGAATGTAGGTGTACTCGGCCTTGGAGTAGTCGAACTTGGTCTTCCAGTTGGCCAGCGGGTCCTTTTTCTCTTCCGCAGCGAACAGGGGGCCCGCCATCAGATTGACAATCAACAGGGCAAGCAGGGGAAACACGACAAAGAATCTTTTCATCTCTAACCTCCTGACGTTGATGTCCCACGCCACTGATTTGGCGCGAGTTTTTTATGGCCCGCACAGGATGCACGCCAACCGGTGGAACTGCCCAATGAGAATAGCTTTGTCAAGTCCTTTAGTCAAGAAAGACGATTGTTAAAAAATAACAACGTTTTTGTGTAATTTATCATAAATAACAGTAATTTATATATAAAAAAATATTTCTATAAAATAAAAATAAAATATAGTTTCTGTCCTTTTGAGAGAGTCGCCGTGCTGGCCGCCCACTAGTTCTCCAGCGCCTTGACCAGGCTGCGCAAGGTCGTGTTGTAGGGCGTCTGGACCCCGGCCCGCTCACCGTATTCGATGATCTTGCCATTGATGTAATCGATCTCGGTTTGACGTTTGGCTTCAATGTCCTGCAGCATCGATGGCTTGTGGTGCCCGGCATCCTTGATGTAGTCGTGGCAGTCGATGTAGTAATCCGGTCCAAGCATCAGCTCGTTGGCCCTGGCCACCTTGACGCCTTCTTTGAGAAGGTTGTCGACCAGGTTGAAAACGATCGGGTCGTTGATGACTTCGAACATGGTCTTGCCGGTCACGGCGCAGACCGGGTTCATACAGGCGTTATTGACTGTCTTGGTCCAGACCATGTTGCGGATCTGATTGGTGTGGTGCGTGTCCAGGCCGCATTCGGTCAGAGCCTCGCAAATACCGCGCGCGGCGTCGCGCGCATTGGGGTCCAACTCTTGTAGATAGTGAGGGCGGTGGTGAAAGGCGACATTGACTTTTGCCGGTCCCTCCAGGATGCAGCCGAAGTTGACCACTGCACGCATCACCTGTTTTTTGCCGAGGCGCTCGGCCAGGACCAGTTCCGTGTCGATGCCGTTCTGCCAACTGATGACATAGCGCCCTTCGTCGATAACGCCTTCCAGTGCCGAGGCGATGATCGGCAGGGCGGTCGCCTTGACCGTGACGATCACTACATCCGGTGGGTCAACGGCGAGTTCGTCGACCCGGGTCCTGGTCAGCGCGACTCGGGCACGGAAACTCTCTACTCCCGACAGGCTGATGCCAGGCTCCAGGGCCGGCTCAAGCAGGCTGGCCTGGACATCGCAGAGCGTGACCCGGTAGCCGCCCCGGGCGAGGAATGCGGCAACGATGCAACCGACCGGCCCGGCACCGACCACGGCAAAGCTCTTCGGTCTGAAAGTGGTTTTTCCCTGCATACCAGACTCCCTGATCAGCAAGCGGAACGGACAGGCTCTCGTTGAACGGTCATGCGGAAGAAAAATGCAAAATAAAAGCGGGCCTCCTTTGCAGCTTGCAGGGCCTCTCTGCTGCGGGCCTTGCCATTGCTGGCCGCAGGAGTTACTCCTGGCCCACCAGGATGCCGAAAGACTGCGCATCGAGCAGCTTCGCGCCGTTTTTCTCCAGTATTTCTATGGCCTGGTCGATGGCGCTGAAGTTAAAGACCATGACCGCTTTTTCCAGGTTCGCCCCGGCCACGGCATACATGTACTCGACATTGACCTTGGTCCCCAAAAACAGACTGAGGACCCGGGCCAGGCTGCCGGGGGTGTCTTCAATTTCAACGGCGACCACATCATCGACGCGGGCGGGAATATATCGTTCCATGATAACTCCCCGGGCGGTGGCGAGGTCGGAGACCAGGATTCGCAATACACCGAAATCATGGGTCGAATCGCAGATGCAGTGCGCCCTGAGGTTGATGCCGGCATCGCCCAGGGCCTTGGTGACATCATGCAGTCGGCCGGGGGAGTTCTCCAGGGGGATCGATAACTGTTTAAGCTTCATGGCAAAGTTCCTTGCTCGGCATGGTGCCCCAGAGCGCTGCGGGTTACTTCGGCTCGAGCGCCTTGACCAGCCCGCGGATCATGTTGTTGTAAGGGGTCGGAACCCCCGCCTGTGCGCCGTACTTGATGATTTTGCCGTTGATGTAGTCAACCTCGGTGCGACGCTTGGCCTCGACGTCCTGAAGCATCGACGGTTTGTGGTTGCCGGCATTCTTGATGTAGCCGATGGCGTAGGGGTAATAGTTCGAGCCAAGGGAGAACTCGTTGGTTCGGGCAACCGCGATCCCCTCCTTGATCAGTGCGTCGACCAGGTTGAAGGTGATCGGGTCGTTGATGATTTCCACCATGGTCATGCCCGTCACCGCACAGATCGGGTTCATGCAGGCATTGAGCACCGTTTTGCGCCAGACCATGTTGGTGATCTGGTCGCAGTGCTGGGTGTCGAGGCCGCATGCGGTCAATACCTGGCAGATGCCGATAGCCGCCTCCCGGGACCCCGGGTCAAGCTCCTGGAGGTAGTGGGGGCGGTGATGAAAGGCCAGGCGGATGTGTCCCGGGCGCAAGGGGACGCAGCCGAAATTAACCACGCCGCGCATGACCGCTCTGGCGCCCAGGTGCTGGGCCAGCTCCAGCTCGGTATCGATGCCGTTCTGCCAGCTGATCACGTAGCGCCCTTCGGCGACAAAGCCCTCCAGTGCCGATGCGATCAGCGGCAGTGCAGTGGCTTTCACCGTGATGAAGATAACATCGGGGGGATCGTTGATCAGGTCTTCAACGCGGGTCGTCGTCCTGGTGACCCTGGCCTGGAAATTGTCGACGCCCTCGAGGGTGATGCCGGGTTCAAGGGCCGGGGCCAGCAGTTCCGGAACGATGTCACAGAGCGTGACCTCGTATCCCCCCCTGGCCAGGAACGCTGCGACGGTCCCGCCGACGGGGCCGGCGCCGATGACGGCAAATTTATTCGGACGGTAGCTCGATTCAGCCATGATTCATCTCCTAGAAGGCCCGTCTGGGCCCCCGGCCCGTCACTAAACGGGGCTCTCGAGTATTCCGAAAGATTCGGCATCAAGGATTTTTATGTCGTGGTCCTGCAGCAGCCTGATGGCCAAGTCATTGTCGCTGAAACTGAACACCATGACGGCTTTCCCCGAAGAGGTTCCCGCCAGGGCATACATGTACTCCACGTTGACCTTGTGCTCCATCAGGACCTTGAGAACTTTTGCCAGGCTCCCCGGGGTGTCGTTGATTTCCGCGGCAACCACGTCATCCACGCGGGCCGGGAACTGTTTCTCCATGATGACCCGGCGCGCCTTGGCAACATCTGATATCAGGATTCTCAACACGCCGAAACCGGACACATCGCAAATTGACAGCGACCTGAGGTTGAGGCCCGCCTCACCGAGGGCATGGGTCGCGGCGTAGAGCCGTCCGGGAGCGTTTTCCAGGAATATCGAGATCTGTTTGAGTGTCTGCTTCATGACGGACTCCTTAATTGTTTGGCTCCGACAAGCTTCCCGGCAACATCCGGCGGGGACGGAAATGCTTAAGTCATCCTACCCGGCCATTTGAGAATCAGGCCTCCGCCCCGCCGGCCAGGGCCTTCATGTTGACCTCGACCCCTTTACCCCTGGCAATCTTCCTGACGACGTCCCTGATGATCTCTTCATCCATGGGCAGGTACTTCATCACCGTGCCGACCATGACCATGTTGACCGCTTTGCCATTGCCGGCCTGCCGGGCGATGGCCAGGGCGTCAATGCCGTGGGCGTTGGCGCAGGCCGCTGCGATCTGCTCCTCCACATCCTGAGGATAGACCGCCATTCCCGCGGCCACGGTACTCGGATTGATGGCGACCCGGTTATAGAGCAGGCGGCCGCCCGGTTTGAGGTAGTGGCTGTAGCGCAGGGCTTCCAGCGGTTCGAAGGAGATCAGCAGGTCGGCGGACCCGGGCATGACCACCGGCGAGCTGACCTGGTCGCCGATACGCACGAAGCTGATGACGCTGCCGCCGCGCTGGGCCATGCCGTGAACCTCGTTCTGCTTGACGTCCATGCCGCTGGCCAGGGCGCTTTCGGCGAGGACCTTGGAGGCCATGAGAACGCCCTGCCCACCGACGCCGGCAATTACGATATTAAAGATTTGCATAGTTCTCTCCCTCGAGCTCGTGCATCGCATCGAATTTACACATCTGTTTACAGACGCCGCAGCCGTTGCAGACGTTGGGATCGACCCGCACTTTCTGTTTTTCGCCGGAGGCGGTCAGGCCCAGGGCCATGCAGGCGACCTTGAGGCAGGCCCGGCAGCCGGTGCATTTCTCCTGGTCGACGCTCATGGCCAGCTTGCGGATCTTGTAGCGCAGGATACACGGGTTTTTGTCGATCAGCACGTAAGGCCCCGGTGTTTCGAGCCCCTTTTTGATCGCGGCTTCGGTCGCCTTGAGATCGTAGGTGTTGAGCTCTGCGACGTTGTCAATGCCCAGCGCCTTGACCAGTGGTACCATCTCGACCTGGCGGACCGGGACGCCCTGGAGCGTCTCGCCGGTGCCGGGGTTCTCCTGGCCGCCGGTCATGCCGGTGGTGCGATTGTCCATGATGATGACCAGGGCATTGCCGCCGTTGTAGGCCATACTCATCAGTCCGGTCATCCCGGAATGGAAGAAGGTCGAGTCGCCGATCACGGCCACCGGTTTCTCCTCGCGCCCGGCGATGGCGTTGACCTTGGCCATGCCATGGGCGGCGCTGATGCTGGCGCCCATGTCGATGACCGCGTGCATGGCGTTCATCGGCGGTAACGCACCCAGAGTGTAACAGCCTATATCCCCGGAGACGAAGACCTTGAGCTTGCTGAGAATGGTGAACAGACCGCGGTGTGCGCAGCTCGGGCAGAAGACCGGTGGGCGCTGCGGCAGCCCCTCGACAGGGACGGTCGTCGCCGTGGCTTCTTTGCCGAGGGCGGTGCGCAGAATGTCGGCATTGATTTCGCCGCAGAGCGGCAGCTTGTTCTTGCCGATTTCGACAGCGACTCCCATGGCGCGGACCTGCTCCTCGAAGATGGCATCCATCTCCTCGACCACCACCAGGCGCTTGACGCTGGCGGCGAATTCACGGATCTTGCGCGTCGGCAGCGGGTGCGCCAGCCCCAGCTTGAGAATCGATGCCTCCGGGAAAGACTCACGGACATGCTGGTAGGCCACGCCCGAGGTGATGATGCCCAGTTCCGGGTCGCGCATCTCGATGCGATTCAGCGGCGTGGTCTCGGCATACTCCTGGAGCCTGAGCAGGCGGGCCTCCACCTCGACGTGCCGGAGCTTGCCGAAGCTCGGCAGCATAACGTACTTGGGTACGTTCTTGACCCATTGGCCGACCTGGGGGGCGATTTTCTCCTGCGGTACGACAACCCCCTTGGCATGCGAGATACGCGTGGTGGTGCGCAGCATCACCGGTGTGTCGAACTGCTCGGAGATCTCGAACCCGGTCCGCACCATGTCGTAAGATTCCTGGGAATCGGCCGGATCGAGCATCGGGATCTTGGCGAACTTGGCATAGTTGCGGCTGTCCTGCTCGTTCTGCGAGGAGTGCATCCCCGGGTCGTCGGCGACCATCAGGATCAGGCCGGCATTGACACCGGTGTATGTCAGGGTCAGCAGGGCATCGGCGGCGACATTGACGCCGACGTGCTTCATGGTGGCGAGCGACCGGCCGCCGGCGATGCTGCCGCCGATAGCCGATTCCAAAGCGACCTTCTCATTCGGAGCCCACTCACAGTAGACCTGGCCCAGTCGGGCGACTTCCTCGAGGGTTTCGGTGCTGGGGGTGCCGGGGTAGCCGGAAGCAAAGACCCCGCCGGAATCCCCGAAACCAAGTGCGATGGCTTCGTTGCCGGAAATAATTTTTTTCATCAAAACCTTCCCATGTGGACTGCCTGCAGGGCAGTTCCGGATTGAATGTCTGTGGTCCCTTGGTTGCGTCCCGCCACTCTACTTTGGCCGACGATCTTCAATGCGCTTGGCCTTGCCTTCACTGCGCGCGATGCTGTTGGGTGGCACCAGCTGGATATCGACGCTGATGCCGATCACGTCCTTGATGTCCTGCTGCAGATTGCGCTTTTTGCTGCGGACTGCCGCCACGTCCTCGAGAATGTCGAATTCGTCACCTTTGAGGATGTCGGCAGCGGCCTTGACCATGAATTCCTCGGTGACTTCGATCTTGACCCGCAATGAGTCCATGGCGCCTTTGCGTTCGACGATGACCATGTAGTGCGGCGAGACTCCTTCGCGCTTGAGAATAATCGATTCTATCTGTGAAGGGAAGACGTTGACCCCGCGAATGATCAGCATGTCGTCGCTGCGCCCGGAAACCCGCTCCATCATGACCGTGGTCCGCCCGCAGATGCAGGTGCCGTAAGTGAGCCGCGTGATGTCCCGGGTGCGGAAGCGCAGCAGCGGCTGTCCCTGGTTGGCGACCGTGGTGAAGACCAGTTCGCCCACTTCCC
>JAHEEU010000106.1 GCA_024640545.1 Geobacteraceae bacterium
TCAGCCAGCTGGCGACGCCGGTTGCGCTGAACAGGACCAGGCTCGCAGCCCAAAGGATGAGGAGTTTCCGGCCGATTTTCATGATTGCCTCCATTGGTGAGATGCCATTCCGTGCCTTGCGTCCCTACTCTTTGCCTAGGGTGCTGGTCTTGACATGCCCCTTGCTGCCCGAGAAAAGCGATTTCAGCATGCCGAACACCAGGAACAGGGCCGGCATGAGCTGCATGATGACGATCAGCGCGCACATGCCGAGGAACAGGTAGACGAGGATCATGCTGGAATCTTCCCTGGCGCCGGCCGCGGCCATGAGGTTCGAAGCCAGGCCGAGCTGGGTGGCCAGGATCATCAGGATGGTCAGTTTGCTTTTCATCAGTGCTCTCCTTTTCAAGTTGATTCAAACTCTGAGCGGTTTCAGTGACAGCGGCTCGCCGCGGTCTCGCGCTGCGCCCGGCTGCAGGCACAGTCGATCGCCAGCTGCAGTTCGTCCCATTCCGCAGCCGAAACCGGCTGACTGGCACGGTAAAAGACCCCCTGCTGCCGGACCCTGAGGTCTTCCTGCTTTGGCAGTTCGTTGACGGCCAGGATGAGCGCCGCCCGTGGATTGCAGCCTTTCAGCAGCGACACCAGGGTCGGCCATGCCAGCCCCTCCGCCAGCCGGTCGGCCAGAACGACCACCGGCCGGCCGCCGCGCAGCAGGGACTCCATCAGGCGGGCTGCCGACCCGGCCATTTCGATTACGCAGCCCTGATCGGCCAGGGCCCGCGCCATGCGGGTGCGGCTGATGCGGTCCCTGGCAGCGATGATCAGCATGGTTTTCGCCAGCGGTTGCTCGGTTGCCCGGCAGGTTGCGGTTTCGTTCGGTGGAGTCATGGCCGGTTCAACTCTGCTGCTTGTTGGTTTTGCCGAACAGCAGCGACTTGATCAAGCAGCCCAGCAGCATGACGGCAGGGACCAGCTGGATGGCGATGATGGCCGAGACGAAAGCGAAGAACACGGTCCGCATCGGTTCGCTGCCGAGCGAGGCGCCGCCGGCCAGGGGGATGATCGCCGTTCCGGTGGCGACGACGATGATGATCAGCGAGCTGAATAATTTTGGTTTCATGACAGCCTCCCTGGTTCGAGTTTTCTGCTGTCTCACTAAGGGAGCAACCGGCATACCAAAGGAAAGCCAGCGATCTCTGGAATTTTTGCTCAATAAATGCAGATAGTTACAAAGAATGATTGAGTGCGGTCGTGATCTCGGCATTCCTGCATGACAGGAAAGTGTCCTGGCGAACAGGAAAATTACCGGCGGACAGGAGGCAACGGCAGACCAGGGCGGGTCAGTGCAGGGCGATGCGGTGTTTTTTCAGCAGCGCGTAGAGACGGGAGCGGGACAGGCCGGAGAGCTGGCAGGCCCGTCGGACATCCTGCCCGGTAAGCTGCACGAGGCTGGCGAGGTACTGCTGCTCCGCCTGGCCGAAAACTTCGCTGCGCAGCTCGTGCAGGCGCGGCAAAGTCCCGTCGGCGGGCACACTGAAGGTCTGTAGGGCGACGCACCGGGCTTCGAGGCGCGACCTGGCCACCTGGATGCGGACGTGCTGCGGCAGGTGCCTGGGGAACAGGGTGGATTCGAAACGGGCCGCGAACAGGGTCTGTTCCAGGGTGCTGAACAGTTCACGGACATTCCCCGGCCACGGGTAGAGGGCCAGGGTGCGGAGAAGCTCAGGGGTCATCTGCTTGGCCGGTTGGCCGTGCCGGCGGCACAGGCGGTCCAGGTGGTAGCCGGCCAGCAGCTGAATATCTTCGCTGCGGCGGCGCAGGGGAGGCAGTTCGATCCGGCATGCCTGCAGGCGATAGAGAAGATCCGCGCGAAACTGGCCGTTGTCGACCCCGCGCTGCAGATCGCGGTTGGTCGCGGCGACCAGCCGGAAATCGCTGGCGACTTCGGCGTCGCCGCCGATCGGACGGAAGCTCCGCTCCTGCAGAACTCGCAGGAAGGCCTTCTGCAGGGTCGGCGACAGCTCGCCGACTTCGTCGAGGAACAGGGTGCCGCGGTGCGCCTGGCGGACCAGCCCTTCGCATGACCTGACGGCCCCGGTAAAGGAGCCTTTTTCATGCCCGAACAGCAGGCTGCCGACCAGCGTCTCCGGCAGGACCGTGCAGTCGACCGACACGAAGTTGCCCTGCGCCCGGGCGCTCCTGGCATGCAGTACCCTGGCAAACAGCTCCTTGCCGGTTCCGGTTTCGCCGTACAGCAGCACGCTGGCATCGGTGGCCGCCGCCCCGCTCAACAGTCTCAGGCTTTCGTTAAGCTGCCGGCTGCAGCCGATGATCTCGCCGGCGCTGACGCCCGGCAGCTCCACCTTGACATACAACCGCCCACCCTGCTCGACCAAATCGGCCAGCGACACGGGTTGCGCTCGGATTGCGGTCGATAACGGGGCGTGTGCGGAATCTTCAGGTTGCATGGCCGTCACCCCTGTGGCTGGCACACTGGATTGCTGCTTCTGACAGTCTAAGGAGCAGGAGCCGTGCCAAAACCATCCGGGGGTGAAAAACAGTGATAAACCGGCAACCTGGCTGTATGCGGCGGCTGGTCGTCGGCGTGGTTTGAGGGGGATTTTTTCCTGTCGAACAAGAATTTTCCTCCCGCAGCGGAAGAATCCGGCAATCGGCGACGCCCTGCCGGGCTAGTGTTCGCGGGAGACAGCGTGCTTTTTCATCAGCGCGTACAGGCGGGATTGGGACAGGCCGGAGAGCCGGCAGGCTCCGGCGATCTTGCCGTCGGCCAGGGCCAGCAGGTCGTGCAGGTAGTTCTTCTCGGCTTCGTGGTAGACCGCGTCGCGATAGTCCTGCAGCTTGGGCAGGCTGCGCGCGGTCCCGCGGCCGGGAGCGCCGGTCATGACCTGGTCATGGTCCACCGCCGCGCGGGTGACCTGGACACGGAGGCCGGTCGGCAGGTGCTTCGGGAACAGGGTGGCCTCATGACGGGCGGAAGCCAGCGTCTGTTCCATGGCGTGGACGAACTCCCGCACGTTGCCCGGCCAGGGGTAGGCCCTCAAGGTATCCATGAAATCGGGCGAGAAGCCCTTGGGCGGCAGTCCGTAGCGATCACAGAGGTGATCGGCATAGTGGCGGGTCAGCACCTGCAGGTCTTCGGGCCGCTCCCGCAGGGGCGGCAGCTCGATGACGTAGGAGCGCAGACGGAACAGCAGGTCTTCGCGGAACTGACCGGCCTTGACCATCTGCTCGAGGTTGCGGTTGGTCGCCGCGACCAGGCGGAAATCACTGTCGACTTCACGGCTGCCGCCCAGCGGCCGGAAGCGGCGCTCCTGCAGGACCCGGAGGAAGGCCTTCTGCAGGGTGAGGGGCAGCTCGCCGATTTCGTCGAGGAACAGCGTGCCGCAGTGAGCCTGGCGCACCAGGCCGTCGCGGGCCCGCTCGGCACCGGTAAAAGCCCCCTTCTCGTGGCCGAACAGCAGGCTCTCGACCAGGGTCTCGGGCAAGGCCGTGCAGTCGACCACCACGAAATCACCGCGGGCCCGCTGGCTGTTCTCGTGGACGGCCCGGGCGAACAGCTCCTTGCCGGTGCCGGTCTCGCCGACGATGAAAACGTTGACGTCGCTGCCGGCCGCCTGGGCGACCATGTCGAGGCAGGCCTGCAGCCTGGGGCTGTCGCCGACGATGTTCTGCCGCTTGAGGACGGCGACCTGGCTCCGCCTGCCAACGGCCTGCTTCTCGCAGCGATACTGCAGGGCCCGTTCCAGGGCGAGGCTGATTTCCTTGGCCGAGGAGCTCTTCTCGATGTAGTCCCAGGCACCGCTCTTGATGGCCAGCTCCGCGCCGTTCGGTTCGCCGAAGCCGGTGATGATGATCACTTCTGGCGCCGACGACAGCCCTTCCAGCCCGGGCAGCAGGTCGAGGCCGTTGCCATCTGGCAGGTGGACATCCAGGAAGACCACATCGAACAGGCGGGCGGCGGCCTGCTGCCGGCCGGCATGCAGCGACGTGGCGCAGGCCGCTTCATGACCGTTGCGCTGCACCAGGTTCGCCAGGGTGGAGCACATCAGGTCGTCGTCATCGATAATCAGGACCTTTGCCATGCGGCATCACCCCCGGGCTGGTTGTCGAGCATCCGGCGGACCAGCCGGCTCATCTCGCTGCGTTCGTAAGGCTTGTTCATGAACTCCTGGATGCCGATCGCCCGGGCCTTGGCCATGGAGACCCCGGAGCTGTCATTCAGGACGTTCCCCGAGCAGAGGATGATCGGCACGTCCGAGCGCACCTTGAGAAGCTCCCTGGCGAGCATCTCGCCGGTCATGTGCGGCATGGTCTGGTCGGTGATCACCAGGTCGAAACTGGCCGGCTGTTCGATGAACAGCTGCAGGGCGGTACGGCTGTCCGTGCCGGTGACCACCTCATAGCCGAGCTTTTCCAGTATCTTCTGCCCGGAAAAGACCAGCGCCGGTTCGTCATCGACGAACAGGATCCGCTCGCGACCGGTGGCGACCAGCAGCTCGTCGTTGCAAGCCGGTTGCTCCTCGACGCAGTAGATTTTCGGCAGGTAGATGTGGAACTCGGTCCCCTTGCCAGGGATGCTCTCGACGTTGAGCAGGCCGCCGTGGTTCTTGATGATGCCGTGGGCGACCGACAGGCCCAGGCCGGTCCCCTTGCCGTGCCCCTTGGTGGTGAAGAACGGGTCGAAGATCCGTTCCAGGATTTCCCTGGGCATGCCGTGGCCGGTGTCCTTAATCGAGAGCTTCAGGTAACTCCCCGGGTGCAGGCTGGCATGGATGTCATCGTAGCGGGATGCGACTGTGACCTCCTCCAGCCGGACCTCGAGGACGCCGCCGTGCTCCTCCATGGCGTCGGCCGCATTGGTGCAGATATTGAGGATCACCTGGTGCAGCTGGGTCGGGTCGGCTGAAACCGGGTTGAGGTCGGCGGCGATGTCCTTGCGAATCTCGATGGTGGCAGGCAGAGTGGCGCGCAGCAGCTTGAGGCATTCATCGACGATGAATTCGACGCAGACCGGCTTGCGCTCCTGGACGTTCTGCCGGCTGATGGTTACGATCTGCTTGACCAGGCTCTTGCCACGGGCACCGGCCTGGTAGACGACTTCCAGGTGCTCGCGCAGCGGATCGTCGAGCGGGAAGTCGTCCAGCACCAGCTCGGTATTGGTCAGAATCGCCGCCAGGATGTTGTTGAAGTCGTGGGCGATGCCGCCGGCGAGCGTGGCGATGGCCTCCATTTTCTGGGCGGTGCGCAGCTGGTCTTCCAGCTGGCTTTCGTAAGTGACGTCCCGGATCACGGCGACGTAGCGGACGACATCGGAATACTCGGTCATGACTGGTGAGATGTTGGCTTCGATCCGGTACCGAGAGCCGTCCTCCCGCAGGTTCAGGTATTGGCCGGTGCTCGCCTCTCCGGTCTCGATGACCTTGCGGACCGCCCGGTAGAACTCCTCGTTGCGCCGGCAGCACAGCAGTTCATGCAGGCTGTTGTTGAGCACATCCCTGGCGCTGACACCGCAAATGCCCTCCCAGGCCGGGTTGAGGTACTGGACCCGAGCCTCCCGGTCGTAAGTCAGCACCCCTTCCGCGGCCTGGTGGATGACCTTGGCCAGCAGCAGCTGCTCCTCCTTGTCCTTCTTCTGCGCCGCCTCGCTGTGCATGACCCGTATCCGGTTGGCCAGATCGTCGGTGAGCTCCTCCAGCTGGCTGGCCTCTTCCAGATCGAAGGAGTCCGCTTCCGCGGCGAGGATCACCAGCGCACCGTAAATCTTGCTGCCGTTATGCAGCGGCAGGGAGATCGCCGAGTTGAAGCCATGATCCAGGGCCGATTCACGCCAGGGTTTGAACTTGGGGTTGGATGTGATGTTCTGCACGATCACGGTCTGTCCGGTGCGGATGGTCGTCCCCGCCGGGCCCTGCCCGTAAATCGACTCGTCCCAGGTCACCTTCAGGCTGTGCAGGTAACCATCCTCGTAGCCCCAGTGGGCCACCGGCTTGACGCTCTTTTCGTCATCCTGGGTCGCGTAACCGACCCAGGCGAGCCGGTAGCCGCCCAGGGCCACCAGGATGCGGCAGATCTTGCGCAGCAGCTCGAACTCATCCGTATCCCAGGTAATGGCCTTCTTGCACTCGCTGAAGACCCGCAGGGCCCGATTCACCCGGTAGAGGGATTCTTCGTTGCGGATAAACGCCAGCTCCCGGTGACGGATCAGCAGGAAGAGCAGCTGGGCCGAGACGACGATGAATAACCATTGGCTGATGATCTTGGAGTGGCGGAAGGTTTCGGGATCGTCGATCCATTTTGACAACAGCGGCTCGGAGAAAAACACCCAGAGGCCACCGACAATCGCATAGATGACGCTGACGGTGAAGGCAGTGTACCAGGGCTTGAAAATGGTCTGCGAGAAGCTGCTTTTTTTCATCGTTGTGCACACTGGGCGAGCAAACCGGTCAGGTTGAGTTGCCGTCACGATGACCCTGGTCGACTTCAGCTTGCGGTCCTGGAGCGGCTTCGGTACGGCAGCACGCCGCTACCTTAACCATTACTAATAATAATAGCGACGTTGCAGGATTCGTCAATCCAATCAAGTAATTATTTACCCTATTTGACATGCGCTGCCGGAATCGAGGCTGCGGCAGCCTGAACCTCTGGATCAGCTGGTTGGTGTGCTGACCCGGGTAAGGCCAGAGGGGGAAAGCGTCAGTCCCGGCCGGTCTTCGCCGAGAACTGCTGGATGCCGCGCAGGATGTAGTGAAGGCAGGTGATGGTCGTGACCAGGCCGGTGGCGGCGAAGAGCACCGCGAGCAGCAGACCGTTGACGGCAGCGAATGCCGCGAGCAGTACCAGGCCGAGGGTGACAAGCTGCAGCAGCGTGGTCAACTTCCCCAAGAAGCTGGGTTCGGCCACGGGCAGGTTGCCGGTGAAGTGCAGGATCCCGGCGCCGAGGGCCACGTAGAGGTCCTTGGCGACCACGATCACGGCCAGCCAAGGCGGCAGCAAGCCCTGCGCGCCGAGGGCGATGAAGGCCACCGTGGTGAGCAGGCGATCGCCTAGGGGGTCGAGGAAGGTGCCGAGCACCGACTTCTGCGCCAGGCGACGGGCCAGGTAGCCGTCGAGGGCGTCGGAGAGGCCGGCGGCGACGAACAGGACCAGGGCCAGGGGGAAATGGCGGTAGATGACGGCGATCAGGAAGGGCGCCACCAGCAGGATGCGCAGCAGGCTCAGGGCGTTGGGGATGTTCATGCGGCTGCCTCCGTGCGGAGGGGTCTTGCGACCTGTCCGCCTGACATGACCCTTAAAGTATGCCTGGTTTTGGGACTTTGCCAAGCGCAGGCGCCCGGATCGGCTCGCACCGGCGTTAGCTGAGCAGGGCGAGAGTCGCCTCGGCTGCGTCCTCGAGGACGCCGGCATGATCGGCCAGGTCGAGCACCGTGATGCGGCTGCGGATGGCGCGACCGTTGCGGGCCGCCAGCAGGAACTCGTCGGCCGAGAGCTTCAGGGTGGTCAGGGAGAAGTCGAGCCCGGTGCGCCGGAACAGGTCGAGGAAGTATTCTGCTGAGCGCACCTGCCTGAAGTGCGTGACCAGCTCGGCCCAGTGCCGTGGCAGCAGCTCGTCGAAGCGCAGCAGCTGCTCGCGCTTGCCGAGGAACTGCTTGGCGACCTCGTCGGCGTAGCCGCCCCAGATCGCAGGGATGCGGGCCGCGGTCGCGGCGTAGGCGGCCTCCGCCCTCCCCGCCAGGCTGCGGCCATCGAGCTCGGCCAGGCGGGCGTAGCAGGCGGTCGACAGGAGGATGCCGGCACCGACCTGCAGGCCATGCAGCTCGGGGATACGGCCGGTCAGCGGCTCGCGCATGTCCCAGAAGTGCGAGACCAGGTGCTCGCCGCCGGAGGCCGGCGCGCTGGAGCCGGCCAGGCTCATGGCCACCCCGGACACCAGCAAACCGTGGAACAGCCCCATGACCGCGTCCGGCTCGCCGCGGCCGATCTCTTCCGGGTGCTCGGAGTAGGTCTTTTCGACCCCGGCCATCAGCGTCGAGGGCAGGCGGCAGTAACCGCCGGCGAAGAGCAGCGAGTCACAGCGCCAGTCGACATCGGAGACCACCTTGGCCAGCACATCGCAGAAGCCGGCCTGGCGCAGCTTGAGGGGCGCCTGGCAAACCACCGCGGGATCGGCGTAGAGGCGCTGCGGCGGGGCCGCCGGTACGGTCAGCTTGATCCCCTTGACCTTGACGGCGGCGATGCTCGAGGTGAAGCCGTTCATGGAGGGCGCGGTGGGCACCGCCCAGTAGCGCATGCCGTTGCGGTCGGCGGCGTACTTGCCCAGGTCGTTGACCGTACCGGCGCCGACCGCGACGATCAGCTGCTTGCCGCGGGCCGCGGCCCGGACCTGTTCGGCCAGTTCCTCGGTCGCCGAAGGTTCGTCGTCGAGTAGCAGGTGAGCGACGGCCACCCCCTGGCCACGCAGCGCCTCGAGGACCTGGGCCCCGGCCACCGCGTGGGTCAGCGGGTCGCTGAGCAGCAGCAGCTCGCGCGTGCCGTGCAGCGCCCGGTAGTCGGCCGCCAGCACCGTCGCGGCATCCGCCCCGCTGTAGAGGGTGGCGCCGGGGGCGGGATGCTCGCCGCCGCAGCTGCAGAATTCCCGGCAAAGACTCGGCGTGACAATCAGGGGATGCTCATGAATCTGGGCAGACATGTCGTTATTTCTCCCTCTCCACCAACCCCTTGACGAACCAGCGCTGCATGGAGAGCACCACCAGGACCGGCGGCAGCATGACCAGCAGGGCCCCGGCCATGGCGATATGCCAGTCGGGGGGATCGTCCGGCGACGGCAGCAGGTGCTTGAGGCCGATGACCGCGGTCGTCATCTTCGGGTCGGTGGTGATCAGCAGCGGCCAGAGGTACTGGTTCCAGCCGTAGACGAATTCGATGACCACCAGGGCCGCGATGTTGGTCTTCGACAGCGGCAGCAGGATCTTCCAGAAGAAGGTCATCGGCGAGGCGCCGTCCATCTTGGCCGCTTCGCACAGCTCCTCGGGGATGGTCAGGAAGAACTGGCGGAAAAGGAAGGTGCAGGTCGCCGAAGCGGTCAGCGGCAGGATCAGCCCGGCGTAGCTGTCGAGCAGGCTGAACTCCAGGGTGACGTGGATATCGTGGCCGGCGAACCAGGAGACCAGGCCGTCGAGCCCGAGGGCGTCCCAGACCGACTGCAGCGGGCCGAAGACGTTCGCCGCCATCTCGTAGGTCGGCATGATGCGGACTTCGACCGGCAGCATCAGGGTGCAGAAGACCGTGGCGAAGGCGACGGTGCGCAGCCGGTAGTCGAAGTAGACGATGGAGAAGGCCCCGAACAGCGAGACGACGATCTTGCCGAAGGTGATGCCGCCGGCCATGATGAAGGAGTTGAACAGCTGGGTGCCGAGGTTTCCCCGCCGCCAGGCTTCGCCGATGTTGTCGAACAGCTGGTCGCCCGGAATCAGCGGCATCGGCACCCGCGACACCTCCTCGACCGGCAGGGTCGCGGCGACGATCGCGTAGAAGATCGGGAAACCGACCACGACGATCCCAAGGACCAGGGCGACGTAGGTAAAGCTGTCGAGAACGGGGGTCTTTTCAACCATCATGAGCGTTACCCGGTGTATTGGACTTTACGTTCGACGTACTTGAACTGCAGCACGGTGATCAGGATGATCAGCGCCATCAGCACGATCGACTGGGCCGAGGACGAGCCGAGGTTGAGGCCGACAAAGCCGTCCTGGTAGACCTTGTAGACCAGGATGTTGGTCGACCCGCCCGGGCCGCCCTGGGTGACCGTGTGGATGATGCCGAAGGACTCGAAGAAGGAAAAAATGATCGTCATCACGGTGACGAAGAACAGGGTCGGCGAGAGCAGCGGGAAGGTAATGGTCCAGAAGCGCCGGAAGGGGCCGGCACCGTCCATGGCCGCCGCCTCGATCAGCGAGTGGGGCACCGCCTGCAGCCCGGCGAGGAAGAAGACGAAGTTGTAGCTGATGTTCTTCCACGAGCTGGCCAGCACGATCAGCAGCATGGCGTCG
>JAHEEU010000107.1 GCA_024640545.1 Geobacteraceae bacterium
CTGGAAGACGAGGGGCATACCGTCGTCACCTGCGCCAACCGCAGGGAGGCGATGGAACAGCTGCAGAAGCAGGTCTTCGACCTGGTCGTCCTCGATATCCAGCTCGACCAGGAAAACGGGCTGGAACTGCTGCAGCAGATTGCCCGCATGCGTGAGAGTACCCCGGTGATCCTGTGCACGGCCTACAGCAGCTACAAGGATGATTTTTCCTCATGGCTGGCCGAGGCATACGTGGTCAAAAGTTCCAACCTCGACGAATTGAAACAAGAGGTTCGACGCATCCTGGCAAAATCCTGACATCGTCCTGACAACAATCAGGAGTTTGAGGAGCCGCAGTGAAAGCAGTCATCATGGCGGGGGGCTTCGGTACCCGCATCCATCCCTTGACGATCAGTATGCCCAAGCCGATGATCCCCTTGATCAACCGGCCGATCATGGAGCACATCGTCGCCCTGCTCAAGCTGCACGGCATCACCGACCTGATCCTGCTGCTGTTTCATCAACCTGAGATCATCAAGAAGTATTTCGGCGACGGCAGCGAGTTCGGCGTCCATATCACTTACGTGACACCGCTCGAGGATTACGGGACGGCAGGCGCCGTCAAGGCCGCAGCCCGCCACCTCGAAGAACGCTTCATGATCATCAGCGGAGATCTGCTGACCGACTTTGACCTGACCCGGGTGATGGCATTCCATGCCGAAAAGCAGGCCAAGGCGACGATCACCCTGACGTCGGTAACCGATCCCCTGCAGTTCGGCGTGGTAATCACCGACAGGCAGGCCCGGATCACCAAGTTCCTCGAAAAACCCGGCTGGGGGGAAGTCTTCTCCGATACCATCAATACCGGCATCTACATCCTGGAGCCGGAGGTCCTCGACCTGGTCCCCGAGGGCGAGAACCGCGACTGGTCCAAAGATGTTTTTCCCAAGATGCTTGCAAGCGGCGACGCGCTGTACGGTTGCGACATGCCGGGCTACTGGGCGGACATCGGCAACCCGGAAGCCTATCTCGAGGCTTGCCGGGACATCTGTCACGGCAAGGTGGCCGTACAGATCGCCGAACCCCCGCTCAGCTCAGGCAGCCCGATCTTCGTCAGCCCGGATGCCGTGGTCGACGAGCAGGCCGAGCTCTCCGGCATGGTCGTCCTTGGCGACAACACCCGGATTCAGGGGAACGCCCGGCTCAGCAACTGCGTGGTCGGCCGCAACTGCATGATCGAGGAGGGGGCCAACCTCGAGGATGCCATCCTCTGGGACAACGTCTACATCAAAGCCGGCACCAGGATCAGCGGCGCCAACCTTGGCCACCGGGTCAGGGTCGGCCAGCGGGCAGTGATCGAAGCGGGGGCCGTGATCGCCGATGAAACCATCGTCGGTGACGAGGTCAACATCCGCCCCGGCGTCAAGATCTGGCCGCGCAAGGTCGTCGAGAGCGGTTCCACCGTTTCCAGCAACCTGATCTGGGGGGAGAAGTGGCGCAAAAGCCTCTTCGAAGGCGCCGTGGTCCGTGGTCTGACCAACGTCGAGATGACCCCTGAATTCTCCGCCCGGCTCGGTGCGGCTTACGGCTCGACCCTGCCCAAAGGGAGCTTTGTCCTGGCCGGCCGCGACGCCATCCGCTCATCACGCATGCTCAAGCGTTCCTTCGTCGGCGGCCTGCTTTCCGCCGGGATCAATGTCCACGACATCAAGATGATTTCGCTGCCGGTGCTTCGCTACAAGCTGACCACCTTCGGTGAAGTAGGCGGCATCCATTTCCGCCAATCGCCCGAAGATGCGGCCGCCACGGAGATCATCTTCTTCGATGGCAGCGGCAACGAGGTGTCAACCTCCGCAGCCAAGGTGATCGAGCGCATCTACTTCAAAGAGAATTTCCGGCGGGCCCATCATTCAGAACCGGGCGGCATCGACGATTTGCCGCGCATCTATGACTTTTACCGCGAGGGCTTCCTGCGCAACCTCGACGGCGCCTTGCTCAAGAAGGCCGCGGCCAAGGTGGTCCTGGACCTCAATCATTCGCCGGCAGCGGACCTCCTCCCTGACATGCTGACCGGACTGGGCTTCGAGGTCACCGAGCTCAATTCCCATGTCCACGAAAAACCGATGGACATGACCACGGATGAGTATGATGCTGCTCTGGACCGTTTAAGCCGCATCGTTAAAACCCTCGAGGCCGATGCCGGGTTCTGGATCGGACCCTCAGGGGAGAAAATTCGGCTGGTCAGCGGCAACGGGCGCGTTTTTTCCAGCCGCGATGCACTGAGTGTGCTGGCGGCGCTGGTTTGCGCAACGGAGCAGGAAGGCAGCCTGGTCGTGCCGGTGGCGGCCTCCCAGGCGGTGGACGAACTGGCCAGGGCCGGAGGCTTGACCGTTCAGCGCACCCGTTCCGATGGCTACTCGCTGGTCGAAGCGGCACGCAATCGCCAGGTCCGCCTGGTCGCGACGATGGATGACCGCTTCGGCTTCCCGGCATTCCAGCCGCACTTTGACGGACTTTTCTCGGCGGCCAAAATTGTCGAGCTTGTTGCCCGGTCTGGTCTTTCCCTGGACCAGGCCCTGGCCAAGCTGCCGCGCTACGCCTATCATCACCTGCAGCTGCCCTGTCCATGGGAAAGCAAGGGCGGGCTGATGCGACGCATGAGCGAAGCGGCTGCCGACCAGGAGGCATCGTTCACCGATGGTGTCCGGGTTGACAGTGACCGGGGCTGGGTGCTGGTCCTGCCTGACCAGTATCGGCCGATTGTCCACATTCATGTCGAGTCCGTTGAGCAGGTTGATGCCGATGAGCTGCGCGACCTCTACCGGGAGAGAGTTTCGGGATGGCTGAAAGAGCTGGCAGCGGCGTAAGCATCCCGGGCGACGGGTCGACCAGCCAAGCCATCTACCGATGAGAACCTAACAGAAGGATCATAACTTTGTCTGAATTCCGATGGGATCCCCTCAAGGGGACCTGGGTCATTACTGAAAACCAACGCCTCCGCCAGCCACGGGAATTCATTATTGAACGTCAAAGGACGTCGATAACGGTCTGCCCTTTCTGCCCGGGGCAGGAGGGGAAAACCCCGCGCGAGGTCTATGCGCTGCGCCCTGGAGACACCCAGCCCAACGAACCGGGCTGGCAGGTTCGGGTGGTGCCGAACAAATTCCCGGTCCTGAGAATCGAAGGGGAGCTGAACCAGAGGTCGTCCGGCCTTTACCACTCCCTGCAGGGCGTCGGCGCACACGAAGTCATCATCGAGACGACGGACCACCAGCGCAGCCTGGCCCAGCTGGAGGTCTTGGAAATCAGTGCGGTCCTGCAGGCTTATCGGGCCAGGCTGCTCGACCTGCGGCAAGACCGGCGTTTTCGTTACCTGCAGATCTTCAAAAATCATGGGGTCGAAGCCGGCGCGCCACTGCCCCACTCCCACTCCCAGCTCATGGCGGTGCCGATCACCCCGCCGGTGATCCGCAGCGAGCTGAATGCATGCCTCGCCCACTACCGCACCACCGGCAACTGCCTGATCTGCGACCTGCTGGCAAAGGAAATCGCCGATGGCCAACGCGTGGTGTTCAACGATGGCCGCTTCCTGGTCCTGGCTCCCTATGCCTCCTGCTTCCCCTTTGAGCTCAGGTTGTTCCCGCTCCAGCACAATCATGATTTTGCCCTGCAGAGTGACCAGGAGCTGATTGATTGCGCCAGGGCCCTGCAGGAGATGCTGCGGCGCCTTTTCCGGCTGCTCGAGGACCCACCCTACAACTTCATCCTGCACACGGCCCCGCCGGTACCTGTGGAGACGACCAAGCCGGGCTACTGGCAGACCCTGGCGAGTGACTACCACTGGCATATCGAACTGGTGCCGCGCCTCAGCCAGATCGCCGGTTTCGAATGGGGCAGCGGCTTCTTTATCAACCCGCTGCCACCGGAAGACGCGGCACGCTTCCTGCGTGCCACCGATCCGGAACTCGCCCTTTGAATGATGTAATCTCTGACGATGCAATGGAGCCTTACCGGGAATGCCACGACCCCTTGACCTTAAATTACTTTTGAACCGCAAGTCGCTGCACGGGCTGCACCAGGCCGGGCTGGGCGATCAGGCCGCCGAGCTGAGCAATATCAACGCCGCACGCAGGATCGCCCTGTGGCGGCGGAGCTCCGGGACCGACCTCTACCTGCTCGCCCTGATGACCGCGGCCTCACGGCAGGTCGCACTGCGCTACTTCGCTGCTGCGGACCTCCAGCCGGATATCGACAGGGTCGTCCTGGCCGGGCAGGCTCATCACCTGCCGGAACTGGGGACGACATACCGGGCCTTTCTGAAGTGCTACCCCAGAGAGGAGCTGCAACCGGCACGCAATGCCGTCGCAACGGCAGCCGCCAGAAGCTCCCGCCTGCGGCTGCTCGCCGAGCTCCATGTCCTTGAAGTTCTCACTGAGAACCCGGCGACGCAGGATTTTCAAGACCTCTATGACGATACCGACCTGCTCGCCCGCACTGACTACCATGCCCTGATCGACCGGCTTGCACAGCTGACGACCCCCTTGCAGGGGCAGGTCGTCCGCGGGCAGAGTCTGCCAGCGCTGCTGAGGGCACCGATGCGTGCCGCCCCGCACAGCCTGGCCGGACAGGTTGCCTACATTGCTCAGCACTGGGCCGGGTGGCTCCCGGAGGACATCCTCGCCGCCCTGCAGCTCGCCCAGGCCATTGCCGGCGAAGAGGAGCAAGCTCACCTGCCAGGCCCAGGGCCGCCGGCCAGCCCCCTGTTCGGCAAGGGCGACGGCAGTGAGGCGCCGGCTTCCTTCACGGCGGACTCGGACTGGATGTCCAGCTGCGTTCTGCTGGCCAAATCGATCCATGTGTGGCTTGACCAGCTCGGCGTCCGCTACCGGAGCACCATCACGACTCTGGCCGAGATTCCGGACGAAGAACTGGCCGGCCTGGCCAGCCAGGGATTCAATGCCCTCTGGCTGATCGGCATATGGGAACGATCCGGAGCCTCGAAGCGCATCAAGCAGTTGTCCGGCAATCCGGAAGCCGAAGCGTCCGCCTACGCCCTGCACGCCTACCGGGTGGCCGCCGACCTGGGTGGCGAGGAGGCCCTGCACCAGCTGGAGCAGCGCTGTCAGCATCACGGCATCCGTCTGGCCTGTGACGTTGTTCCCAACCATACCGGCATCGACTCTGAATGGGTCAGGGAGCACCCCGAGTGGTTCCTGCAGGCCGACCAGGCGCCCTATCCGGGATACGCGTTCAGCGGGCCGGACCTATGTGATGCCGAAGGGTTCAGCATCCGCATCGAGGACGGCTACTGGGATCACAGCGATGCCGCGGTGGTCTATGAATTGCACGAGCATCGCACTGGCCGGCGGCGTTACATCTACCATGGCAACGACGGGACGCACATGCCGTGGAACGACACGGCCCAGCTCAACTTCCTGCTGCCCGAAGTGCGCCAGGCCATGAGCGACCTGGTTCTGGCCGTCGCCCGGCGCTTTCGGCTGATCCGCTTCGATGCCGCCATGACCCTGGCGCGCAAGCATTTCCGTCGGCTCTGGTTCCCGCCGCCGGGCGGCAGTGCCGGGGTCCCGTCGCGGTCGGTCTACTGGATGTCCGATGCCGATTTCGACCAGGCCTTCCCCACAGAGTTCTGGCGCGAGGTGGTGGACCGCATCAACCGGGAAGCACCGGACACGCTGTTGATCGCCGAGGCTTTCTGGCTGATGGAGAGCTACTTCGTTCGCAACCTCGGCATGCACCGGGTCTACAACAGCGCCTTCATGAACATGCTCAAGCGGGAAGAGAACGCCAAGTATCGCAAGATCCTCAAGGACATCCTGGCCTACAACCCGGAGATCCTGAAACGCTACGTCAACTTCATGAACAACCCGGACGAAGCGACCGCCGTGGAGCAGTTTGGCAAGGGAGAGAAGTATTTCGGCGCCGCCACCCTGCTCGCCACGCTTCCCGGCCTGCCGATGTTCGGTCATGGCCAGATCGAGGGTTACCGGGAAAAATACGGCATGGAGTATCGCCGCGCCTACTGGCAGGAGGAGCCGGATGCCGGCTTTATCGCCCATCATGAGCGGCAGATTTTCCCTTTGCTGCGAATCCGGCAGCTGTTTGCCGGCGTCGAGCACTTCTCCCTGTACGACTTTGCCGCCGAGCACGGCATCGATGAAAACGTCTACGCCTTCAGCAACGGCCCGCCCGGCGGCAAGCTCCTGGTGGTCTACAACAACGCCGCCCAGCCCGCGGCCGGGCGGCTGCATCAGGCAGCGCCCAAGGCGGCCCCTGATCAGGAGGGGACCGCACATCCGATGCCGCCCCTCTGGCAGGAGCTGGGCCTGGGTGCCGGACAAGGCCGCTTCTGCCGGTTTCGCTCGCTGCGCGGCGCGGAATATCTGCAGGCGGTCGATGAACTGGGCCAGGGGCTGGCGCTGCAGCTGGAGGCCTATGAACACCAGGTCTTCCATGGCTTCCATCTACTCGACGATGCCGATGGTTATTGGCAGCAGCTTCATGGCCAACTGCAGGGACGGGCGGTGACCGACCTGGATCGCGAGCTGCTGCAGATGCGCCACCAGCCCCTCTGGCAGTCATTGGCCGCGCTGTTCGATCCGGGGCGGCTGCATGTCCTCGCCGGCGCCTTGCTGGCAACTCCGCAGCCCGCGCCGGTCACACGCTTGATAACGCAGCTGGAGGACGAACTGCGGACCTTCGCCGCAGCGCTGCAAGCGGCGGTCGGCTCCAGCATGGCGGCAACACCCGCCGGCACGTTCCACCTGGAAAGGCTGCTCGCCGGCGTGGCCGGCTGGCTGTCATTGCAGACGGCCGGGGAACTGCCGGGCGGCTTGCTCACGGAGGCCTGGCACGGGACCCGCAAACAGCCCGGGCTCGGGGTACCTGTGCTTGGCTGGATGCTGCTGCACAGTCTCGGCAGGCTCATTGGCGTTGATGGCGGCACACGCTGCCTGCAGACCCTCGGGCACCTCGGCCTCGACTACGCCCTGCAGGAGAACGCTGCCACTGCTGAACAGGAGAGAGACATCTTCATCACCTTGACCCTGCTGCAGACCGCCGACCTCGCTCCCCATCCGGCCAGCAGCGAGTCAGCTTTCGCCCGTTTGTGCAACGATCCGGTGAACGCCGGATTGCTGGGCATCAACACGCATGCCGGCACAACCTGGTTTGTCCAGGAAGGGATGGCGACCCTGGCTGGGGCCGTCGCTCTGCAGGCCGGGATCGGCCCCCTGCTCTGCCCGGTGGAGAAAGACCGCAGCATGGGCCCGGCCAACATCATCGCCGAAGTTCTGCGCCAACGCCTGGCTCGCGCAGCGGCCGTCGGCTACCGACTGGATAAATTCCTCCGTGTGGGGTAGAATGCCGGGCAGCAATGAACCTCTCCAGCCACGAAATGAACCATGCCTGAACCGGCCCTGAAACTACTCATGGTCGCCTCTGAAGCCGCGCCCTTCGCCAAGACGGGTGGACTGGCCGATGTCGTCGGCTCCCTGCCGCCTGCCCTGCATGGCCTTGGCCACGATGTCCGGCTGGTCATGCCGTGGTATCGGGCCGTAAGCAAGGTCACAGGCCGTCTCCGTGCCAGCCGGCGCAAACTGTCGGTGCCGATGGGCGGGCGTGTCTTTCAGGTCGGCTACCGTGCCGTGGACAACCGTGGTGTTCAGGTCTATTTCATCGATCTCCCCGAGTTTTATGATCGTCCCGGGCTCTATGGCGAGCAGGGTCTCGATTATCCGGACAACGCCGAACGTTTCGGCCTGCTCAGCCGGGCCGCACTCGAACTCGCCCGCGAACTCGACTTTGTGCCGGACGTCATCCACTCCCACGACTGGCAGGCCGGCCTGGTTCCGGTTTACCTGCGCCGGAAGCTTTGGCGCGACCCCTTCTTTGCCGGCAGTGGCAGCCTGTTCACTATCCACAACCTCGGCTACCAGGGCGTTTTCCCATTGGAAAGCGGCCGCATCCTGGGGCTTGACCAAAGCCTGCTCACCCCGGAAGGCCTCGAATACTACGGCCAGATCTCCCTTTTGAAAGGCGGCATCGGTTTTTCCGACCAGGTCAATACCGTATCGCCAACCTACTGCCAGGAGATCCAGACCTCGGAATACGGCATGGGCCTCGACGGCCTGCTGCGGGCGCGGTCAAACCAGCTGCACGGCCTTTTGAACGGGCTCGATGAAAGTCTTTGGTCGCCGGCCAGCGATCAGGCCCTGGCAAAAAGCTATTCTCCGCAAACGCTTGCCGGCAAGGCGGCCTGTAAATCCGCCTTGCAGAAGGAACTCGGCTTGCTGTCTTCATCACGGACGCCGTTGGCGGCCATGGTCACACGGCTTGATTCCCAGAAGGGGCTGGAACTGGTCCTGGAGAACTGGGACCGGATCATGTCCCGCAAGCTGCAGCTTGTCATCCTCGGCACCGGCAACCCCGACTTCGAGCGCCGTCTGGCCGACGCTGCTCGCTACTACCCCGGCCAGGCGCGCGTGCTGCTGCAGTTCAACGATGATTTGTCGCGGCGGATCTATGCCGGTAGCGACCTGTTCCTGATGCCGAGTCGTTACGAGCCATGCGGCCTGGGGCAGCTGATCGCCCTGCGCTACGGCTCGGTACCCCTGGTCCATGCAACCGGCGGGCTTGCCGACACGATCGTCGACCCCCAGTCGTCGGCCGACCAGGCCAACGGCTTCGTCTTCCGTGAATACCGGCACGAAAGCCTCCTCGAGGGACTCGACCGGGCCCTGGCAGCATACGCAGAGCCAAAGGGCTGGCAAATGCTCATGCAGAGGGGGATGACCCAGGATCTCTCCTGGGCCCGGGCGGCCGGACAATACGTTGATCTCTATCGATTGTGCACAAAGGACAGACCATGACGGATGAGCAGGAGCAGGTGAACGAACCTGAACCCCGGGAAGAAGCAACCAGGCCGGAGCGTTTCCCCGAACTTGCCGAGTTGGAGGAAAAAATCCAGCGGCGCCTGCGCAGCAATCAGCGCTTTTTGGAACGTTTCATGGATGAAGACTTCGACGATCTGGATGATGATGAGGTCTTGAGCGGCGACGACGATGACCCGGAGCAGATGGAAGAGCTCTAGAAACTGTCGACCATCCGGGCCGCATAGTCGGGCTGTCACCTAGGAACGGGCCAGGGTGTCCAGATATTCCTGCCATTCGGTCGGCAGCAGATCGCGCTTGCGGGTGTTGCACTCCTTGCAGGCCGGGACGCAGTTGCCGCGGGAGCTCCGGCCGCCGCGCACCAGCGGCACGATATGGTCCAGGGTCAGTTGGTCAGGAGAGAAGCGACCGCCGCAGTAGTGGCAGAGGCCGGTCGCAATCCGGTTGCGCCACCACTGGGAGCGCCTCATTTCGCGGGCTTTCTGCCGTTCGCGGCGCAATTGCTCTTCAGGAATGTCGCAGAAAGTATGCATGGATTTTAGAATACAGAATACAGAATACAGAATACAGTAAAAAGCTGGACCGGTTGGGGGGGCACCAGTCACGACCGGCCCGGCGGCGGAGAGAGTCTATTCTGTATGCTGTGCCCTGTATTCATTTTTTCGTCTTTCAAACAAGGATGACTCGATGAAGATACTCATCGTCGGAGCCGGCCAGGTTGGCTATTTTCTCTGCGAACGGCTGTCCCTGGAAGGTCACGAAGTGACCCTGATCGATCGCGACCAGGACAATCTCAACGCCGCCCAGGACCGGCTCAACGTGCTCGGCATCCACGGCAACGGCGCCAGTGCCGAAACCATGGAGCAGGCCGGCATCAAGGATGCCGACATCGTCATGGCGGTCACCGATCTTGACGAGGTCAACATCCTGGCGTGCCTGCTGGCGCGGGAGTATGGGGTTCGCAAGCGGATCGCACGCGTCAAGAGCATCGACTACCTCAGCCGCGGGGCGGTGCTCTCCAAGGACAAGCTCGGCATCGACCTGATGATCAACCCCGACGATGCCGTGGCCGACGAACTGGCCAACCTGGCCGGGCGGGCCGGGACTTTCGATGTCGCTGAATTCGTCGACGGCCAGATCCA
>JAHEEU010000108.1 GCA_024640545.1 Geobacteraceae bacterium
CCGGAGGACTCAAATGCGACCATCGCCTCGCTGGTGGCAGACATCGACGCCGCGACTGACCACGTCCACCTGACCTTCTACATCTGGCTGCCGGACAACAACGGCTGCAAGGTGGCGCAGGCGCTCGAGCGGGCGGCAGCGCGCGGTGTGACCTGCCGAGCCATGGCCGACAGCCTCGGGTCGCGCCTGATGATTGCCTCGGGGCACTGGCGGGCCATGCGCGAAGCGGGCGTTCACCTGGCGTGTGCCTTGCCGGTCGGCAACCCCCTGCTGCTGCTTTTGAAGGGGCGCTTCGACCTGCGCAACCACCGTAAAATTGTCGTGATCGACAATCGCATCACTTATTGTGGGAGCCAGAACTGTGCCGACCCGGAGTTTCGTATCAAGGCGAAATATGCCCCCTGGGTGGATGCCACGATGCGCTTCGAGGGTCCGATCGCCCGTCAGAACCAGCACCTGTTCGCGGCCGACTGGATGAGCGAAGTCAACGAAGACCTCAGTGATCTGCTGAAACAGCCGATAGCACCGGTTCAGGCGGGATTCCCGGCCCAGGTGATCGGCACCGGTCCGACCATCCACTATTCCGCCATGTCCGAGATCTTCGAACTGCTGATGTACACCGCCCGCCGCGAACTGATCATCACGACGCCATACTATGTCCCGGACGAATCGATGCAGACCGGGCTCTGTGCCTGTGCGCGCCGTGGGGTTGCCACAAGCCTCATCCTGCCGGCCCGGAACGACTCCCGAATCGTCGGCGCGGCAAGTCGCAGTTATTATGCCGACCTGATCGCTTCCGGGGTCCGGATTTTCGAATACCAGGAAGGGCTGCTGCACACCAAGTCTCTGACCATGGATGGAGAGGTGACCCTGATCGGCTCGGCCAACATGGACCGCAGGAGCTTCGATCTCAACTACGAGAACAATATCCTCCTTTATGACCGCTTGCTGACCGCCGAGATGCGGCAACGGCAGCTGTGTTACCTTGAAAAATCCAGGCCGGTGACCGCAGGGGCTGTGGAGCAGTGGCACTGGACGAACAGGCTCTGGAACAATGCCGTGGCCATGTTCGGGCCGGTATTATGACGCCTGGCTAGATGCTCTGCAGGCAACCACGACCTAGACAGGACCGCCACCGGATTGATGATCGGGGGCGGCCCTGTCATCAAATGAGCATTATTGAGCCATCCGGCGGTTGACATCCCGGCCGATCTCCGGGCCGCATCAAGGCTTGTAGGTTTTGCTCAGGTAGTCGATCAGAACCTGCTTTTCATCCGGGGACAGCTTGGCCCCCTTGCCGATCATGCGGGTCACGGTTGCATTCCATTCTTCAGGAGTCTTCTTCTTGGACTTTGGCCTGTCCGAGGAGTGACAGACGGAACAGCGCTGGTCCAAGAGCGTGGCACCGTCATCCTGGGCCCAGGCGGTTGGCAAATCGACAGTGGAAAGCATGAAACCCAAAACCAGACCAAGCAGCAATCCTCTCTTCATAAGCGTCTCTCCTTTTTTTGTGAACACACCTGCTAACCGGTAAACCGGGGAATCTGTGATAAATCAACCACAGAATTGACGAATTACAAGTTGCCAGAAGACATTATGCGTCGAAGCATTCTCGGCCAAGGCCTGCGACCTGTCCTGGGGCCACGTCGCAGGCCGAAAAACAAAAACAATGTTACAAAATATACCTCATCTTGTCTCTACACATCCAGCCATACAAATAAATTAATACTAATAATCAAAGGCTAATTACTCTTTATTTGCGGGTGTTTAGTCAACTAAACAAAACTCTCGCTTTTTATTTAGAGGATTGCTAACATTGTTTTATAATCTCTTTTAAAGGAGGAGAACATGATGCGATTTATGGCCCGTTGTCTATCAACAATCGTGGCAGCCGTGCTGCTCTTGCTTGGTCCAGGCCCGGAGCTCGCCAGGGCCGCGGAGCCCATCCTGCTTGGTGCGCCTCTCTCCACGGCGTTCCTCTATGGCTGGGACGCTGAACGTGGCATCAAACTGGCTGTTGAAGAAATCAACGCGGCGGGTGGAGTCGACGTCGCGGGCAGCAAGCGCCCGCTGGCGGTCGAGGTCATCGACACGCGTGACCTTGAGCCGGGGGTTCCCGTCGATGATGCCCTGAAAGCGGTCGAGAGGCTCATTCTCCAGAAGAACGTCGACTTCCTGGTCGGCGGGCCGGTGCGCTCCGAAGCCGCCCTGGCGGTCCTGGACCTGCTCGGCAAGCACAAAAAGGTCTCCATCGTGACAACCGGCGTTCTTTCACCCGCTTATCACAAGACCATCGCCGAAAACTACGATAAGTACAAATACGCTTTCCGCATTTCCAACGAAATAGTCAACATCATCGTCAAGGAGATGATGCCGGTCTTCGAGAAGTTCCGTAAGGAACATGGCCTCGAGCGGGTTCACATCATGGTGCAGGATGTCGCCCATGCCAGGAAATCCGGCGAAGTCGTCGAGAAGTTCCTGACCAAGGCCGGCTTCACGGTAGTCGGTCACGACATCTATCCGACCGGCAACACCGACTTCGCGCCGGGGTTGCTGAAGTCTCGGCGAGAGAACGCCCAGGTCCTGTTCATCTTCATGGATATGCCGGAAACCGCCATTCTGCTCAAGCAGTGGCGCGACTTCAAGCTCAAGAGCCTGCCCTTCGGGTTCATGTCCGCCGCTGAGCAGCCCGGCTTCTGGGAAGCGTCCAATGGGGCGGTTGAATACGCGGTCGTCGACCTGGTCAACGGCGGCAATGCCCCCTCGACTATCACCCCGTGGACCATGAAGTTCGTCGATGCCTACAAAGCCAAGTGGGGGCTCGAGCCGGAAGGCTACGGCGCCTCATCGAGCTACATGGCAGTTTATGCTTTGAAAGACGCCATCGAACGCGCCGGCACCCTCGACTCCGACCAGGTGGTTGCTGCACTTGAGACGATCGACCTGATGGGCGTCTACGGCAGAATCCGTTTCGACCCCAAGAGCCATCAGGTTATCCCCTCCACCGACCCCAACGAGGGCGCAATTACCGGCATGATCCAGTGGCAGGACGGCAAGCGGGTTACTTTCTGGCCCGACGCTGGCGCCGTGGGGACCCTCAAGCTCCCACCTTGGGCAAAGTAACTGACTAGAAGAGGCGTTCCGGCGGTTGCGTCATGCGGCCGCCGGAACATTATTCTCCTGCCAAGGTGACAGTCCATGTTTTATGACATCCTCGTTTACGGCTTCATCCAATCGCTGGCCCTCGTGCTCATGGCGTTCGGCTTCTCGCTCGTGTACGGAGTGAGCCGCCTGCCCAACTTCGCTCATGGCGCAATCTACGTCCTGACCGGGTTTGTCGCCTGGATCTTCTTCAATCAGGCCGGGCTCCCCTACTTTGTATCCGCCGTTCTGGCCATCATCGCGGCCGGGCTATTGGGCGTCCTGATCTACTATCTCATCCTGAAGAGGGTGCGCGGGATGGAAGTCTCCGAGGTGATCGCCACCTACGCTATCGGCCTGGCCCTCCTCGAAGGTCTCCGCTACATGGGCTTTCGGGGGGGCACCTATACCCTCCCGCCGGCAGTGGACGGGGTCAGCTTCATCTTTGATGTGCCGGTGGATCACCAGCGCATCTTCCTGGTCGTGCTGGGCTTCACGATGCTGGCAACCATCTGGTTGCTCACCAGGTACACCCGAATCGGTCGAGCCCTGAAGGGGGTCGCCCAGGACGAACGGGCCGCCATGATGCTCGGCATAGACTCGGACGTCACCGCCGCAATGGCCGTGGCGCTGGGATCGATGCTGTCTGGCGTTGCCGCCCTGATCATCTTCCCGCTGGGGTCCCTGGTCGTGGAAGAGGGGTACAAGGTCCTCATCTACGCCATTGCCGTTTGTGTCGTCGGTGGGCTCGGGAGTTGGGCGGGAACCGTGATGGCCGCTTTCGTGCTTGGTTATTCCCAATACATAACCGTCGCATACGGCAAACCACACTTCCAGATGGTGGTGATGCTCTGCGCCATTATCGCAACCCTGATCATTCGACCCTCGGGGTTTTTCGGCAAGCAGAAACAGCTGCAGGAGAGGGTCTGAAACGATGGCCGAAACGATCAAACAGAGGCGCCGGGAAAGGATCGACCGCGGGGTAAAGGTACGCAGCGCGTCGATCTATGCGTTGAACTCCATGGAAGAGATCAGCTACCTCCTCGCGCCGAGGCTGCTGTTGACCTGCGGCTTTCTGTTCATGCCGCTGGTGCTCTCGCCGTGGCCCTACTGGGGACGTGTGGGGCTCAGCATCTGCATCCTGGCGCTGCTTTCCATCTCATTCGATTTCCTGGCCAACTACGTCGGCCTGGTCAGCCTCGGCGGAGCATTCTTCTACGGAGTCGGAGGCTATATCTCGGCGATTCTCAACACCGAACTCGGTTTGCCTCCGGCGCTCGCGATCATGGCGGCAACCATCCTCGGGGCCATAGTCTGCACGGTTGCCCTGCTGCCGTGCCTGCCCCTCCGGGGAATCTATTTTGCCATCGTCACCCTGATGTACCCTCTCCTGATGATCCGCCTCATAGAGGCATTCGACATCCTTGGCGGCACCGAGGGCTTTCGCGGCATAGACGGCTTCAGCTCTTTCTGGACGGAGCAGTACGGCTTGATTCTCGGCCTTCTGGCCGCCCTTTTCGCGCTTCGGCGGTTCGTCAACACCGATGCGGGCCTGGTCGTCCGCGCCGTCAAGGACAATGATCAATCGGTGCGGGCCTCGGGAATCAGCGTCACCGGAACAAAAGCCAAGGCGGTCTTTTTGGCCTCCCTGACGGGATGCTTTGCGGGCGCATACTACATCCACATGTACAGCAACGTGGGCATTTCCTCCTTCGCTCTCGACCTGTCGATCATGCCGATCGCCGCAACCATCATCGGCGGCAGCGGGACCCTGGTGGGGCCGGTGATCGGGGCCGCCATCCTCGTACCCTTGTCCGAGCTTCTCAGGGATTTCGGCAGCCTGCGCATCGTGGTCTACGCCCTGGTGCTCACCGGGTTCGTGGTCTTTCGCAGCGAAGGCTTGATGAACTTCCTGACGCGGAAATACCAGCAGATTGAGCGCTGGGTGGATATACGATGACGCAACGAACAACCGAACCAATCCTCGAGATCAATTCTGTCTCGATGCATTTCGGCGGCGTAAAGGCGCTGAACAATGTCAGCCTCACCGTCAACCGCGGAGATGTCGTCGGCATCATCGGCCCCAACGGCTCAGGCAAGACCACCCTGATCAACTGCATCACCGGCTTTTTGAAGCCGACGCTGGGCAGCATCGCCTTTCACGGCCGCGACATCACCGGCAAGAAACCGCACAAGGTCGCCGACATGGGGATCAACCGGACGTTCCAGGTCATGCGGCCCTACTTCACGATGCCCGCCTACAAGAACCTGGTCATCCCCCTGAGTTCGCCACGGGCGAAGCGGATTGGCGGCTGGCGCGGCGGCGGACGTCACGGCGACAGGAATACGGTAGCCGTGGACATCCTGGAAGAGCTCGGCTTCGAGCGCGACTCCCGCGTCCCCTACAAGCTGGCCGGAACGCTCCCGACCGGGTATCTGAAAAGGCTCGAGCTCGGGCGTTGCCTGGCCATGCGCCCGGAGCTGCTGATCTGCGACGAGGTCTTTTCGGGGCTCTCCGCGAGCGAAATCTCCAGTCTCGTGCCACTCATCGAAAAACTGAATGCCCAGGGGATCACGATGATCATGGTCGAGCACCGACTCGTTGAGCTCTTCAGGGTCGCCAATCGCGTGATGGCCCTCTCCTATGGCGAAAAGATCACCGAAGGCCAGCCGCAGGAAGTGATCAACCACCCGAAGGTTCGCGAGGCCTACCTCGGCTCAGAGGAGGACTTCTGATGCTTGAAGCAAGTGGGGTCATGGTCTTCTACGAAAACATGCTCGCCCTCAACAACATCGACCTCAACTGCCCGGACAACGGCGTCATAGGAATCTTCGGTGCCAACAGTGCCGGCAAGTCGACCCTGATGTACGCACTCAGCGGCATCATCCTCGACATCCAGCACAAGGAGAAGATGCGGGGCGGCGAGAGGATCTCCCTGTTCGGTGAGATCAGGCACGACGGCGAGGTCATCACCGGCCTCAAGGCACACCAGCGTGCGCGACGCGGCATCGTCCTCTGCCCGGAGCGCCGCAGGCTCTTTGCCGAATCCACGGTCGTCGAAAATCTCGCCATTGGCGGACATCTCGCCAGCCGTGCCCAGGCCAGGGAGACCATGGCGTTCGTCATGGAGCTCTTTCCGGCGCTCAAGAAGCTCACCAGAAGGGCGGCGGGTTTTCTCAGTGGCGGAGAGCAGCAGATGGTGGCGATCGGCAGGGCCCTGATGGCCCAACCGAAGGTCCTCCTGCTCGATGAACCGCTGCTCGGCCTCGCGCCCTCCATACAGCACATCGTCGTCGAGTCGATCCCGCAGATCAGGAAGGAACGGAAAATCTCGGTGATCGTGACCGAGCAGTACGCCCGCCCGGTCATCCCTTACGTAGACTACGCATACATTGTTGAAAACGGTTCGGCCGTCATGGAGGGAACCAGCCGGGAACTGTTCGAGAACCCTGACATCAAGGCGGCCTATTTCGGCTGTGGATAGAGAGATGAGCGATAGATTTGTCACTGAAGGGTTGAAGAGAGACCCCGCCAAAACCCAGCTGACCTTCACCCGCTTTTACGAGATTGCCGAGACCTACCCGGACAATGTGGCCCTTGTCTACCTGGGCCTGGAGATCAGCTACGCCTCCCTGGCGAGCGACATCAACCGGTTCGCAGCGGCCCTTGCCTCCATCGGCATCGGCTACGGCGACCGGGTCATGCTCTACCTCTCCAACTGCCCGCAATGGGTGATTGCCAACTTCGCCATACAGAAAATCGGCGGCGTCGTCGTCCCCGTCTCGCCGATCTACACGGCCCACGAGTTGAACTACCTCGTCAACGACGCCGAAGTCAAGGCGGCCATCTGCCATGACACCAACTTCGGTTATATGGAGGCAGTCTTCCATCAAACCGCCCTCGAGCAGATCATCGTTACCAATATCGCCGACATGCTTCCGCGATGGAAAATCTGGCTCGGCCATCTGCTCGACAAGATTCCCACCGGGAAGGTCCCGGCCGGGCTTCACATCCACGACTTCATGAAGCTTCTGAAGAACGCGCCGGAGATCCACCCCCAGGCAGACCTTGACCCCTGGACTGACCTCGCCTACATCATGTATACGGGCGGCACCACCGGCTTCCCCAAGGGGGTACCGGGCAATCACGCCACGGAAGTCGCCTACATCAACGACATCATGACCGAGGTCCTGGACGGCAACCTGCGCGCCGGCGACGACACCTTCCTGCTCGTCAACCCCCTCTATCACATCATGGCCAAGGGGATGTTCATTGCCGTGGGACTAAACAGCGGCTGCAAGACGATCCTCATGCCAATCCCGCAGATCGACTCCCTCCTGAGGGAGGTCGAGCGTCACAAGGTCAGGTGGATGCTCGGGGTTCCCGCCCTCTATCGGATGATCCTCGACAACGACAGGGTCGAGCAGTATGACCTCACGTCCTTCACGTACTGCTATTGCGGCGGCGATGTCCTCCCTTCGGAGATTTTCAACCGCTGGCGCAAGGTCACCGGGTCACCGATTTACCAGGTCTATGGTTCCACAGAAGTGGGGCATGTGGCTTACACGCGCCCCTCGGTCGAGCCCAGCGCCGAAGTCATCGGCCATATCCTCCCCTCCTACCGCTACCGCATCACCGACCTCGCAACCTTCGAGCCAGTGGAGAAGGGCGGAGTCGGCGAGCTCTGGATCACCGCCGATTTCAACATCAAGAGCTACTGGAACAAGCCGGCCGAAACCTCGCTCTCATATGTCGATGCGGATGGCGAGATCTACTACCGGATGGGCGATTTCGTCGCCGAGGACGAGACCGGGCAGATCCGCTTCATGGAGCGGACGGCGGACGTCATCAAGCACAAGGGCTACCGTATCAGCGCCTCGGAGATCGAGGCCGTCCTCCAGGACCACCCCACCGTGATCGACGCCTGCGCCGTCGGCATAGAGGATCCCAAGGTGGGGGAACGCATCAAAGCGATTGTCGTCTTGAAACACGACGCGAAGGGCGTCTCGGGCAGCGATCTTAGGGCCTGGTGCCGGGAACGCCTGGCTTCCTACAAGGTCCCCCAATACATCGAATTTCGCGACATGCTCCCCAAGTCGAAGGTCGGCAAACTGCTGCGGCGCTCAATACGGGACGAAGAACAAAGAAAAAATTCCGGATAAGTGCGCGGCCAACAGAGCAGGCCCGGCCCCGTTGCCCTTCGCACTCCGGCACGACGACCCCGAACAGCCGCGACCAGTTGCAAAGACCTTGTCTTGCCAGCCTCAAGTATGGTAACTCAAGACCATAAACGGGTCGATGGGCACCCTTCCCGCCCCCGGCGGGGATCGGCATGCCGACCCCTCGCATCGACTGCATGTTTGATCTGAAGAACCCTTCCGAAAGACTTTAGCCTGTAGCGAGGAGACCTAACGAGGATGGACCAGCGCTATCTCGAGCCTGCGGAATTCGTAGACAGTGAACACCCGTCGATCCAGGCATTCACCAGGCAGTCACTGGCCGGCGGAGGTTCAATCGTCGATCAGGCCGTGGCCCTCTACTACCGGGTCCGGGACGGTATCCGTTACACGCCCTACCTCGATTACGCCGATCCGGAGATGTATCGCGCCAGCAGCGTGCTGCGCAACGGCTTCGGCTTCTGCATTTCCAAAGCGTCTCTGCTGGCCGCCTGCGGACGGGCCGCGGGCATCCCGGCGCGCATCGGCTTCGGTGACGTCCAGAACCACCTGAACAGCCCGCGTCTGCGGCAGATCAACAACGGCGACATCATGCGCTGGCACGCCTACACCGACTTCTATCTCGAAGGTCAATGGGTCAAGGCAACCCCGGCGTTCAACCTGGAACTCTGCAGCCGCTTCCGTGTCACCCCCCTGGAATTCGACGGTCGGCAGGACTCCATCTTTCACCCTTACGACGCTGACCAGCGCCTTCACATGGAATACCTGCAGATGCGCGGCACCTTCGCCGACGTGCCGCTCGACCGGATTCTCGCCACCTGGCGCGAGTACAGCCCGCAGCTGCTGGGGAACACTTGCAACGGCGACTTCGCTGCAGAGGCGGAAATCGTTTAGCTGCGCTGCACAGGCACCGGATGGCCAGAGCCCGGGCGATCCTCGAGAGGTAAGCGCCATGGAAGATATCACCGGCAGCACCTGGAAAAAATTCATCAAGAACGGCTACCGCATCTTTCTCGGCACGGGGGCGGCCTGCCCCCATACGCTGATCGACCTGTTCCTGGAATCCGCCGGGCACTTCAGCGACCTGGAGTTCGTCAACATGCTCAGTATGGGCCGGGCCCCGTGGACGGGCCCTGAGTATGAACAGGCCCTGCACGTCAACACCTTCTTCCTCGACCAGGGGACCCGAGAGGCCGTGCGCGCCGGCCGGGCCGATTATACTCCCTGCTCCCTGTCGGAAATCCCCGGCCTGTTGCAGGACGACATCCTCCCCGTCGACATCGCCCTCGTCCAGGTGACCCCTCCCGATGCCCAGGGGTACTGTTCCCTGGGGGTCTCGGTCGACATTGCCATGGCGGCCGCCAAGTCGGCCAAGTACATCCTGGCCCAGATCAACGACCAGATGCCCCGCACCTATGGCCAGTGCTACCTGCACAAGGACGAGATCGCGGCCTGCATCAGAGTCTCCGAGCCGCTCCCCGAAGCCCCCCCGATCAGCCTCGACGAGACCTCAAGGCAAATCGGCAAGTATGTCTCGCTGCTGATCGAGGACGGCTGCACCCTGCAGGTCGGCGTCGGCAGGGTCCCGCATGCGGTGCTCGACCAGTTGA
>JAHEEU010000259.1 GCA_024640545.1 Geobacteraceae bacterium
GAACGTCTGCAGCAAAGTGGCCGGAGCTTCGAGTTCCCCGTGGAGTGGGGGTGCGACCTGCAGTCGGAGCATGAGCGCTACCTGACGGAGCAGATCGTCGGCGGGCCGCTCTTCGTGACCGATTACCCGGAGGGGATCAAGGCCTTCTACATGCGGCGCAATGACGACGGAAAAACGGTGGCGGCCATGGACCTGCTGGTACCGAAAGTCGGCGAGATCATCGGCGGCAGTCAGCGCGAGGAGCGCCTGGATGTCCTGCAGCACAAGATGCGTGCTTTCGATATTCTGCCGGAGAGCCTCGACTGGTATCTCGATACGCGTCGCTGGGGGAGTTGTCCCCACGCCGGCTTCGGCCTCGGCTTCGAGCGTTTCCTGATGTACATCACCGGCATGGAGAACGTGCGTGACGTGATCCCTTTTCCGCGTACTCCAGGGAATGCGCGGTTCTGATCAGCCGGGGATTTGTTCGAGAGCGTGCGGGTGACGCATGTTCCACAATGATGCCAGGGTATGCAGCGCCAGGGTGCCGACGATCAGCAGCCCGGCGAGCAGGGTGGTGGTCAGCGGCACTTCGTTGAGGGCCAGCCAGACCCAGATCGGCCCGACGATCGTTTCGGTGAGCAGGATGAGGCTGACCTCGGGGGCCGGCAGGTAACGTGGACTCACGGTGATCATGGTGAAGGACACCGGCAGGACAACTCCGCCGAGCAGGACCAGATAAAACATGTCCGACCCTGAGAACGCCATCGGCTGAGCGCCGGCCAGGAGGGCGGCCGGGACGACCAGCAGGTTGCCGAGCAGGTTGGCGGGGACCATGTTGATGGACTTGCCGCTCCTCAGGATGACGATGTTGCTTGCCCACATGAAGGTGGCGCCCAGGGCCAGCAGGTCGCCGAGCAGCAGACCGCTGCTCAAGCTCCCCGAAAAGATCAGCAGAATACCCCCGAAACAGATGAAAATCGCAACCCAGGTGTGTCGAGCGATCTTCTCGCGCAGGAAAAACCAGCTGAGCAGACTGCTGAACAGCGGTGCTGCGGCGAGAATAATCAGGGTATTGGCGGCCGCCGTCTGTTTGAGTGAGTTGACGAAAAACAGGCCGCCAATGGCAACCACGGCTGCAGAAAGCAGGCCGGTGCGGCCGATATTGCGGAAGCTTTGCAGGAATTGCCGGCGATAGAACAAGGCGAGGAAGAGGCTCTGCATGATGCTGGTCAGAAGACAGCGCCAGAAGAGCAGGGTCCAGACGTCACAGTGGATCAGCCGTACCAGCAGCGCGTCCGGGCTGAGAATCAGAACGGCCAGGAAGGTCAGTGAGAGCCCTTTGAGATGTGTCGAGTGATCCATAGCGGCGATAAATCGCACAGAAGCTGTAGAAAGGCAAGCCGGTTTTCGGTTTGACACGATTAGGGGCATATTGTAGAAACATCTGACGAACGGGCGGACTGCTCCGCCCCGATCCATCGGTCGCAGAGCCGTTGGCGTGAGGCTTTGCGCCTGTGGCTGACACCTAGAAGTTTGGAAAGGATCAAGACAGTGCCTTTGACATCCGTGGGCAAGATCGGTTTTATCGGCGGCGGCAATATGGCCGAGGCTTTTATCAAGGGATTGCTGAACGGAGGCTTCCCGGCTGAAGATATCCACTTTTTCGAGCCCAACGAAACCCGTCGCCAGATGGTGGAAGAGCGTTACGGGGTCATCTGTGAGGCGAACAACGCGGAGCTGGTGACGACCAGCGATATTGTCGTTCTGGCGACCAAGCCGCAAATTCTCGACAAGGTCCTCGAAGATATCGTTGCGGTTTTCAATGATGACAAGCTGCTGATCTCGATTCTGGCCGGAATTACCACGACGACCCTGGAAGCGGGGCTCGCTGGCCAGCCGCGCGTGGTGCGTGCCATGCCGAATACGCCGGCGCTTGCCGGCCAGGGTGCCGCGGCCCTGTGCCCCGGCAAAAATATCAGCCAGCAGGATCGCCGGGTTGCGCAACACCTCTTCGAGACGGTCGGCATCGCGCTCTGGGTTGAGGAGGGCCAGATGGACGCCGTGACTGGGCTGTCCGGCTCCGGGCCGGCTTTTGTCTACACGTTTATCGAGGCCCTGACTGCCGGTGGCGTCCAGGAAGGCCTGCGGCTCGACATTGCCCAGGCCCTGGCCGTGCAGACGGTGGTCGGCGCCGCTCACCTGGTCAAGGAAACCGGCGAACACCCCGCCCTGCTGCGCGAGAAGGTCTGCAGTCCGGCCGGGACGACGATCAGCGCCATCCGCGTTCTCGAAGAGCGCGGCCTGCGCGCCATGATGATGGAGGCGGTCGGTGCGGCCACCCGACGCTCTCGGGAGCTCGGTGCAGAGAAGAAGTAGCTTGATCATTGTAAATTGCCGAGGGCCGGTCACTTGACCGGCCCTTTTTTGATCGGATTTATAACCGAAAAGAAGGTTAAGGCATAAAGGCTTGTTTAACGCAAAGACGCAGAGAACTAAAGAAAGCCGCAAAGATTTAATTCATATAAAGAACGCTTTTTTACGTCTTGAATGACCTCTTTAGCGTCTTTGCGTTAAAAAATGTGTTTTTGATCGTGGTCTTCACATCTTGGCGGTTAACTTTTGTTTTGGTTATAGGTCCGTTTTTGTTTGAAGGCGAAAGATGCTTTGCAAAGTTTGCCAGCCCCCCCTCGACAACAACCCGCTGTCCGGATAATTCTGCGTTGCATATTTTATGCATATGCGCATAAAATGTGGGTGTGCTGTTGAGGAGGCGTGAGCGCTTATGAAGAAGCAGATGGACGAACTGCAGAATCTCGCCCCGGATTTCCTGCAAGCCCTGTCGGTGCCTTTGATCGTCTGCAACGAGCAGGGGCGCATGGTCTTTAC
>JAHEEU010000260.1 GCA_024640545.1 Geobacteraceae bacterium
CCAGAGCCGCAGGTGCTTCCTGCCGGAAGTACGGCCTCTGCAGACCCTCTCCAGCGTGCTCGGCGACCCGTCCGGTGACCTGAAACTGGTCCTCTGGGAAGCCGGCTCCGTGGCGCTCAGGCAGGCCCTGCCGCAAGCGCCTCCCCCCGGGGTCAGGTTGCTCGTCGGCCCGGAAGGCGGTTTCTCAGCCACGGAGATCAGCGCCATAATTGCCGCCGGTTACCAGGCCGTGCACCTGGGGCCACGCATTCTTCGCACAGAGACCGCAGGTCTGGCAGCGACCCCCGTACTGCAGTATCTGTACGGCGATTGGCAGGTCCCGCCCGCCGCGAACAGACCGGCTAAGGACGAGGAGAACCCATGAAGTGCCCGAAATGCGGCGACCACAGCTTTGAATACCTGGACAACGGCAGGAAGTGCGGTTTCACACTGGCCGGACATAAAGCGAAATTCAAGCTGCGCTGCTTCTTTGTCCCCGGGCATGCAAGTTCCACAGGAGAACCGGCGGCTCTCGTCGATGAAAACCTTGCAGACGAGGGCCAGGCCGATGAAGGCCTGGTCGACTTCAGCCTCACCCCTCCTGCAGAGAATGATGCCTCCGCCGCCGGCCAGGCCGGCAGCATCCCGCTCGTCGGCAACGGATCGACGCTCAGCA
Source organism: Geobacteraceae bacterium (assembly GCA_024640545.1). Taxonomy (GTDB): domain Bacteria; phylum Desulfobacterota; class Desulfuromonadia; order Desulfuromonadales; family BM103; genus JAHEDT01. The sequence goes on from JAHEEU010000260.1 coordinate 656, forward strand.
TCGACCGGCCGTTCAGTGTCGACGTCGAAACCCTCCCGGCAGACCCGCCAGGGCCAGCGGGCAGACCGGGGGGGGCGCTCCGGATTTGCCTTCTGAGTCGACGCTGCCCCCCTTCTCCCGCTTCAGCCCCGCGGATTCCCCTGACAGTGGGATGGCGGGGCTGATTTGCTCGCTACGGATCACATCTGCAGTCGCGCGCGGATTATTTGGCCAGCGTCAGGAGCCCTATCGAGGCCTGCGCCCGGTCGAGCAATGGCCCCCCGGCGCAATAGCGCTTGACATGGTTTAAAACAACATTTAAAACAGTGCTTTAATCATGGCCATGACGACCTTCCACACTGAAAAAGACACCAAGTCGACCTTGCTTGACTGCGCCGAGCGACTCTTTCTGGTAAAGGGATTCGAGGCCGTCAGCGTGCGCGAAATAACCGACGCCGCCGGGGCCAACGTGGCGGCGGTCAATTATTATTTCGCCAGCAAGACGCTGCTCTACCGCGCTTGCCTGGAGCGCCGCCTGGCAAAGATCGCATGCCAAAGGGTCGCATTGATTGAACGGTTCAGCAACCAGGAGCCGCCGTCAACGCTGCAGGAGATCATCTCGGCCTTTGTTCGCGAGAGTTTCGAGGAGATGCTGCTGAACCCTGATGGCGGGCGCCTGCTGCAGATCATCTACCGGGAGATGAGCCCGGCCGGGGTGGCCAGCGACCTGGTGACCGATGAACTGATCGCACCGATCCACAAAGCCCTGCTCAAAGCCATTCGCAAAGTCCGTCCGCAGCTGTCCGAAAAGCATGTTTCCCGCTGCGTCAGCAGTCTTTCAGGGCAGATCCTGCATTTCATCCGTTTCCGCGATGTCATCAACTCGTTCGTGGAAACCGGGTCCGAAATCGAATACATCGACCAAGTGACGCAACACATTACAGACTTTTCCCTGCGGGGGATCGGGAGCCAGCAACATGTCTAAGTCGAGCTTATCAATCCTTTTCACCCTCTGCCTGACGCTTGCCGCCACCCTGGTCGCCGCGGAAGAGAAACCGGCCTCGGCCAAGCCCCAGGGGCTCCCCGTTGAAACCGTTCAGGCCAAAGTGGCGCCGCTGAAAAACGAGCTGACCGCCACGGGGACGCTCTATTCCAACGAGAAGGTCGTGATCACCGCCGAGATTCCCGGCAAGGTCACGGAGATTCTCTTCCACGAAGGGCAAAAAGTCACTGCCGGCCAAATCCTGCTGAAGATTGACCAGTCAATTTTGAGTGCGGAGCGGGATCGGGCGCAGGCCAACTTCAACCTGAGCGAGGCCAATATCAAGCGCGCCGAACTGCTGCTCCAGGAACAGGCGATTTCGGAACGGGAGCGCGATGAAGCCTTTGCCAAGTGGCGCCTCGATGAAGCCACCCTGCGCCTGGCCGAGGCCCAGTTGGCGAAGACCGTGATCCGTGCGCCCTTCCCCGGGCTGCTCGGCCTGCACCGGATCAGTATCGGCGAATACCTGCAACCCGGTGAAGCGATCGTCACCCTGGACAACCTTGACCCGATCAAGGTCGATTTCCGGGTCCCTGAGGTCTTTGCCTACCAGCTGAAGGTCGGCCAGAAGATCCAGATGAACGTCGACGCCGTGCCGGGCAGGTCCTTTGCCGGGCAGGTCTACGCCATCGACCCGCAGATCGACATCAATGGCCGCAGCGTGCTGCTGCGGGCCAAGGTCGAACAGCGGGAAGGGCCGCTGCGGCCAGGCATGTTCGCCAGGGTGACCCTGGTCCTCGAAGAGCGGCCCCAGGCCCTGATGATCCCCGAAGAGGCCCTGATTCCCAAGGGCGATCAGCAAACGGTCTTCAAGGTCGTCGAAGGCAAGGTGGTCGCCGCCGTGGTCACCACCGGCCTGCGCACCAGGGGACAGGTCGAAATCGTCCAAGGCCTGGCAGCCGGTGATACCGTGATCACCGCCGGGCAGATCAAGGTCCGGCCGGGTATGCCCGTGACGGTCCTGCCGGCAGCCGACAACAAACCGCAGAACGGAAACTGAAGCCATGCTTCTCTGTGACATCTCCATCAAGCGACCGGTGCTCGCCTCGGTCATGAGCCTGACCATCATCCTGGTCGGGATGATCAGCTACGACCGCCTCTCGGTCCGTGAATATCCGAACATCGACGAGCCGGTGGTCAACGTCGAAACCGTCTACCGCGGCGCCACCGCGGAGATCATCGAGTC
>JAHEEU010000109.1 GCA_024640545.1 Geobacteraceae bacterium
CCCGGTGTTGACCCGGCCGCCGAAGTCAAGGCCGCTTTTCTGGCCGAGATTCTCAAGGGAACCAAGACGTCGGCGCTGATCGACAAGAAGAAAGCCGTGCAGATTCTCGGTACCATGATCGGCGGCTACAACGTCAAACCTCTGGTCGAGGCCCTCAAGGTCGCTGAGTTGGCCGACGCTGCCGTCAGCTCCTTGTCTGGCATCACCCTGGTATACGACGGCTTCGACGAAGTTCTGGCGCTCTCCAAGAGCAATGCCGCGGCCAAAAAGGTGCTTGAGTCATGGGCCAACGCCGAGTGGTTCACCAACAAGCCGGCCATGCCGGAAACCATCAAGGTCAAGGTCTACAAGGTCGATGGCGAAATCAACACTGACGATTTCTCTCCGGCGGGCGATGCCTGGAGCCGCCCCGATATCCCGCTGCACGCCCTGGCCATGGGCAAAACCCGCTTCCCTGCCGGCAACGCCGACATCGCCAAGTTTCGCGCTGAAGGCTACCAAGTCGCCTTTGTCGGCGACGTGGTCGGCACCGGTTCATCGCGCAAGTCGGCTTGCAACTCGGTCCTCTGGCATATCGGCAACGAGATTCCCGCCGTGCCGAACAAGAAGACCGGCGGCGTCATCATCGGCGGTGTCATCGCGCCGATCTTCTTTAACACCGCCCAGGATTCCGGCGCCCTGCCGCTTAAGATGGACGTGAGCGCTTTCAATACCGGCGACGTGATCGTCATAAACACGGCCAAGAGCGAAGTGACCGACGAATCCGGCAAGATTTTGACCTCCTTTGGCATCAGCCCGAATACCGTCCCCGACGAGTTCCGCGCCGGTGGCCGCATTCCGCTGATCATCGGCCGAGCTCTGACCGACAAGGCGCGCGCTGCCCTCGGTCTGCCGGCGACCGACATCTTCACCCTGCCGGTCAATCCGGTCCCGAAGACAGGCCAGGGCTACTCCCTGGCGCAGAAGATGGTCGGCAAGGCATGCGGCGTCGACGGTATCCTGCCTGGAACTGCTTGCGAACCGACGATGACCACCGTCGGCTCCCAGGATACAACCGGGCCGATGACTGCCGATGAGCTCAAGGAACTGGCCTGCCTCAAGTTCCTCTCGCCGATGTTCATGCAGTCCTTCTGCCACACTGCTGCCTACCCGAAGCCGGCCGACGTCAAGATGCACAAGAATCTGCCCGGTTTCATCGCCGAGCGTGGCGGTGTCGCCCTGCGCCCCGGTGACGGCGTCATCCACTCCTGGCTGAACCGTCTGCTACTGCCAGATACCGTCGGTACCGGTGGCGACAGCCACACCCGCTTCCCGATCGGCATCAGCTTCCCGGCCGGTTCCGGCCTGGTCGCCTTTGCCGGCGCCATGGGCTTCATGCCGCTGGATATGCCCGAGTCGGTACTGGTGCGTTTCAAAGGCGAGTTCAACGAAGGGATCACCTTGCGCGATGCAGTCAACGCCATCCCTCACTGGGCAATCAAGCAGGGGCTTTTGACCGTGCCTAAAAAGAACAAGGTCAACATCTTCAACGGCCGTATCCTTGAGATGGAGGGTCTGCCGAACCTCTCGGTCGAGCAGGCTTTCGAGCTGACCGACGCTGCCGCTGAACGCTCCGCCGCGGCTGGCTGCATCCAGCTCGCCGAAGAGAGCGTCTGCACCTATTTGCGTTCCAACATTGCGCTGATGGAGAAGATGATCGAGGAGGGCTACCAGGACCCGCAGACGCTGCGCAACCGCATCGATGCGGTTAAAGAGTGGTTGAAGGCTCCGAAACTGCTCAAGGCGGACAGCAACGCCGAATACGCCGCAGTTATAGAAATCGACCTGGCAGAGATCACCGAGCCGATCCTCGCTTGCCCGAACGATCCCGACGACGTCAAACTGCTCAGCGAAGTTGCCGGCACTCCTATTCAGGATGTGTTCCTTGGTTCGTGCATGACCAACATCGGTCACTTCCGTGCCGCAGCGGAAATCTGGCGTGGCCAGAAGTTCAACCCGGCTGTGCGCACCTGGATCTGCCCGCCGACCCGCATGGACCAGGACAAACTGAAGGATGAGGCGGTCTTTTCGGTGTACAGCGCCATGGGGGCCCGTATCGAAATCGCCGGCTGCTCCCTTTGCATGGGCAACCAGGCCCGCGTGCCCGACGGTGTCAACATGTTCTCGACCAGCACCCGTAACTTCGACGACCGCATCGGCAACGGAGCCAGGGTTTATCTCGGTTCGGCGGAACTTGGCGCAGTGACCACCAATCTTGGCAAGCTGCCGACCCCGGCCGAATATCTGGCTGTCTACAAAGACAAGGTCGCGCCGAAAAAGGAAACGATCTATCAGTACCTGCAGTTCGATGAGATGGTCGGCTACAAGTAACCGGCCTATGACGTGAAAAAACTGGCCGCCCCTTGCGGGGCGGCCTTTTTTTCTGGTGGAGGTTGGGGGCTGGTGATGTTGGTCAGTGATCCCTGAATCGTGAAAAGTGAAAAGTAAAAGTGAACATATCCTGGACTCTGGATTCAAAGCCGCAGTCCTGGCTACCAGCCCCCAGCCCGTGATTTTTCTTGCACCTCCTTTCCTTCAACGTTAGATTGATACTATCGTTTGCCTCGTGATGTTCGGAACCTGAAATCCTCTGTCATACCTGTTGCAAGGGTTTTCAGATGTCAGAAGAAAATATCCTCTTCCAGCCCATAAAGAAATATTGCCGCCACAATGTGGCCACCTGCAGCCCTGAGGACAGTGTGCACAAGGTTGCCGGCAACATGCGGGATTTGAGGATCTCCAGCATGATTGTCTGCGAAGGCGTCAACCCTCTGGGGATTCTCACCGATCGCGATCTGCGCGACAAGGTGGTCGCTCAGGGCGTCGACCCGGCGCTTATTACCGCCCGTGAGATCATGAATGCACCGTTGATCACGGTCAGCGAAGACGATTTCATCTTCGAGGCGCTTTACCGAATCTCGAAGAACGGCATTCACCGTATCTGTGTCGTTGATCATGACAACCGCCTTTCCGGGATTATCACGGTCACCGATATCATGCGACTGCAGACCCGTTCACCACAGAAACTGGTCCGTGATATCGATCAAGCGGCTACCATTGAAGATTTGAAGTCATACCATAAGCAGATTCAGGGACTGGTCCTGCACCTGGTTGGAACCGGGGTTCCGCCCCGTGAACTGGTGAGGATGATTGCCCTGCTCAACGACCAGTTGCTGATGCGCCTGATCGATCTGCTGCGAGCAAGCCAATTCAGCGACCTGACCGGTAAATTTGCCTTTGTCGTCCTCGGCAGTGAAGGGCGCCGAGAGCAGACCCTCACCACCGACCAGGATAATGCCATCATTTATGCGGATAACCTTCCGGCTGAGGAGATAGCACAGATTGAAGCGTTCTCTGAGCACTTGATCAACGCGCTCATCGAGATCGGTATCCCCCCCTGTCCCGGGGGGATCATGGCCAAAAATGCATTCTGGCGGCGGAGCTTCAGCGCCTGGAAGGATGTCTTGAACGACTGGCTGACCATCCCGCGGCCGGAAAATATTCTCAATGGCAGCATGTTCTTTGATCTGCGCACCATTTTCGGCGACCCGGAACTGGAAAAAGGTCTCAAGGAAATGCTGGTCGAACACTTCAGGCGGGAAAAAATGTTCCTGACGCGCTCGGCCGCCAATGTCAACCGCTTCAGGCCTCCGCTGGGTCTGTTCGGCGGGATCAAGGTGGAACACAGTGATCAGCATCGTGGCCAGCTCGATGTCAAAAAAGCTGGCATATTCGCCATCACTGAAGGGGTCAAGGCGCTGGCTATGGAAGCCGGGATAATGAACGGCGGCACCCGTGAACGCATTGTTGCCCTGCTTGATAAAGGCGTATTGAAACGCAAGATGGCCGAAGACCTCGAAGCCAGTTACAACTTTCTCGTTTTTCTGCGCTTACGTTGCCAGGTGGAGAATATCAAGGCCGGCAAACTGCCGAGCAATTTCATCACACTGGCCAAACTCAATCATATGGAGAGGGGACGCTTGAAGCTTGCTTTCGAAGAGATCAACGAATTCCATGAGTTCCTGAGAGTCCACTTCCGTGTCCATCTGTTGCGCTGAAGATTCGAATCGGAGAATCCCCCGAGCCATTCCTCAGGTGCTGCTGATGCTGGTTTTTTTCAGCCTGCTGGTGTTTTTGCCCGCATGCCGCAACCCGATTGATACCACGGCACTCAACTCTCTCGCCAAAACCGATGTCGATATGATCGCCGATACCAGCCTGCGCGAGATGACTTTGCTCATGGAGGATTTGCTGGTCAAACTCTACAAGCGCAACCCGCGCGAACTGGACAAGGTCAAAGGCATGTCGATCGGGCAGCGCCAGGGCCAGATATTCGACACCCCCGGTCGCCTGGTCTACAAGGAACTGAAGAATCTGCAGGGAACGGCGGCCCTGGACCTGGCCTTCGCGCCGGATTACCAGGGCGACCGGGTCTTTGCCCTGATGGCTGGACTGGTCGGGATGGTGCGCAGCAGCTACAACTGGAAGTCTGAACAGTTCATGTTGGATTCCCTTGATGGGCAGTCGTTGTTCAACTCGGCGCGCAACATCGAAGTGCTTGCCATGCGGTTGAGCACTGCGCGGGATACATACGGAAAACTGCTCCTGTTGTCCAACAGTCAGCAGGGCGAAAAGGAGGACCTGAGTTGTGAAAGGACCTTCGGCAAGATGATCGCCATCCAGGACATGATGGCTTTCACGGTGGTTGGCAAGTGGGAGCGTGGGGTTAGCAGCGTCTTCAAGAATGTGGTGTTTCTGCCCATGGGGATGTAGCTGGTGAAACAGCTTTGCATGCGCCATTACTCGTAGTCAATCTGCATCTGGCCGCCGGTCTGCGGTTGACTCTGATAACCGTTTGCGGCCCCCCAGAAGGAGATGATTTTCAGCAGGAGTTTGGCCGCGGTCATCTCCGATACGCGGCTCGGCTCCGGTACCAGTTCTACAACGTCGACACCACGTAGATCAATTTTTTTCCGGGAAAAAAGCGCCTCGAGCACCTCGATCATCTGGTACCAGAAGAAGCCGCCCGGCTGTGGTGTGCCGACGCCGGGGACAACCGCCGGGTTGAACACGTCCATATCTATCGACAGATAGACCGGCCCTTCCAGCGAGTTGACTTTCTGCAGGAAAGACTCCCACTGCCCCTTGCCGCGCAAATCCCAGTCGAGAAACAGGGTAATGCGCGGTTCTTTCTCCACCAGTTCCACTTCGCTTTCATAGACGGATCGGATGCCGGCCATGACGATCTTGTGCCCCTGGGCCAACAGACGGTTGACCGGGCAGGCGTGGCTGTATTTGCTCCCCTCGTAGCTGCTGCGCATGTCGCCGTGGGCGTCGAGAAAAAGGACCGTGCCCGGTTCCGGCATGCGAGACTCGACCAGCGCGGGGGTCAAAGAATGTTCGCCGCCGACGCCGATGAACAGGTTGTTGGTGGGTAACGCGGCGACGTGCCTGGCCAGCCTGGCATGCAAGTCGGCGTCAGTTTCGGTTTTATCGTCTGCAAATTCAGGCAGGACGCTGATCTTGAGATGCTTGAAAGGCGACCAGCCGGCGTCCTCTTCGTAAAACTCGAGTTGGTCGGTGGTTTCGACGATCGCCCTGGGCGCCTCTGCCGTGCCCGGTTTGAATGAAACGGTCCTTTCCAGGGGGATCGGCAGGAGCAGGATGTCGGCTTCATCCAAGGGTGCATTGGGCATGGCGAGAAACTGCAATGAGTCGGACATGAAAGGTTCCTTGAGTGTTGTGAGAAGTCTGAATACAGAATACCGGATAAAGTGGGGTTGATCGAGGTAATTCCCAGCCCCAGCCTTTACTAGCCCCGGGCCAGTTCCTCAGCCACGGCGTCGGTCATTGCCGCTAGCAGCGCGTCAAGTTCCAGCTCGCTGATGATATAGGGAGGCATGACATAAACCAGTTTCCCGAAGGGCCGGATCCAGACGCCCCTGTCGACAAATCCCTCCGTGATCCTGGACATGTTGACCGGTCGCTCGAGTTCGACAACTCCGATTCCCCCCATGATGCGTACATCGGCAACACCCTCCCAGTCGCGGCAGGGCGACAGCCGGCGGGCAAAAGCCTCGGCCATGGTGGCGATGCGCTCCTGCCAAGGGCTGCCGACCAGCAGGTCGATGCTGGCGTTGGCAACCGCACAGGCCAGCGGGTTGGCCATGAAGGTCGGACCGTGCATGAAAGCGTATGGAGCCCTGGCCGAGATCGTGCGGCTGATCTCGGTCGTGGTCAGAACCGCGGCCAGGGTCATGTAGCCGCCGGTGATGGCTTTACCCAGGCACATGATGTCCGGTGCGATCCCGGCCTGTTCGCAGGCGAACAGGGTGCCGGTCCGGCCGAAACCGGTGGCGATCTCGTCGGCGATCAGAAGAACGTCGTGGGCATCGCATAAAGCACGCACCTGGCGCAGGTATTCGGGTGCGTAGAAACGCATACCGCCGGCACCCTGAACGATCGGCTCGAGGATGACCGCCGCGATCTCGGCATGATGGGCCTCGATCAGTTCGCGGAACCCGGCAATATCGCTGTCGTGCCAGTTGGCATCGTTCACGGCCGTCGGAGCTTCAGCGAAAAAATGCTTTGGAAGAACGCGGTTGAAGAGGTGGTGCATGCCGGTTTCCGGGTCGCAGGCCGCCATGGCCCCGCAGGTGTCACCGTGGTAGCCGCGGCGGATCGTCAAGAGACGCTGCTTGCCGGTGTTCCCCCGCGCCTGCCAGTACTGGATCGCCATCTTGATGGCGACTTCGACGCTGACCGAACCGGAATCGCACAGGAATACGCGTTCAAGCGGTTCCGGTGTCAAGCTGATCAGTCGTGCCGCCAGTTCCGCGGCGGGACGGTGGGTCAGTCCTCCGAACATGACGTGGGCCATGCGATCCAACTGTTCTTTAGCGGCGCTGTTGAGAACCGGATGGTTGTAGCCGTGAATCACCGACCACCAGGAAGACATGCCGTCGATCAGGTTGCGTCCATCCTCAAGGGTCAGCTGCACACCTTGAGCGTGTGCCACGGGATAGCAGGGCAATGCCCCCTCCATCGGTGCGTAGGGGTGCCACACGTGGGCCTTTTCAAAGTCTAGCCAACTGCTGTCATCGAGGAGCTTGGACATAAGTTTGCAATTCGTGGGTATGGCTTCAGCCTTCAGAAAATATTCCGGCCATGATAAATTTTCAGGGCCAGTCGGCCCAGTAATTCAGGGAGGTCGGCTGATCCGAAAAGGTTCGCTTCCCGCTCTTTAGCCTGTTAAACCCCTTCTTGGTGGTTCGTCCTGCTGTGAATTGTTCTGCATCCTAGCGGAAAATATGACCCTGGACAAGTTGTGAGGCTGCGAAGGTCTTCGTACTAGTGATCAGCTTACGGCTTTGGGCGATTTCCACCGCGCTTCGGCAGTAACCTGCGTCGCAGCCATGTCACCAACAGGGTGACGATGAACGCCAGCAGCATCAGCAGGCCGAGGCGACCTGCCAGGGTTTCCGCGCGTTGCCAGCTGGTCCCGCCGAGATACCCGAGCCCGGGGTAGCTGATCCCCCAGAGAATGCCGCTGATGACGGCGTAGCCTGTGAAAGCCGCCGGACGCATTTGACTGGCACCGGCGACAAACGGCACCAGCCCGCGAATCGGGCCTAGAAAGCGGCCGAAAAAAACGCCCTTTCCGCCATGTGTCAGGAAAAAGAACTCTGCCAGACGTAGCAGGTCCTGCCGTTTCTTCAGGAGACGCCACTGCCAGAGATAGCCCCCGAGGCGCGCACCCAACCAGTAGCTGAGAAGGTCACCGAGCACTGCCCCGAGAGCTGCCGCGGCCATGACGGCGGTCATCGGCGCCTTGCCGTGAAAAGCCAGCCAGCCGCTGAATACCGTCAATACGCTACCCGGCATGATCAGCCCGATTCCCACCAACGCCTCGAAAAATGCAATCAAAGAGACCGCGGCAATGAAGAATATCCCGCCCGGCAAAAAATTAAATATATCCTGAAGCCACTGTTCCATCATAGTCCATGTGCTTTAGGGGTCAGGTCTACACATTCCATAAAAAATGCAATTTGTGCAAAAAATGTGGAATGTGTAGACCTGACCCCATTATCCGGTCTTCAGTGGGTAAATCGATCGTGCCACGCGTCAAATATGCTGACTTTGTGCTGGCCATACTTGGCCAGCAACTCACGAACCATCTCCGGGGCGCGCTGCCCCGGTTTGGTTTTTGAAAAGAACAGGTCGGCGTAGGCGACGATCTCCTCCTCAATTGACTGTGGACACATGTCTCGCAAGGGCAGGGGTAAGCCCTGGGTTTCTATGTCTTCGATACTCAGGCCGACCCCGATGTGGCGCTCGCAGACCAGGGCGTGGCGGGGCAGACCTTCGTTGCGAAGCAACTCCGCACCGATGATGCCGTGGGTTATGTAGGGCTGTTCGCCATGGCACCCAAGCTTCGGCGTGTCGGTTTGAAGCATGCCGATATCATGCAGCATGGAGGCCTGCTCAACGAATTCCCGATCGACCCGGGCCCTTTGGCCAACCCGCTCTGCGACTGCAACGGCCAGGCCTGCGACCCTGCGGCTGTGGGCAATCAGTATCCTTCTGGCCTGGTTATGTCCGGCATAGTATCTGTTGATCAGGTCCAGTGGCTGCATTGCATTCCTTGGTGTACGTCGCGCCGGGCGCACAGACTCGCCGCTATGGCATAGTCTCGAAAGAGTCCGTGATTCTGCTCATGATGTCCCGGTAAGAATCGATATCCCCGCGCGGCACCTCGAGGGAAATCTGGTAGCTGCGCTGTTCATGGGCCATCAGGTAAAGTTCCAGGTCAGATTGGACCGAATGCCCTGAGATTTGCCAGGCCTCGCCGGACGGGAGCGTGACTTTCTGTTTCGCGGAAATCTCCAGGCCGGGGTAATCCAGTAAAACCTGATCAAACTGCTGTTCGCCGCTACCTGCCGGTTGCTTCGCCAGAGAAGACCTGACCTTCAAGAGCATGCCCGGATGGTCGGGGTCTGTCCAGCGGACTTCACCCTCCCTGCGGCCGTAAGTGACACGCCGGTCCTTCTTCCATGAAAGGGGATATTCCGCGGCAAACTCAAGAACTGCATCGATGTGCATGCCGACCTTCTCTCGTGCCTCGAGTTGGCCAGTCGTTGCGCAGGCTTGAAGAATGGTGCAGCAACTGACCAGTGCGAACAGGAACAGACTAATTCTCGATGGGACATGAATCATGGGACCACCGCAAACAGGTCAAGCAGAGGATCTCGCCTGCTGCCAACCGCAATTGAACATAACGGCTTTTTGGGTTGCGACCCAAAACACCGCAGAAAATATCCACAAGGAAAATCCGATCGACACAGTTGGTCGGTCTCCTGTTGCCGCCATGCTCCCTCAATGCCTTGCTCGTCTCGCGCAGCAGCCCTTACTAATAAGAAGCTTGCCTGATCAATTATACACGTCCCTGACGGCCTTTGGGTATCTGGATCAATGGTTCTGCGGGATCCGCCAGACCGCTGCCGTACTCCTGAGAAATGGCCGGATGGTGATGGCGATCAACAGGCTCTGGACGATCAGCAGCAGCAGGAAACAAAAGCTCAATCCGGCCCGGTCGGCGAGCAGGCCGACCAGCGGCCCGGTGATGACAAAACCGAGGCGAAAGACCAGTGATTTCAGGGAGAGGATGCTGGCCCGCTCGTGGCGCTCGCTCTGTTTCTGCAGGGCCAGCCGCAGAAAGGGTCCCTGGATGCCGCGCATTACGGTCAGCAAGAAATAAAAAACGAACCCCCAAACCACCTGACTGAAAGCCAGCCCGGCATAACCGGCGCAAATCAGGGCCAGCAACAGCAGGGGCGTACCGCGAGCGCCGAGATGGTACT
>JAHEEU010000110.1:0-7619 GCA_024640545.1 Geobacteraceae bacterium
ATGGACTGGCAGGAGCGTCTCAACAGCTGGCTGCTCGATCCTGAACCTACTCATGTGAGGAATTCTTCGATTTTCTTCGATTTCCTGCCATTGGTGGGCGATGTTGACCTGGCGCACAAATTGCGCGACATGGTCGCCAGGGGGATTGCGACTCACCAGGGCTTTCTCTATCACATGATGATGCTCGACCTGCGTTACAAGGTGCCGCTCGGTCTTTTGGGTCGTTTCCAGGTCGAAAAAGAGGGCGACCATGCCGGTTTGCTCTCTGTCAAATATGGCGGTTGCGTCTACATCGTGGATTGCGTCAGGATGTTTGCCCTCGAAAGAGGTGTCCAGGCCATTTCCACCATGGAGCGTCTCCAGGCGCTGGTGGCCGGGAACGTCTTCGCCACCGAAACCGCAGAGCATATCAGGGCGGCCTTCGAAGCCTTGATCTTCTTGCGACTGCGCCACGAGATCAGCCTGATCGAAGCCGGTCAAATCCCCTCGCATTTCCTCGATCCATATGCTTTGAGCAAAACCGAGCAGGATCTTCTCAAAGAGGCATTCCAGGCTGTCGCGAAACTCCAGAATGCTTCCAAGCGCCACTTTTCCCGCGCACCCTTCTGACCTCCCCGGGCCGGCAGTGCCCGACAGAACCCTCTCGAGCATAAGAAGATCGCCCCTGGTGCCTTGTGACTTTTGAACCGCGGACCACGTTTTCTCCTTGGTAGGATTGACAAACCTCATCTTTGTGAAATAAATGCCTGTGGGCATGGTCGCTTGATCGCCTCTCCCCTAGGAGCAGGGGGAGTGATCCGCAGGCCCTGACCTGCAAGCGTCTCGCACGCTTGCGCGCGGCTACGCAACAAACGCTTAGGTGTTGAGTGCCACAACATCGATTACTGGAAAATGTGCCAGTACATCGATAACAAATGTTCTCTGACAATCGAATAGTAGTCACGTAAATCTATGGACACCAAACTTATCTGGAGGTGTTCATGGATGATGTAATCAAGAAATGCCGGGTTCTGGCTGTTCAGCGGTTCAAGGCTGGTGAAAGCCCTGAATCAATTTGCGCATCCCTCGGCAAATCAAAGTTTTGGCTCTACAAATGGGTGAAGCGTCACAGCGAAGACGATCCTTTGTGGTTTGAAGATCGTTCCCGCAAACCACTATCAACACCGCATCGTATACCGGTCGAGATTGAGGAGATCGTCAAATTGGTGCGCTTGAATCTGTATAACCAGGATCTGTTTTGCGGTGCCCAGGCCATTCTGTGGGAGCTGGAAGACCTCGGGGTTCGACCGTTGCCTTCACTACGCACAATCAATCGCATCCTGAAACGCAATGATCTGACCCATCGCAGAACCGGCAAGTACGAACCGAAGGGAACCGCTTACCCCAAGCTTCCGGCACTGCTGCCGAACCAGACGCATCAGATGGATCTGGTCGGCCCCTGTTATCTGACCGGCCCGATTCGATTCTATGGACTCAATGTGATCGATACGACAACCGCGCGTTGTGGTCTGTATACGTCGTTGTCCAAGTCCGGACAAGACGTCTTGAACGGAACCTGGGCTATCTGGTCGCGTCTGGGGATACCGAACAACCTTCAGGTCGATAACGCCATGTCTTTCCTTGGCAGTCCAAGGTATCCGCGAGCATTGAGTCAGTTTGTTCGGCTTTGCCTGCATCATGATGTTGAAGCCTGGTTTGTTCCCATGGCCGAACCATGGCGCAATGGAATAGTCGAGCAGTTCAATGATCACTACCAACAGAAATTCCTCGGTAAGGTGATGATGACTTCGGCCGATGAACTGCGTGCCGGAACAATGGCTTTTGAGCAGCGACATAACAGCTCTTATCGCTACAGCAAACTGGGCGGGAAAACACCCATCAAGGCACTTTCTGCGAGCAAGGCAATGCTGAGGTTCCCGAATCCGGAGGACAGCCCCCAACAGCAGCTAAAGAAGCCAGAGGCCGGTCGTTACCATTTGGTACGCTTGATCCGCAGCGACCTCAAGCTCAACATCCTGGGGGAACTGTTCCCCGTTCCACCAGAAGTAAAACTCGAATACGTGGTGGCTACTATCGATGTCAAAGAACAGAAATTAAAGCTCTATCTGGGCAAAACCCAAATCGATGAATTTGGCTACGAACTCAGATAAATCGTGTTGAGTGTCAGCGATGTTGTGGCACTGAAAATAGTTAGCGATGTCCTGGCACTCAACACTTAGGAAACATGAATGTTCGCCATCGAAATCTACCAGAAACGGCGACGCCGCCTGGTGCGGCAAGTTGAAAATGGCTTGATCCTGCTGCTCGGCAACGTCGACTCGCCGTTCAATGCCAGAGACAACTGCTACCCTTTCCGCCAGGACAGTACTTTCCTCTACTTCTGCGGACTGGACCGGCCAGGGCTGGCGCTGCTGCTGGATGTCGATGAAGGGCGCGAAATCCTGCTCGGCAGGGAGCAGACCGCGCAGCATCTCATCTGGAGCGGCCCGCAGCCGTCGCTGCAGGACCAGGCTGATCAGGCCGGGATCGGCACGGCGATGTCCCAGGAGGCGCTCAGGAGTGTCATGCACACGGCGCTCGATGCTGGCCGCACCATCCATTGCCTGCCGACCTGCCGGGTCGAAAATGCCCTGTTGCTGGCCGAATTGCTGAACCAGCCCGTGTCCGCTGCCAGGGATCTGGTTTCTGAACCCCTGGTCCGGGCGGTTGTCGAGCTGCGCTCCGTCAAGGCACCGGAAGAGATTCAGGAATTGGACGCCGCGGCCGACCTGGGGTGGCAGCTGCATGCGACCGCGATGCGCATGGCCAGGCCCGGGGTTTACGAATGGCAGGTTGCCGGAGAATTGCAGGCGGTTGCGGCCCGCGCCGATCGACAATTGGCTTTCCCGCCGATCGTGACTACCCGGGGAGAGATCCTGCATAACCACCAGCGGGACAACCAGTTGCGCCCAGGGGACCTGCTGCTCGTGGATTGCGGGGTCGAAAGTCGTCTGCACTATGCTTCGGATCACACCCGTACCCTCCCGGTTGGTGGATCGTTCACACCCAAACAACGCGATGTCTACCTGGCGGTCCTGGCCTGTATGGATCATGCGCGGTCCTTGATCCGGCCCGGGATTCCTTACCTGGAGGTGCACCGGGACGTCTGCCGGATTCTGGTTGCTGCCCTGCAGGATCTGGACCTGATGCGGGGAGATGCCGAACAGGCCGTTGCCGCAGGTGCCCACGCCCTCTTCATGCCCCACGGGCTCGGGCACATGCTGGGCCTGGATGTCCATGACATGGAAGACCTCGGCGAGGATTATGTCGGCTACGACGACAAAATCCAGCGCTCAAATCAATTCGGCACTTCTGCCCTGCGCCTGGGGCGTGAGCTCAGGGAAGGCTTCGTGCTGACGGTGGAACCGGGGCTGTATTTCATTCCACCACTGATTGAGAAGTGGAAAAATGCAGCTCGACATGCAGAATTCATAAATTATACTAAACTGTCAGAGTACCTGGACTTCGGCGGGGTGCGCGTGGAGGATGATATTCTGGTGACCGCAGAGGGAAACCGCCTGCTGGGAAGGCCGATCCCGGTCGAAATTGCCGAAATTGAAAGCCGGGCGGGTGAATCCCCTGGAAATATTTAGCTGACCTCAGAAGTTAATCCAGGCATGATCTGCATGAGTCATCGTGACGTGTGCAGGTTCTGCCTGCCAACCAAATTGAAGAGGAGGTTTTCTTAATGCAGACATTAATCTCGCGATTGCTGCCGGTCCTGTTGCTGCTATTCTGCTTCAGCCAGGCCCAGGCCAAAACCCTGGTCTTCTGTTCCGAGGGCAGCCCGGAAGGGTTCAATCCGGTCTTCTACACGGCTGGTACGACCTTTGATGCAACCTCCAGGAATGTCTTCGAGGGGTTGACCCATTTCATCACCGGCACCACCAAGCTGGAGCCGGGCATGGCTGAAAGCTGGGACGTCTCCGACGACGGCAAGACCTACACCTTCAAGCTGCGCAAAGGTGTCAAGTTTCACAGCGCCCCCCACTTCAAGCCGACCCGCAACATGAACGCCGATGACGTTATCTTTACCTTCGAGCGCCAGTGGAAAAAGGACAATCCCTATTTCGCGATCTCCGGCGGTAGCTACGAGTACTTCAACAGCATGTCGATGCCCGATCTGCTCGACAGAATCGAGAAGGTCGATGACTACACCGTTAGGTTCCACCTCAAACGATCGGAAGCCCCGATGCTCGCCAACCTGGGGATGGATTTCGCCGTGATCCAGTCGGCCGAGTATGCCAACGCGATGATGAAGGCGGGGACCGCCGAGAAGTTCGACCAATGGCCGGTCGGCACCGGCCCCTTCGTATTCGAGGGTTATAAGAAAGATGCCCAGATCCGTTACATCGCGTTCAAGGATTATTGGAAGGGCAAGGCGCCGATCGACAAGCTGGTCTTTTCCATCACCCCCGACGCCTCGGTCCGCTATGCAAAGCTGAAGGCGGGCGAGTGCCAGGTGATGCCCTATCCGAACCCGGCCGACGTGGCGGCGATGAAGGCCGATCCCAAGATCAACCTGCTTGAGCAGGAAGGGCTGAACGTCGGCTACCTGGCCTATAACACAAAGGTTGCGCCGTTCGACAATGTCAAGGTGCGCAAGGCCCTCAACCACGCCATGAACAAGCAGGCGATCATCGACACCGTCTTCCAGGGTGCCGGCAAGGCGGCGAAAAACCCGATCCCGCCGACCATCTGGTCCTATAACGACGCCGTCGTCGACGATGCCTATGATCCGGCTGTGGCGAAGAAGCTGCTGGCCGAAGCCGGCTACCCGAACGGCTTCGAGATGAAGATCTGGGCGATGCCGGTGCAGCGCCCCTACAACCCCAACGCCCGGCGCATGGCGGAAGTCATCCAGGCCGACTGGGCCAAAGTCGGCGTCAAGGCCGAGATCGTCTCCTACGAGTGGGGCGAGTACCTCAAACGTTCCAAGGATCTTGACCGTGACGGCGCGGTGCTGCTCGGCTGGACCGGCGACAACGGCGACCCGGACAACTTCCTCGCCGTACTGCTTGGCTGCGACGGAGTGGGCGGTGCCAACCGCGCCCAGTGGTGCTATCAGCCGTTCGAGGAACTGATCCAGAAGGCCAAGGTGGTCCCCGACATCAAGGAGCGGACCAAGCTTTACGAGCAGGCTCAGGTGATCTTCAAGGAGCAGGCCCCCTGGGCGACCATCGCCCACTCGGTGGTCTACAAGCCGGTCACCAAAAACGTCGTCAACTTCAAGATCGACCCGCTCGGCGGGCATGTCTTTTACGGGGTCGACCTGAAGTAGTCGTCGACAGGTAATATCACCAGACCGGGAAGGGATACGTCCCTTCCCGGTTTCTTTCCCGGGGCCCACCTAGCTATGTTCGGATTCCTGCTCAAACGTGTCAGCGTCATCATCCCGACCTTTATCGGCGTCACGCTGCTGACCTTTTCGCTGATCCGGCTGATCCCCGGCGACCCGGTCGAGCTGATGGCCGGCGAGCGCGGCGTCGACCCGGTACGTCACGCCCGGCTGCTGGCCGAGATGGGGCTCGACAAGCCGCTTCTGGTGCAGTATTGGCATTACCTGACCGGGATTTTCCATGGCGACCTGGGCATCTCAGTCGTCACCCGCGAGCCAGTCATCCGCGAATTTTACACGCTCTTTCCGGCAACCCTGGAGCTGAGCTTCTGCGCTATCGTCATCGCCATTGTCGTTGGCCTGCCTGCAGGCATCATCGCCGCCGTCAGGCGCGGCAAGGGCACCGACTACACGGTCATGGGGCTGTCGTTGACCGGCTATTCGATGCCGATCTTCTGGTGGGGCCTGCTGCTGATCCTGCTGTTTTCCGTAACCCTCGGCTGGACGCCGGTGTCGGGGCGCATCTCGGCGACCTATTGGGTCGACGAAGTCACCGGCTTCATGCTCATCGATACTTTGCTTTCGGATGAGGCGGGGGCGTTTCTTTCGGCGCTCCACCACCTGATCCTGCCGTCGATCGTCCTCGCCACCATCCCGCTGGCGGTGATCGCCCGCATGACCCGCTCGGCCATGCTTGAGGTGCTGCTCGAGGATTATGTCCTGGTGGCGCGGGCCAAAGGGCTGGCAATGCCTCTGGTGGTCTGCGTCCACGCCCTGCGCAACGCCTTGATCCCGGTCATCACCGTTATCGGTCTGCAGGTCGGGGTGCTCCTGGCCGGGGCGATTCTGACCGAGACCATCTTCTCCTGGCCGGGTATCGGCAAGTGGCTGCTTGACTCGATTCGCAGGCGCGACTATCCCTCGGTGCAGGGGGGCATCCTGCTGGTCTCGTGCATTGTCATCTTCGTCAACCTAACCGTCGACATCTTCTACGGCGTGGTCAACCCGCGCATTCGCCACCAGCGCTGAAAGGGAGTGACGCGGATGAACGAACAGCTGTTGACGGCAACGCCCGACGACGCCCTGTCTGCCCCCGGACCCTGGCGCGAATTCTGGGACTATTTCAGCGCCAATCGCGGAGCCTTGATTGGCGCCGGCTTTATCCTGCTGGTGCTGCTGGCGGCCCTCTTCGCCAACCTGCTGACGCCGCATTCCCCCTACGAGCAGTACCGCGACGCGATCCTGACGCCGCCGTCCTGGCAGGAGGGGGGACTCTGGCGCTTCCCCCTGGGAACCGATGAGGTCGGCCGCGACATCCTTACCCGGCTGATTTTCGGCGGCCGCATGTCGCTCTTTATCGGCATGATGGTGGTCTGCTTGTCGCTGCTACTCGGTACCCTGATCGGCCTTTCCGCCGGCTACGCCCGGGGCATGACCGACTCGCTGATCATGCGTGCCATGGATATCATCATGGCCCTGCCGAGCCTGCTGCTGGCTCTGGCCATCGTCACCATCCTCGGCCCCGGCCTGATCAACGCCGCCATCGCCATCGCCATCACCTACCTGCCACATTACGTGCGCATTACCCGGGCGTCGGTGATCGCCGAAAGCTCCAAGGATTATGTCACGGCTTCACGCGTCAGCGGCGCCGGGGTGCTGCGGCTGGTCTTCATCACCATCCTGCCGAACTGCATGGCGCCGCTGATCGTCCAGGCCTCGCTCGGTTTTTCCAACGCCATCCTCGATGCCGCTGCGCTTGGTTTTATCGGCCTCGGCGCCCAGCCGCCAACCCCGGAATGGGGATCGATGCTCTCCAACGCCCTCGAGTTCATCCAGCGGGCCTGGTGGGTGGTGACCTTTCCCGGCCTGATGATTCTGACGACCGTTCTCGCTTTCAACCTGATGGGGGACGGCTTGCGCGATGCCCTCGATCCGAAGATGAAGCTCTGATATGGCACTGCTCGAAATCAACAACCTGATCGTCGAATTCGGTCGCGAGGAGGCCCCGTTCCGGGCCGTCGACCAGGTCAGCCTGACCATTGACAGCGGCGAAGTGGTCGGCGTGGTCGGCGAATCGGGCTCCGGCAAGTCGGTGACCGTCAAGGCGCTGATGGGGCTGATTGACTGGCCCGGCCGGGTCAGCGCCGACCGGCTCGCCTTCTCCGATCAGGATCTGCTGTGCCTGCCGGACAAGCAGCGCCGGAAAATCACCGGGCGCGACATGGCGATGATCTTCCAGGAC
>JAHEEU010000110.1:7629-9848 GCA_024640545.1 Geobacteraceae bacterium
ACCCGATGACCAGCCTCAACCCCTGCTTCACCACCAGCTTCCAGGTCGGTGAGGCGCTGCGTATCCACGAGGGGGGGGACCGCGCCGCCCGCCGGGCGCGCACCCTTGAACTGCTGGAGCAGGTCGGCATCCCCGACCCGAAGGTACGCCTGAAAGCCTTTCCCCACCAGCTCTCCGGGGGGATGAGCCAACGCGTCATGATCGCCATGGCGATTGCCTGCAATCCCAAGCTGCTGATCGCCGACGAACCGACAACGGCCCTCGACGTGACCATCCAGGCGCAGATAATCGACCTGCTGCTTAGCCTTCAGCGGCAACGGCGCATGGCCCTGCTGCTGATCACCCATGACCTGGCGCTGGTCGCCGAAGCCGCCCAGAGGGTTGTGGTCATGTATGCCGGGCAGGTGGTTGAAGCGGGTCCGGTGCCGGAGATTTTCGATCATCCGCGGCATCCCTACACTGCGGCTCTGCTGGAGGCGCTTCCGGAACGTTCGCTGGGACATGCCCGCTTGCAGACGATACCCGGCGTGGTGCCGGGACAGTTCGACCGGCCGGCCGGATGCCTGCTCAACCCGCGCTGCAGGTTCGCCACCGAGCGCTGCCGCCAGGAAGCCCCGCAACTGTCCGCTAAAGTTGATGGCCGGCAAGTGCGCTGCCACACGCCACTGGATGATGAAGGAAAACCGCAGGGATGAATGCCAAGACCGAACTGCTCGAAGCACGCGACCTGACCCGCTTCTACGAAGTTTCCCAGGGGCCTTTCAAACCGCACGCGGTGGTCAAGGCCCTCGACGGGGTCACCTTTAGCGTTGCTACCGGGAAGACCCTGGCGGTGGTTGGTGAATCGGGTTGCGGCAAATCAACCCTGGCGCGGCAGGTCACCATGATTGAGCGGCCGACCAGCGGCCAGCTGCAGTTCGATGGCTTCGATCTGGTCAAGGCTTCGAATCAGCAGCTGAAGGAAGCCCGGCAACGCGTGCAGATGGTCTTTCAGAACCCCTACGGTTCGCTCAACCCGCGCAAGAAGGTCGGCAGCATCATCGGTGAGCCGCTGGTGATCAACACCGCGCTGTCCAAATCCGAACGGGAAGAACAGGTGCGATCAATGATGGGGTTGGTCGGACTGCGCCCGGAATATTACGGCCGTTATCCGCACATGTTCTCCGGCGGCCAGCGCCAGCGGATCGCCATCGCCCGGGCGCTGATGCTGCGACCAAAGCTGGTGGTCGCCGATGAGCCGGTCTCAGCACTTGATGTGTCCGTTCAGGCTCAGGTGCTCAACCTGCTGATGGACCTGCAGCACGAACTGAACCTGGCCTACCTGCTCATCTCCCACGATCTTTCGGTGGTGCGGCACATCGCCGATGATGTGATGGTGATGTACTTGGGCAAGGTTGCCGAATATGGCGAATCGGAGCAGGTTTTCCGGAACCCGCGCCATCCCTACACCCGGGCGCTGCTCGCGTCGACTCCCCATCTCAAGCCCCAGAACCGCCAGGAACACATCGTCCTCAAGGGTGAAATTCCTTCGCCGCTGGCGCCACCCGCCGGATGCGTCTTCCACACGCGTTGCCCCTATGCCAACGAACGCTGCAGGACCGAGGTCCCTCAGCTGAGAAAATTGGACGATGGTCGTCAGACCGCATGCCACGGGATCGAGGAGGGGCGGGTTTAATTGATACGGGGTGAATTCCCCCAGACACCAAGACACTCGGGCGATCAGCAATCATCCAGCACGGGTTCTCTGCATTTTCAAGCCGGAGAGTCTGGTTTTCCATGAAACGGGTTTTTGCTTGGTGTCCTTGTGACATGGTGGCTTAAACACTTTTTTACCGGCTGTTGGCCGGTAAATTTTTGGGAAAAAACATTCAATTTCTGATAGACTTCAAAAAATTGTTATGTAGGCATGTGGGTTATCACCAATTTAGATGATATAGACAAGCTCCGTTCCGGTCCGGTCCTTCCTGCACGCTTGCGGCAGGCCGGTTCTGCGCTGTATTCCTCCGGGATGCCATTTTGGGCTGTCCGGTGATTTGTAGAGCGGTTTTCTGCCGTTGCCGCAGAGGGTTTTTCTCAAAACAGAGGGAGGTCGCATATGCAAAAACTGATTCGCATCGAACCGGCCAAATGTGTTGGCTGCAAGACCTGTGAACTGGCCTGTTCCTTCAAGAACACCGGCGAGTTCGCTCCCAGTCGCACACGCATCTACAACGAAGTCT
>JAHEEU010000261.1 GCA_024640545.1 Geobacteraceae bacterium
GACCAGCGGCAAGCCAGCAACTATGGGAGCTTTGAGGTCAGGGCCTGAGTAAAGAAACGAAAACCTTCCGAGCAGGTGACCCAGATCATTTACGAGCGGTAACAAGGGGCGTACAAGCATATTGGGATAGTTCAGCTGGCAGAACTGGCCGATCCCCTCAGGGCCTGGATGTCGGCGTTCTACTTTCCTCCGAGTTGACCCAAGGACTGCGGTGACAAAGAGGTATTCGTGCAGGCAATCTGCACAGGAGTCTCTCATATGAAATCCAGATCGAAGCCAGAGTGTCTCATCGGGACACGAGCCACGTTCCCTTTCTTCCTGTCGCTCTGCACCACGGTCATTTTTAGCACCGTGTTCATGACCGGCGCGGAAGCCCAGACCTTCACGGTCGACTGCTCAAGCCGTGACTCGATCAGCGCGGCACTGGCCAAAGGCGATGCCCGCAAGCCCCTGGTGCTCAATATCAGGGGTACGTGTCGCGAGGCTGTGTTGATTAACCGCGACGACGTCACGCTGCAGGGCGATCCGCGCGCGACGATTGAACCCCAGGACAACACCGTGAGGGCGATCGACGTGTCCGGCAGCGACATCAACCTGAGAAACCTGGACATCGTCGGCGGCAACCTCGGGATCGCCTTCAACGGGACGGTGCGGGCGGTGGCGGCGAACTGCACGGTCAGTGACACCAACAACGATGGTATTCGCCTTTTTTCGGGAGATGCCCGGTTGCAGGGCATCCGCATCCAAAATGCCGGCGGTCACGGCATATCCCTGCAGCGCCGGAGCAGCCTGGCAGTTTCGGGCGCCAGCGAGATCAGCGGCAACCAGATGAGTGGCATCTACGCAACCCTGAACTCTGCCCTATCGATGAACGGGGGTTCCATCCATAACAATGCAGGCCTTGGAGCCCAACTCGAAAATGGAGCGGAGGCCAGCTTTTTCGGTGCCGCGATCGAGGACAACGCGCAAGGCGGTATCTCGGTTTCCCAGGGCCATGTCTTCGTGGGCCAGAGCCTGATAAGCGGGAATCATGGAATCGGCGTTGGAGCACTCGCTGGCGCCAACGCTGCGGTCGATGGCAACACCATCACCGGGAACTGGGCAGATGGCGTTATGGGCTATCTCGGCGCCACCGTCGTCATGCACGGCAACCAGGTTAGCGGGAACGGCCAGGCAGGCGTCGCCTGCAATTCTCACTGCACGCTGCAGATCGGCGATGGAGCAGACATTTCGGGCAACAACGATGCTGGTATCGTGCTTATGCGGGGGTCGGTGCTGATCCTGGAGGAGACCGGCGCCGTATCCCATGACAATGGCAGCTGGGGTCTTTGGTGCGGGGATACCGAGTCGCGTGTCGGCGGCCTGGAGTATTTCACCGGCACGATGAGCGAACTCTGTTCGGGGTTCAGCAATTAGGCGTCGATTAGCAGATGCAGA
Organism: Geobacteraceae bacterium; assembly: GCA_024640545.1. Taxonomy (GTDB): domain Bacteria; phylum Desulfobacterota; class Desulfuromonadia; order Desulfuromonadales; family BM103; genus JAHEDT01. Next base: position 1,438 of record JAHEEU010000261.1, read on the forward strand.
AATGCGCGCGCCAAGACGACAGGTCTCGACGTTCAGGATTCTTTCTGTCAAAAACTGCCTTTAGGCTTCGCCATCAATTTCAAGCCCCGCCATCGTGCGGGGCTTGCTGCTGCTGATTGGGGGCCTGCTTGTGGCCGCAGGCTGCCATAAATACGCTCAAAGACAGCATGACAGCCATTCATCAAATAGCCGTCATTCTGTTAAATTTACTTTGACGATTGTCGCCGGGGCGGAACCCGGTATTAACGACCTGGCCGCTAAATGCCGAGGTCGCCCAGCGACTTGATCACGTTGCGCAACAGGCCGTGGATAATCGGGTGGTCGATTTCGAAATTGGTCACGGCCTCGTTGAGCTGATCGGTGACCTCGCCGTCTTGTTCGATGTCCGCGTCCTTTTCCAGGCGGTCGATGGCGGCGTGAAGCGCCTGGATCTGCGTTTCAAATCCTTCGGCGCTATTGATCTTGGCAAGCTCCGCTCTCAATAAATCGATATCGTGCTGTAATTTCTCTCTCATGATCCGCCTTTGGTGAAAATGCGTTGTTCCAAGCCTTCCATAAAATCTATTGAACCATAAAACCCACCAGGAAAATAAACTATATACCCGCCTAACCCGGGTGTCTTCAACAGATTGGAACGGCTGGGGCCGATGGCCATGGCTATTCACTCCCCCCTGTAGGTTTGCGCGAGCGCACGGACCTGGCTGGCCTCCGGTTCCCGCAGGTAGGGCAGAACCAGGTGCAGGACGCGGGAGACCGATGCGGAAAGCACTTTGCCGTCCGCCAGTCCGGGGTCGCCCCTGACCTCGGCATAAGGGATCCAGTAGGTCATTGCCAGCAGCATGTTGTCCGCCAACATCACGCCGTCGTGCTCATTTACATGCATCACGCCATTTTTGCGCAAGTCCGAGATCAGCGTGATGAGCGTTGCGCGTTGCCTTTCGAGCAGGCCGTTGAGCGCCCGCCGAAGGTTCTTGATACGGCTGTACAGGTCGCTCAGGTCGCGGAACAGGAAACGGAACCGGCCCATGGCTTCAAATACCAGGTGGAGTCGCAGCCATAAATCCTCCACCTCGTGGGTGGCGCCCTCTTCCAGTTCCAGCGTCGGCTGGACGTGCAGCAGGTAGCGTTTGAAAAGCTCCAGGGCGATATCGTCCTTGTTGCGGAAGTGGTAGTAGAGGTTGCCCGGGCTGATGTCGGCCTCGATGGCGATAAGGTTGGTACTGACATTGGCTTCGCCCAACTCGTTGAACAGGGCCAGGCTGGTGGCCAGGACCAGTTCGCGCGTGTCGCGGCGAGCCATGGTTTGTCGGACCGCCGGTCAGTCGCCGATGGAGGCGCCGA
>JAHEEU010000262.1 GCA_024640545.1 Geobacteraceae bacterium
TCAGGACCAGGGCCCCGTCGCCGGCCTGCAAAATCTTGGCAAGCCCGGCCCGGTCCGCCTGGGCCTCCAGCTGAAAGCTCAGGCCCTCATCCTCACTGAGCAGCAAGGTCCCGGCCAGGCCGGCCAGGGCGATGCGGCCGTCGGCAAGCAGAATGCCGTCATTGAGCGTGGCCTGGGTCCCGGTCTCGATCGCTGTCCAGGTCCTGCCGTTGTCTTCGGTGTGGAAGAGATGCCCGCGCAGGCCGAATGCCAGGACGGTGGCATTTGCAAGGGGCAGGACCCCGTAAAAGGATCCCTCGTAGGGCGACGGCAGGCTGAGCCAGGTCTGGCCGTCATCGTCGGAGCGGTAAAGATTGCCGGCTTCGGCGGCGACAAAGATGTTCCCGCCGGCGGTCGCAGTGACCTGGTTGAGGTGGAAGTCGATGCCCCAGGACTCTTCAACCGGGGTCTCCCCGTCGCCCGGGCCGGCTTCGGCGGCGGCCAGGGGGGCCGGGTCGAAATCGACAGGCTGCCAGCTTGCGCCGCCATCCTCGGTCACCAGGAAAAGGCCGTAGGCGCCGACAGCAAAGCCGTGTTCCCGGTCGCTGAACCACAGGTCGAGAATCGCTTGTTCGTTCTGCGGGTCGCTATGGACCTGCTGCCAGTGCCTGCCGCCGTCGCCGGTCTGCAGAATGACCCCGTACTGACCCGCTGCCCAGCCATTGGTCGGGTCGATGAAGAACACGCTGGTCAGCGTGGTACGCGTCGGGACCTGCTGCTGCTGCCAGGTGACGCCTTGATCTGCCGAGATCAGGATATGGCCGCGCTCTCCGACAACCACGATCCGGTCGCCGACGACCTGGCCATCGAGCAGCAGCGACTTGACCGCCAGCGGCATAATCTGGCTGTCGGCGCCAAGGGCAGTCCTTGGGACTGCAGACAGGAGCAGGGCCGCAAGAATCAGCCCAGAACACAGGCTCGAGCGAAGAAACATATGCAGAAATAGGAGGGTGAGCTGGTGCACGCAAAATCCGTTCAAGGCAAAACGGCCGGGCCAGGGCCCGGCCGTTTCGGTTCACTTTGTTCGCGGTTAGCGTTTTCCTGAACGCCGCAGATCGGCCGGAGTAAACTCCGTGGCGTCAAACGTCACGTCAAAATTATACTCCGGGTGTTCGTTATGGAGGTTGATGGCAATGTAGCGGCCCGACTGCAGGTCGTAATGAGCCTCAACGGCGGACCAGAAGGTCGGCACCTCGTAGTAGTTGATGCAGTGTCCCTCGGAGACCCGCCAGAGCTGGTCGCGGCTGTCATACTGGTCCATGGCGAGAACCTGCCAGGAGTCCTCGTCGATATAGAAGGTGCGCTTCTTGTAGATGTGACGCATGTCTTCCTTGAGGTTCGCTTCCACAACCCAGACCCGGTGCAGTTCGTAGCGCAGGTAATCGGGGTTGAGGTGCAGCGGGGTGAGGATGTCCTTGTACTTGAGTTTGTCGCTGGCCAAAAGGTAGCTGTTGTAGGGGACGTAAATCTCCTTCTTGCCGACCAGAGTCCAGTCGTAGCGCTCGGGGCTGCCGTTGTACATGTCGACCGTATCGCTGGTGGTCAGGCCGTCGCCGCCTTCCTTGGGGTTGTCGAAAGCGACGTTCGGTGCGCGGCGCACGCGGCGCTGGCCTGGATTGTAGAGCCAGGCCCGGCGGTTTTCCTTGTTCTGGTCGAGGGTCTCGTGGACCAGCAGGATGCGGCCGGCGACGCGGGCCGGGGCGAAGATCTCCTGCTTGAACATGGCGATGACATTCTCGAGCTTCTCTTCGGTCATCCCCTCCTGGCTATAGCGGAAGTCGCCCTTTTCGTTGAATTCGACCATGGTGTAGTCACCGCCACGGGTCATCGGCGCGATGCCGAAATTACGGTCGAAAGCGTTGCCGCGCCAGCGCAGAATGTGATTCCAGATCGCCTCGAGGCCGTTCTGCGGCATCGGGAAGGGGATGCCGTTGATGGCGCCGTTCACGCCGTTGCCGCCCTCGGCCAGCTTGGCGGTCACCGCCACGGCCCTGGTGGCGTCGTAGATGCGTTGCGGCGCCGAAGCGCTGCGGTGGGTCGGGTAGACGTTCATCTTGTACGACGGGTAGGCCTTGAGCATGGCCTGCTGGCCAACCGTCAGCTTGTCGGCGTACTGCGCCATGTTGTCAGCCGTCACGGTAAAGAGCATCTTGTCGGCGGCATAGGGGTCGGTATGGTGCATCCCCTTCTGATAGCCCGCCGGCGGGGCGGTGATGCCGCCGTCCCAGGCCGGAATGGTGCCAGCGGTGTTGCCGGCTTTTTCGGCGCCCATGGGCGTGAGGTCCTTGCCGAGACGGGCCGCCTGATCGCCAGAGATGGCCGAGAAGCCCGGAGCCGCCACGAGCAGACCGGCCAGAAACAGTATGGTTATCTTGATCGTCATGTTTTTCATTCTTCTCCCTCCTTAAAGGATTAGAAGGAATATTTGATATTGAAGGCCACGAAATCCCGGTCGTTGATCAGGTTGTAGCGGCCGGCGCCGAAGAAGTCGGTATAACTCAGGTCGGCCGACCAGGTTCTCTGGTAGTCGGCGCCGAGGCCGAAGGTGATCGCCTTGCGATCTTCGACGAAGCTGCCCCCCGGCCCCGGCGTGTTGCCGCTGACGTCGTGCGCCCAGGCGATGCGCGGCGAGAGGGTGACTGCGCCGATTGCATTGTTGAAATCAAGCTTGGCGAGCGCGCGGTAGCCCCAGGAATCGGCGTCCGCAAAAGCGCTGGAGGGC
>JAHEEU010000263.1 GCA_024640545.1 Geobacteraceae bacterium
GCAGTTCCCAGCCTCCGCTGCGATTGGAAGGGGTGATGCTGATCGCGATACGCTCGTCGTCCAGGAAGCGCAGGAAGAGCTCCATGGCCAGCTTGGGCGTTTCGTCGATCTCGCTGACCACGGCCTTGAAGTGTTTCACCGGCACCACCCTGGCCTCGACCTTGAGCCGTTCGAGGCGCTGCATCTTGCGGTTGATCAGAAGAACCATGTCCCTGCCGAGCGCCTTCATCATGGCGTAGAGCGGCTCCTGGCCGTGCAGGGAGTCGACACCGGCAAAGCTCGCCAGGACAAAGCCGTCGATAGGTGACGAGGTGGCAAACAGCACACTCGAATCGACGCCAAGATGATCGGCGGTGCGGTACGGTCCGCGGACGTCCATCATGCTCATGTGCGGGTACCAGGCGAAGACCGACATGGCGGCGTCGTGGTAGCCAAGGTGCTGCATGACCAGGTGGAAGGCGCAGGGGAGCGAGCGGTCCTGGTGGTGGTCGAAGTTGTGTCGTTCGGGGGCATACTCCAGGCCGACATCCACCACGTAGGTGTGCGGGTCGTCCAGGTCGCCGGGGGTCGGTTCACGGCGAAAGATTTCGGCGTCGCCCAGGGCGGCCAGCAGCACGCTGGCGGCCAGGAAGTCATCCTTGTGGGAGCTGCCCGGATGGGTGATTATCTTGTACATATAGAGTGGCTTTTCATTTAGGGTTCGGCCCGGTTTTGACATCAGCGGCTCGACAGCGGGCAACAAAGAATTCAACCCTGTCGATTTAACCATAACAGCTTTCGGTGCCGGTGAGAAGATTGGCTGTCGTGAACCGCTCGCATGATCTTGCCGTGCCGGGCACTGAATTTGTGAAATCTGTAGACCTGACCCCCAAGTCCCATGAGTATATGGGAAAAAAGCCGGCTTGCCGATACAGGCCTGACAGCTTTGCCGGACTGTGATATGTTCCGTGATGAAGCTCGGCTCAAACACCCTTGAAGACTTGCTTGCCGTGCCAGGAGGATGTCGATGAAACGATTCGCAGTTACCCTGCTGCTGTGCTCCCTGCTGATGCCTGCCGGCGCCGGCGCGGCCGAGGTGTTCACCTATACACCGCTCAAGCACGCCACCTTCGTGCTGCAGTCGGGGCCGGCGACGATCTACGTCGACCCGGTGGGCGTCGCTGAAGACTTCACTGGCTTCCCGCCGCCGGACCTGATCCTGATCACCCACATCCACAAGGACCACCTCGACCCGCAACTGGTTGCGTCCCTCAAGAAGGCGCGGACCCAAGTGATCGGCCCGGCATCGGTCATCGAACAGCTCGGCTACGGCACGACCATGAACAACGGCGACGTCACCACGGCCGTCGGCATGACGATCCGGGCGATTGCCGCCTACAACACCACCGCCGAGCGCCTCGCCTTTCACCCCAAGGGGCGGGACAACGGCTACCTGCTCAGCAAGGCCGGCGTGCGGCTCTACATCTCCGGCGACACCGAGGATATCGCGGAGATGCGGAACCTGCGCGACATCGACATCGCATTCCTGTGCATGAACCTGCCCTATACCATGACCATCGAGCAGGCGGCCTCCGCGGTCAACGAGTTCAAGCCGGGTCTGGTAATCCCCTACCATTACCGGGGCAAGGAGGGCATGAGCGACCTCGACGCCTTTGAGAAACTCGTTCCCGGCATGAAGGTCAGCAGGCTGAAGTGGTACTGATGGCTTGACAGGGTCTTGCTCAGGCCAAAGGGACACTCAAAATAGAGTGTCCCTTTGGCCTGTCCCCGGGTGTCAGCCGTGCTTGATGAAGGTGCCGCTGCGCAGCTCGTCGAGAGCCTGCTGCAGCGGAATTCAGGAATCGGCTTCCCGTTTGCATCGCGGCGGTGCTATTCTTGGCCCCCATGACACCTCCCGTCGCCCCAAGGATATGGTCTTCCAAACTGGCCACCCGCCTGGTCATGTTCAGCGTGCTCGCCACCGGCATCGGCCAATCGATGACCTTTACCCTGCTGGCGCCGCTGGGCCGGGAAGTCGGCCTGGGGGAAGTCCAGATCGGCCTGATCATCACCTGCTCTTCCCTGGTCTTTACCTTGACCAGCCCGGTCTGGGGCCGCACCAGTGACCGCTGGGGGCGCAAGCCCGTGCTGCTCCTTGGCCTGTTCGGCTACGCTTTCGGCTGCACCCTGTTCGCCTCGGTCTTTTACTGCGGTCTCAAGGGCCTCCTTTCCGGGCTCACCCTCTACCTGCTGGCAATTTCCTCGCGGGTGCTGATGGCCTCGCTGATGTCCGCAACCCCCAGCGCCGCCTCGGCCTATATAGCCGACACCACCAGCGCCGGGCAACGGGTGGCGGGGATGGGGCGCCTCGGCGCAGCCAGGACCATGGGCGCGATCCTCGGGCCGGCCATGGCCGGGCTGTTCGCGGTCATCGGCCTGCTGGCGCCGCTGTATATCGCCGCGGCCATTACCCTGTTCAGCTCGATCCTGCTCGCCGTCACCCTGCAGGAGCCTCCCAGAACAACGCCCCGCTCGCAGCCCAGGCTGAAGCTCAAGCTGTTCGACCAACGCTACTTCCCCTACCTCCTGGTCGGTTTCGTGACCTTCCTGGCTTTTTCCATGACCAGCCAGACCGTCGGCTTCTACATCCAAGACCGCTTCGCCCTCGACGGCCGCAGCACGGCCCAGGCCCTCGGCATGGGGATGATGGTGGCGGCGGCCACATCGTTCTTTGCCCAGGCGTTCCTGGTCGGGCGGGTGAAGATCGGCCCGG
>JAHEEU010000111.1 GCA_024640545.1 Geobacteraceae bacterium
TGGCGGATGCTGCCGAGGCTGGCCCCGGCCTGTGCGCTGCCGCTGTTGGCGGTTTCAACGGTCTTGTGGGCCGCCTCGGCCACCTTTTTAGCCGATGCGGCGACCAGGTTGATCGACATAGCGATTTCCTTGAAAAGCCGGTTGGACTCTTCCACCATCTCCGCCTGGGTTTCGGCGCCCTTACTGATCTGGTCGATCGTTCCGGCGACCTCCTGGGATGAGGATGACATCTCCTGAGACGTCCCGGAGAGGTCCTGGGCCGAGTTGGCGACCTTGAACGCGATGCTGCGGATGTCGCCGACCAGGGTGCGCAGGCTCCCCTGAATCTGGTTCATGGCTTTGGCCAGGTCGCTGGTCTCATCGGGAAAGCTGCTCTCCTTGAGGTCGATGTCTTCGGACAGGTCCCCCTGGCTGATCCGGTCGCCAGTCGACGTCAGGCGGCGGATGTTGGCCGCGAAGACCCTGGAAAAGAACGCACCGATGATCAAGCCGACCACCAGGGCGCAGGCGATGCTGAATGTCTGCTGGAATTCCGGCGGGATCTTCAGGTAGGGCACCGCCAGGTTGACAACGACCCCGGAAACCACCACGACGAGGAAGCCGACGATAAACTTGTAACTGATTTCAACACGCATGATTCAACTCCTTGGGCAGGCCAGCAGTCAATGGATCCCGGGGCCTTCTCGTGGGGCGGTCTCCTAAAGCCCGGTTGTAGCGGCGGGCTGGGCCGTACGGCGATAAATCCGCTCTACCGGAAATTCCGAATGAAAACAGCTACGTATTCTGCCGATCATCGTTTCAGACCGCCCCAGGACCAGGGCGCCGTTCTCCTGCATGACCTCGGCGAAGCGGGAGAGGATGCGTTCCTGCTCCGATCGCGTGAAGTAGATCAGCACGTTGCGGCAGAGGATCAGGTCGGCGGCCGGGTAAAGGGTGTCCGTCACGATGTTGTGTCGCCGAAACTCGACCCTGTCACGGATCCGGTCAATGAGTTGATAACGGTCGTTGTCAACACGGAAATACTTGTCGATGGCCTGCACCGGCACCTCTCTCAGGCGGGTGGCATCGAAGGCCCCGGTCCGGGCGCTCTCAAGTATCGGTTCGCTGATGTCGGTGGCCAGGACGCGGATGTCCAGATCGGCGTCCCCCAGGTCGTCAACCAGCATCGCCAGCGAGTAGGGCTCTTCACCGGAAGCACAGCCGGCGCTCCACAGGGTCAGGCGGCTGCGGCCGGCGGCTCTGGCGCGGCGGCACAGGTCAGGGAGAATGCTTTGCTCGAGGATTCGGAAGGTGTCCGGGTTGCGAAAGAACTGCGACACGTGAATCGAGATGGTCGCCAGCAGGGCGTCGAGCTCATCAAGGTCGGTGTCCAGTCGTGACAGGTAGGCGCTAAAATCAGTCACCTGGGCGAGCCGCAGGCGTTTGGCGATCCGGCGGCGGACGCAACGGTCCTTGTATTGCTCGAGGTCGAATTGGCGGCGATCGCGCAAGCATTTCGTGATCGCCGCAAATTCCGCATCAGACAGGTCGTCACCAGTCCATGTGGGGACGGTCAGTTCAGTCATGCTGCCTCGAATCTTTTTCAGGCATGGCAAAAATGGTCATAACCCCTGACCTGGAGGGCGTGGATGGCCCCCGTACCGTCCCGCAGCGAAAGTCGTCCTGAACCTTCCTGGATGATCCCGACCCTGGTTATCGACAGTTGCAGTTGCACACCGAGAGCCGAGACCTCCGCGACCCTGTCAGGAGGTACGGTAAAGAGCAGTTCGTAGTCCTCGCCGCCGTAGAGAGCCAATTGCCGCAGGGTGGGATGGCCGTCGGTGGCGCGCCGGAACGCCGCGGAGAGAGGCAGGAGCTCTTCATCGATGACACCATCAACCCGAGAGGCCTGCAGGATATGCTCCAAGTCGCCGGCCAGGCCGTCGGAAATGTCGATCATCGCCCTGGCAAGGCCTCGCTCCGCCAGCCGCCGGCCGAGTTCAACCTGCGCCGTGGGGCGATGGTGCCGGGCCAGCAGCTCCGCATCCGGGGCTTGGCCCTCGCGCAGCATCTGCAGAGCCAGGGCGCTGTCGCCCAAGGAGCCCGAAACCATGATCAGGTCTCCGGCTTGTGCACCGTCCCGGCCAATGGCCTGGTTGGCCGGCGCGCTCCCCTCGATGGTAACAGAGATCAGCCAGGGCCCGGGGCTGCGGCAGGTATCTCCTCCGACCAGTGCCACATTGTGCCGGGCTGCTTCGTCGAGGGCGCCGTTCAGAAACATGTTGATATCGTCGAGGTCGGTATCGCCGGGGCAGGCCAGTCCCAGGTAGAGGTAGCGGGGGGTGGCGCCCATGGCGGCAATGTCGCTCAGGTTGACGGCAACAGCCTTGTGGCCGAGGGCCTGGTAATCGGTCCAATCGCGCCGGAAGTGAACGTCTTCGATAAGCAGGTCGGTCGAGGTGAGCAGGTGGTGCCCTGCGGGGAGGCTGATTTCCGCGGCGTCGTCACCGATGCCTCGGTGCACGCCTGATCCCGTCGGTGACTTTTGCCGGATCAGCTCAATCAACCCGAATTCGCCCAGCTCGCTCAGTTTCAAAAGGGTCCCTCTCTGGCACTGATTGTTTTTTATAACGGGCTATTTTCATTCATGAAATTATCCCTGTCAAGCTTGCATGCGAGAGCTCACCAGGTAAATGCCCCCTGGTCCCAGGTTCGGGGGCTGCCTTTGAAGCGTCGTTCGATCAGGAGATGCTGCCCGGCATTCGATCTCTGGAAAAAGGTGGTGCAACGGGTCCCGTAATTGTCCTTGACAATAAAGGCGGCGGACAGGGCACGCTCCCACTCCAGGGGGATGCCGGTCTCCGGTAACGCGCTATCGGGGGCGACCGCCGTCTCGGCCATGATGGCAAAGGCCTGGTCCTGGTCGAACCGGGGCTGTGCCAGCGCCTCGGCCAGGGCCTGCTTGGCGCGCACGACCTTCGGCCAGGGGGTGTCCAGCAGGTGATTGCTCAGGCCATAGACCCCCGGCTCAAGCAGTCGCGCTGACCGGCCACGGTTGTTGCCGTACCAGAGCTCGTCACCGTCGCCGAGCAACAGGTTGAAGCCGGCGTATTCGGAGGTTTGCCCGGCGATGGCGGCCATGAACTCCTGAGGGAGCGCGTTGCCCAGCAGGTAGTCGCGCACCAGCCAGCCCCGTGAACGGTGGCTGTGGCTGTGCCTGATTCCCTCCCGGATGTTGGTCACACTTGCCCAGCGCGCGCCGCGGGCGCCAAACCAGCTTCCTCCGGAGACCAGGTCTCGGCCGCCGATCAGGTCCGGGCATTCCTCCCAGGGGCCGGCCGCCGCGGTCGGCCGGCTATAGAATTCGTCGCGGTTGGCAACCACCAGCAGCGGTATCTTCTCACCCGGGCGGTGAGCTATCAAGATCAGGCACATGTTGACGCTTTCTTTTGAGGCTTTTGCCAATCAAGTTTCGCAGAAATGGCTGACGTTGACAATCAGTTGCTCAAAGAATCCGCCCCCGACCGTGAAGAACCGCGAATTTTGCGGGTCGAATGCAGGGCCAGGTCATGCAGGGACGGTAAAGGTACTGTCGATGGCCGCCCGGTCTCCAGGCCCGGTCATGTGCTGATGTGGTTGACAGCGGTTTGCCGGAGCTTAATGCGTGGCGGTCTCGTGACGGGGGCATGCCGCCCCCCTGGGGCATGCGGAGGGCCATCCTTCGGTGGGGTGGATTTCCCCGGCGGTTGATTTGAGTGAGGCCGCCCCTGGCGGGTTGAAGCCATGGGCGAGCTCGTCGCTGCTCATGCGCAGCCAGCGCCGCTGGTCGGGTCTGAAGATGGCGTGCACTTTGATCGGGGTGCGTGTCGCACGCGGGTCGAGGGCGTGGAAAAAGGGCAGGCTGAAATAATGAAGCCGGGTGGCCGTGCCGAAGCGCAGGCGGCAAACGGGCCGTCCACCGAAATCGTCCGTGGAGTATTCCGCCATATCGACCGACCTGAGCTTGTGGCTCTTGTGAATGATCGCCGAGGAATGGCCAAAGCCTGACCCGGGCGGGCTGCCAGGGCAAGAGGTCTCTTTCGAGCAGTTGCAGAAGAGGGTTACCGTGTCGTTGACACCTGGAGTGCGGGCCAGGTATTCCCCGTAGAATCCGTTGACGACATCACCAAAGGCGTGATGTTCGGGCTTGGGGTTGCATTCGATGACCGCCAGCAGGTCGAGCCTCTGGCGGGTCTCGAAGAAAAGCTGATTGGCTTTTTCTATGATGACGCTGATGTTCGACTGGTAGAGGTCCCGGTAAGCGTAATCGATGCAGATCAGGGCCATAAAGTTGAAGCAGCTCGGCTGGCAGCGAAACAGCGGGAAGACCTTGCCCCGATAGAGGTAATGATCGCTGTCAAGGTTCTCTTCGCCGACAAAGGGATGACTTTTGGCTTCAAAGAAGATGCGCAGGCGTCCATCATCCTCCTTGACCGCAATCATGCAGCTGTTGACCGGCAGGGTCTCGATATCTCCCGAGTCGAGGTCGTCGAGTACCGACTCCAGGGCTTCGCGGTTGTCATTTGCGCAGCGTTGCAGCAGGTCCCGGTAGCCTGCCAGGGTGGTCGGCCCCAGGCCGATTACCGTGACAGTCCCGGGGCGTATGTGTTCGAGCAGGTCGAGGGCGTCATCCAGGTTTGCAAAGGGGAGTGATGACTCCGGGAAGAAGAGGAAGTTGGTCTTCTTCAGGTTGCCGCGGCCTTCGATGACCATGTCTATGATCGACCGGATGGTCTGCCAGTTCTCCCCCGGGTTAGCCAGCCGGTAAACGAGGTTGTGCCGCTCGAGGCTGTTCGGGATCTGGCAGGTCAGGACGTGCAGGTGCTGCCTGAGGGGGAACTGGATCCGGAGTGTCTTTTCGACGATCTGGAACATAATAGAGTCCGGGGACCGGGTATGGCGATACTGTGCAGTGGGCAGGCTGGTCGCCGCGGCTATCCGGGGAAAGGTCAGTCAATCATGGCCGCAAGCGGCTTGGCCGGACCGTGGACGGTTTCAAGTCGAGGGCCCTTGGTCGTGAGCATGGCACCACATTCCGAGCATTCGAGCAGGTCGGCACTGAACCCGTCAGCATGCAGGCTGATTTCGAGATGATCGTGATGGCCGCAGTAGGGGCAGTTCATTTTAAGGCTCCTTAAGAGAAGAGATCGATTCCCCTATAAAATATACGCGTTTTTGGCCCATGTAAAGTAATTTATACTATTTTTAGTATGACGTTGTTGAATGATCGTGCTGGCGATTTCGCGGCCTCATCGGAATCGAAAACCGGGTCTCGCCGCGACGAAACTGGGGGGTGGCATTCCTCTTTCCTCGAATGTAGCAGAAAAGCCTTAAGCGACCCTTTGACCAGCCTTGCAAATTGGCTCGATTGGAGATTGTGTGATTGACAGTTTCGGGGGGGCAAAGTATTATTTAATACGCTGTTTTATTAATTGGCGGGTTTTCCCGTGTAGAGTAAGCAAACCCTATTATTTTAAGGAGGTAGCAGATGAAACTGAGTAGATTGGTAGCATTGGTCGCCGTTTTTTCACTCCTGGCCGCAGGCCTCGCCTTTGCCGGGAAAGATCTTGATGCCGTCCGCAGCAAGGGCTTTGTGCAGGCCGGCGTGAACGGCGGCGTTTTCGGCTTCGGCATGCCGGACGAGAAAGGTGTCTGGAAGGGACTGGACGTCGATACCGCCCGGGCTATCGCCGTGGCCGTGTTCGGCGATGCCAGCAAGGTCAAGTTCACCCCGCTGACTGCCCAGCAGCGCTTCACCGCCCTGCAGTCGGGTGAGATCGATGTGCTGACGCGCAACGCGACCCGCACCCTGAGCCGAGATACCCAGCTCGGCCTGAACTTTGTCCAGGTCAACTATTATGATGGCCAGGGGTTCCTGATCCCCAAGAAACTCGGCGTCAAGAGCGCCAAGGAGCTAGGCGGAGCCACGGTCTGTGTTCTGCCGGGAACCACGACTGAGCAGAATGCCGCAGATTACTTCCGGACCAACAACATGAAATGGACGCCGGTGGTCATAGAGAACACGACCGAGCTGGCCAAGACCTTTTTCGCCGGGCGCTGTGACGTGCTGACCTCCGACGCCTCCCAGCTGGCTGGGACCCGGGCCGTTGCGCCCAACCCGAAGGATTACGTCATCCTGCCGGAAATCATCTCCAAGGAGCCCCTGGCCCCGGCCGTCCGCCATGGCGACGACCAGTGGCGGGACATCGTCGATTTCTCGGTACTGGCAATGATTAATGCCGAAGAGCTGGGGATCACCTCGCAGAACGTCGACGAGATGCTCAAGAGTACCGACCCGATGGTACAGCGTTTCCTTGGCGTAGTCCCGGGCAACGGCGCGGCCCTCGGCCTGGATGAGAAATGGGCTTACAACATCGTCAAACAGGTCGGCAACTACGGCGAAGTCTTCGAGCGCAACGTCGGTGTCAACACCACCCTCGGTATCGAGCGCGGCCTGAACGCCCTGTGGACCAATGGCGGCCTGATGTACTCGCCGCCGTTCAAGTAGTCTTTATTCATTGCGGTCAGGGGACGTCCCATGGACGTCCCCTGTGTGAAATCATCAGCACACTCCTCTGTTCAGGCCTAGATCTTTAGGCACAGGATCACTTTTGAGAAGAGAACCAGACATCACGGCAGGGTCAGAGCTGCGCCCGAGTGCCGCGCCCTTCTGGCGAGACCCAGAAAAACGGGCGATTGTCTTCCAGGTCGTTGCCCTGTTGCTGGTCGGCCTGGCCTGCTATTACCTGTTCTCCAACACCCAGGCCAACCTGCAGCGGCAGTCGATTGCAACCGGCTTCGGTTTCCTCGACAAGGAGGCCGGGTTCGAGATCGGCGAGTCGCTGGTCCAATATTCGGCGGCCGACAGCTATGCCCGCGCCTTGCTGGTCGGCGCGCTGAATACGGTCAAGGTTTCGTTCATCGGGATTGTCTTCACCGTCATTCTCGGCACCTTCGTCGGTATTGCCCGGCTCTCCAGCAACTGGCTGGTGGCCAGGCTGGCCGGTGGCTACATCGAGTTGATGCAGAACATCCCGGTACTGCTGCAGCTGTTCTTCTGGTACGCGCTCTTCTACGAGTTCTTCCCAGCGCCACGGCAGGCTCTCAATCCCTTTAACGGCGTGTTCCTGTGTAATCGCGGCCTGATCTTCGCGGTTCCCGAGCCGAGCCCGGCGCATGCAGCCATGGGCTGGGCCCTTGTTGCGGCCCTGGCCCTTGGCTGGGGGCTGAACCGCTGGGGGCGTCAGCGCCAGGCGCGAACCGGACAGATGTTCCCGGCGGTCCGGGTAACCATGGTGCTGAGCCTGCTGTTGCCGTTGCTGGCGTGGCTGGCCTACGGCGCTCCGACCGCTATGGATGTGCCGCAGCTGACCGGCTTTAACTTCACGGGCGGGGTGACGGTCAGCCCGGAATTCACCGCCCTGCTGCTCGGTCTGGTGCTCTATACTGCGGCTTTCGTCGCCGAAATCGTGCGCGCCGGCATCCAATCCGTGGGCCGCGGTCAGGTCGAGGCGGCCATGTCGATTGGCCTGCGCCCGGGTCAGGTACTGCACCTGGTGATTCTCCCCCAGGCGCTGAGGGTGATTATCCCGCCTTTGACCAATCAGTTGCTCAGCTTGACCAAGAACAGCTCGCTGGCCATCGCCATCGGCTACGCAGATTTCGTGGCGGTGACCAATACCACCATCAACCAGACCGGCCAGGCAATCGAGGGTGTGGCGCTGATTATGATCGTCTACCTCTTATTCAGCCTGTCGACGTCGGTGTTCATGAACTGGTACAACAAGAAAACGGCCATGGTGGAGAGGTGACCCGATGACGACGCCGCCCTCCGCAACCCGGGAATACCTAAAGCCTCCAATCACCGAAGTAGGAGTGATCGGCTGGTTGCGCGGTAACCTGTTCAACTCCTGGTATAATTCGATTCTGACGATTGTCTTTATCCTGGTGCTGATGCAGTTGGTCCCGCCGTTGTTCAAATGGGCCTTTGTCGACAGTCTCTGGAACAGTTCCTCTGAAGCCTGCCGCGAGATCGATGGCGCCTGCTGGTCGGTCATACCGCAGAATATCAATTTCATCATCTTCGGTTTTTTTCCTGAGGGTCAGCAATGGCGACCGACCCTCGCCATGTTGCTGATGGTCGCCCTGCTGTTTTATTCCAAGAACCGCTCAGCCTGGAAAAAATCCCTCGGCTGGTACTGGCTGGTCGGCCTGGTCGTCATGGGCGGCCTGATGCGTGGCGGATTTTTTGGCATGACGCTGGTGGAAACTGCGCAGTGGAGTGGTCTGCCGCTGACCTTCATGCTCTCCCTGTTCGGCATAGTCGGCGCCTATCCGCTCGGTGTCGTTCTGGCTCTTGGTCGGCGTTCAAAGATGCCGGCAATCAAGACTCTGTGCGTGGTCTATATCGAGTTGATCCGTGGTGTGCCGCTGATCAGCCTGCTCTTCATGTCGTCGGTGATGTTTCCATTGTTTCTCCCTGAGGGGGTGACCATCGACAAGGTGCTGCGCGCCCAGGTCGCCATCATCCTCTTCACCGCGGCCTACATCGCCGAGGTGGTGCGGGGCGGGTTGCAGGCCATGCCGCGCGGCCAATACGAGGCCGCCGACTCACTCGGCCTCAACTACAACCAGACCATGCGCCTGGTGATCCTGCCGCAGGCACTGAAGATCGTCATCCCGCCAACTGTGAGCCAGATGCTCTCGGCCTTGAAGGACACCTCGCTGGTCGTCATCATTGCTCTTTACGATGTACTGAAGACGACCAAGGCTACGCTTGCGAACCCCAAATGGACGGGCTATTCGACCGAGGCCTATATTTTCCTGGCGGTACTTTATTTCATCTGCTGTTATGCCCTGTCCAGCTACAGCCGGAAACTTGAAAAGGACCTGCACACCGGGCATTGACCGTTTGCCAACACAGGAAGAGAAGCATTATGAATGAACAGACAGCCACCGAGCTCATCCCGACCAATGGGAATATTATTGAAATTGTCGGAATGCATAAGTGGTACGGTGATTTCCATGTGCTGAGCGACATCAACTTGCAGGTGCGTTTGAAGGAACGCATCGTCATTTGCGGCCCGTCGGGTTCCGGCAAGTCGACCCTGATCCGCTGCATCAACCGGCTGGAGGAGCATCAGCGCGGCCAGATCATCGTCAACGGCACCGAATTGACCAACGACATCAAGAATATCGAGAAGGTTCGCACCGAAGTCGGCATGGTTTTCCAGCACTTCAACCTCTTCCCGCACCTGACCATCCTCGAGAACCTGACCCTCGGGCCGATCTGGGTGCGCAAAACACCGAAGAAAGAGGCAGATGAAATGGCGATGATGTACCTGGACAAGGTGCATATCGCGGAGCAGGCCCTCAAGTACCCAGGCCAGCTCTCCGGCGGCCAGCAGCAGCGCGTGGCGATTGCCCGCAGCCTGTGCATGAAGCCGAAAGTGATGCTGTTTGACGAGC
>JAHEEU010000112.1 GCA_024640545.1 Geobacteraceae bacterium
GCGGCCATCTCCACCAGCGGCGAGATGATTTCGCCGGCTCGGTCAGCCGGGTAGCCGCTGCGATCGTAACGCAGGTGATGGCCGAGAACGATCTGCATGATCTCGGGGGTGACATCTTCCATTTCACGAATGATGTTGGCGCCAAACCCGGGATGTTCCTTGATCGCATCGAATTCGGCGTCGGTCAGTCGTCCCGGCTTGGTGATGATGTTGACATCGACGCGCAGCTTGCCGAGATCGTGCAGCAGGCCACCCAAACCAAGGGTCTTCAACTGCTCATCGGTGACATTGCAGGCTCGGCCTACGGCGAGGGATATGACTGAAACGTTGACCGAGTGGGTGAAGGTATAGTTGTCGTAATCCTTGAGCATCGACAGGGCCAGCATGGCGTGCGGTTCGGTGATGGTCAGCTGGGCCATGCTCTTGACGACCTTGATCGCTTCGACCGATGAAGGGATCTCACCCATGCGCACGTCCTGGAAGATCTGGTCAACGACCTTGAGAGCCTTGCGATACACCTTGCGTGGCTTCTGGTCGTCATCGTCATCATCTTCGGCGGCAACGGCGCGAATTCTTTTGACTCCTTGTGATACCAGTGAGTCGGCGAAATCCTGACCGCTGGTTTCGCTGGAGTGGATCAGGTACAACAGGGTCTGGATCTCACTGGCGGAGAGACCGGCCATAAATTCAATGCCGAGCAGCTCACGGGACTCGAGCAGCTTGGCAAGCTCGCTCGCGGCCGGGAATTCCTGCATGAAGAGATGGTCCTCGACGAACAGGGTGCCCTCGAGAATCCCCATTTTGATCTTTTTCTTGTGGTGCAGCAGGCTGAACAGGCCATTCTGCAGGGCTTCAACCTGCTTGGCCGTTGCCGGGTGGTCAACAGCGTAAAGTCGCAGTCCCTTGATGGCCGCCGCCAGGACCTGAACGACCTGTTTGATTTCGTCAACGTTCATGGTTCCGCCTTGTCCAGCTGTTTGATGGCCTGGGCCGCTGCCCGGGCGACCGCTGCCGTGCGGTCGTGGGTGGCCTTTTCAAGTGCCTTGAGAGTGCTCTTCTCACCGAGGTCGCCCAGCGCGGCGGCGGCGGCGATGCGTAGTTCGTTGTTGAGCTTGCTGCGCAGCCAGTGCTTCTTGCCGAGGATTCTGACCAGCTCGGAAGTCGCTGCAGGGTCCCGGATTTCGCCGAGGGCACGAATGGCATCCTTCTTCAAGTCGATGGCGCGCTGGCTCCAATCCGATTTCTTGAGGAGCGCCAGCAGGGTCGGCACGGCAGTGGCGGCGCGCATGGCCCCCAACGAAAGGATCGCCTGACGCTGCGTTTCATGATCATGATTGACAGCGACCTGCAGCAGGATGTTGACCGCCCGTTGGCCACTGATTTTGGTCAGGGCGCGAATCGTTTCCCGGCGGACGCGGATTTCGTCGTGCTGCAGCAGGGGAGTCAAGTGGCTCAGGGCTTCCTGGTTGCGGATATCGCCCAGAATTGCCACCGCGTTGCGCACCACGTACCAGCGCTCGTCAGGCAGGTGTTCATAGAGGATCGGCAGGGCCGGGGTGCCACTGCGCACCAGGATGTTGCCCAGGACCTTACGCTTGCCGCTCATGCGCTCGTCAGCCAGCAATTCCATCAAACGGCGTCCAATCCTGTTGCTCATAAAAGCCAGAATCTTGCCGAGAAGATCGCGGGTTTTCTGATCGGAGTCGCTTGCGAACAGGTAGGCGACCAGGTAGTTGGCCATTTCGTCGGTGGCCAGCTGGTCAAGGGCCAGCAGGGCGTTTTTCCGGCGCTCCTGAGTATACTGTTTGCCGGTAGCACAGCGGCAGAGCAGCAGCAGGGCGCGCAGCACCAATGCGCGGCGATCCTCAAGGAGCTGCAGCCGCAGCAGAGGGATCAGTTCCTGCAGCAGATACTGGAAGCGGCCGTCGTCCCGCTCCTTTTCGAGCTTGGCAACCAGAGCCCCCAGGTCCAGCATATCGACCTGATGGCTCTGAGCGTCTTCTTTGACTTCGGTCAGGATCCTGGCCGGATCGAAGTCTGGGTCCTCGGGCAGGGCTTCAATCCTGTGCTTGCGCTGCAGGATCTCGTCAAGGTCGCGGATATTGGTCCAGATCGTGGTCATCCGGGCTTTTTCGAGGATCGCCTGGAAGCCCCCCTGTTTCTGGATGATTTGCGGGTCGAGCAGCAGGAAGTGAACAAAGTGATGCAGGTCGCTGCTGTTGAGGCCGACGAGGAATGTGACGTACTGGATCCGGCGGGCGAAGCAGAAGTTGGCCAGTTGCGCCAGAATCTGGCTGCCCTTGGCAACCGGGGTGTCGTCCAGCAGAAAGCCTTCCTTGCGAACGCTGAGCGCGAGCGGACGGCCGTCGGCGAGCACCGGCTCGAAACCACGCAGGCTATCCGCGGCCGCCGTCTGCAGGGCCGGGTGCCCGGGAGGATAGTATTTGATGGCCTTGATCTGTTTGACGACCCCGATAAGAGCGGCTGCGATCAGATTTTGGCCTGCGCTGGAATTCTGCATGTCCTGGTTTCCGCTACCTGCCCCTGGTGACGATTCTGTCCTGGCGGCAGAACCTCACAGCATTCTAAATGATTATAAACATTTTGACCAGAGCCGAGGTCATCTCGCATGGCGCATTTTGGTGCAGCATGCTCACTTGCCATGATCCGTTTCGTCAAGGATACAGAAGCCGTGGTCGTGAATGCCGTGGTCCTGTTGCATGTACATGCTCTCGACGATCTGGTGAAATTTTTTGGCCACCGCCTTGCGTTTGATTTTCAAGGTTTGCGTCAGCTCCCCGCTTTCTGCGAGGAAGTCCCGCGAGAGCAGAGTAAAACGCTTGATTTGCATGAACCCGGGCTGGCCTTGCTGCAGGGCTTCCACCCGGCGCCGCATGAGCGCCAGGATCTGTGGGTGGTTTATCAGGTCGCAATGCGTCAGGAAGTCAATCTTCTTGATGCGGGCGTAACGGCTCAGATTGTCGAAGTTGGGAACCAACAGGGCGGTCAGGAATGGCCGACGATCGCCATAGACCAGGGCGTTGGCAATGAACTTATCGGTTTTCATTAGCTTTTCCAGAATCTGCGGCGCAACGTTTTCTCCCCCGGCAGTGACGATCAGGTCCTTCTTGCGGTCCGTGATCGCCAAAAAGCCCTGGGCGTCCAGCTCACCGATGTCGCCGGTGTGAAATCTGCCTTCCTTAAAGGCTTCGCGGGTCTGCTCCGGGCTCTGCCAGTAGCCCTGGAAAACTCCCGGCCCGGCGACGAGGATCTCTCCGTCCTCGGCAATATCGACCTGCGTGCCCGGCAACACCCGCCCGACTGTGCCCGGGCGCTGAGCACGGGGAGTGTTGACGGCGATGACCGGCGAGGTTTCGGTCAGACCGTAACCCTCGTAGATCGGTATCCCGGCGGCGAGGAAAAACTCGGCTATGTCACGTGCCAGGGGCGCTCCGCCGGAAACGAAAAACCTCAGGCGACCGCCTAGGAGCGTGTGCAGTTGGCGGAAAACAAGGCCCCGCAGGATGTCGGTCAACTTCCTAAGCAGCTGAGTTACCGGCTGCCGGGCCAATTCCCGGGTTATGCGCACTGTACACAGAGCCAGGGTTTTGAAGAAGATTTTGCGCTTGATCCACGAACCGGAAACCACCTTGTCCATGAGCCGGGCGTAGATCTTTTCGTAAAGTCGCGGCACGCTGATGACCACGGTAGGCCGCACTTCGAGCAGGTTGACCGGCAGGGAGTCGATACTTTCGGCGTAGGCGATGGTCACCCCCTGGTGCAGCATCAGGTAATATCCCGCCATACGTTCGAAGACGTGGGAGAGGGGGAGAAACGATAGGCAGGAATCTTCAGGGCCGAGCTGAAAAAGTTGCGCGCACGCCCGAACATTGGAGAGGAAGTTCTGGTGGGTCAGCATGGCGCCCTTTGGTGGGCCGGTGGTCCCCGACGTGTAGACGATGGACGCCAGGTCTTCGCCGCCGGTGCTGTCCAGCCGTCGCGTCAGCTCTCTGTCCAGTTCCGGATTCTCGCCAACCAGAAAGTCCTTTAAAATGACGACCTGTGGGTGAGCCAGCTCTCCACGCAGCAGGACGATGGTCTCCAGGCCCGGCAGCCCATCGAGGTGCTGCAGCAGCTCGGCGGCAACCAGGGGAGACCAGAGGAACAGGGTGCGGCTGGTCGAGTTGTTGAGAATATAGAGCGTGTTGGTCAGGCTTTCCGTATGGTAGACTGGCACACTGATGCCCCCGCAGGCCTGGATGGCGATATCCGCCCAGACCCAGTTCGGGCCGTTGGGAGCCATGATGGCCGCCCGGTCTCCGGGGTTGAACCCTGCGGCCAGGAGACCTCTGGCGTGGGCATAGAGCTCTTTTGCAAAGTCAGGCCAGGTGATATCATGATACGCACCGCCGTACTTGGCCCGGCAGACAGGGTGATTGTGGTACCTATCGTGCCCGGAAAGAACCATGCGTGGGATGGTTCCCAGCCGACGGGATGCTGTGCTTGCGGTTTCAGGAGAAGTCTTTGCCATGATTCTTGGCCTTACTGGAGGCATTGCCTCAGGTAAAAGTTCCGTTGCCGATTTTTTTGTCGGCTGCGGTGCGACCCTGGTCAGCGCCGACCTCCTTGCCCGCGAGGTCGTCAACCCAGGCAGCCCGACACTGGCGAAGCTGATCGAGGTTTTTGGTGAAGATATCCTGACCCCTTCAGGTAGCCTCAATCGTGAGGCCCTGGCGCAAAGGGCCTTTGCCGACCCCGCCGCGCGGCGACGCCTCGAGTCGATCACGCATCCTGCTATTGCCCACCTGGCCGAGTGTCGCCTGGCGGCATTGAAGGCTGCACCCCATGACCTGATCGTTTATGAAGCGCCTTTGCTTTTCGAGGCAGGGGCAGAGAACCGGGTCGACCTGGTCCTGGTGGTTGTCGTCGATCAGGCTGCCCAACTGGCACGGTTGCAGCAGCGCAACCGCCTCAGCGCAGCGGAGGCCCGGCAGCGGATTGCCTCCCAGTGGCCACAGGCGGACAAGGTGCAGAAGGCTGATTTCGTGATCGACAATTCCGGAACACTGGCTCAGACCCGCACCATGGTTGAAGCGCTCTATCATTATCTCACCCGTACAATGGCCCCCGGGCGTTCCAATTCCTGAACAAACCTGATCGTCTGATCGAGCATCGCCTGGTGGCAGGGGTTCTCTTCCCGGGTCAGGACATGGGGGACGTCAGGCCCGTACCTCAGGTGAATCCTGACCGTGCTGCCCAGCGAATCGACCAGTTGGCGGCCGCTGGCGATGTCCACGGTTTCATCCCCCTCACCATTGAAAGCCAGCACCGGGCAGTTGATCCGGGGCAGCTGGCCTCGCAAGGTCTGCAGCAATCGGTTGATCTGGTGGATTCCGGCAACCGGTCGACGGTTGTAGTAGTGCTTGTCCGGTTTCTCGCCACCTGGTTTGACCTGGTAGGGGAGAGCCCATCTCAGAATGCCGGCATAAGGTGCAAGCCAGTGCAGAGTGCGCAGGTAGGGAGAAAAGAGGACCAGGCCGTGCAACGGGTGGGCTTTGGCCATGGCCAGCAGCAGCAGACAGCCGGTACTCATGCCCATGCCGTAGACAGCAGGGAATTCCCTGCCCAGCATCTGATAGCCTTCCAGTACGGCGTCGTACCATTCTTCCCACCGACGCCCGGCAAGGTCTTCCGGCGACGTCCCGTGGCCGGGCAGGCGTACCGCCAGGCTGGCAATCCCCGCTTCTGCCAGGTGTTCTGCCAAAAGGCGCATTTCCCAGGGCGTTCCGGTGAAACCGTGAACCAGTAAGGCCGCGGCTTGCGCGCCGGGTGGGCAGAGCATGAAGGGCAGGTTGTCCGGCTCGCCAACTCCTTGACGGCTTGAGTCGCGGCGCAGCGCCAGGACGCCAGGGTGGGTCTCCGAGCAGTCGTTTCGACTGTTGTGCGGCACCATTAACAACCTCTTAAGTGGTCTGGCTTATTGAGAAGAATACTTCTTGGCAGCGTACCGTCGCTGCCTGGGCGTTGATCTCTCCAGTGAGCTTGATATTCCTGCTGCGTGGCCTTTGCCATTGACGTATCTTCCGCAGGGATCGGAATACCGGGGACGTGTCCTTGTCCAGGAATTCGCGCTGAACGGGCCGAGATTTGTTCGGTGCGATAATCAGAGTAAAAGTTCATGCCACGGCGGTCAATGTGAAAGTCGCCAGCTGGATGGTTTTAGCGCGCGGCAAGGGCTCCCGCTGCGGCTTGCCGATCAACGGCTTTGCTCCTTTTGAGCCTTGCAGCCGCATCTCCGAAGCAAAAAGCCCCTGCCGTGCGGCAGGGGCTTGAGGTCTTGAATGGTGCAGCAGGGTTACTTGTGGTAGCCCAGGCGGGTCGAGAGCTCTTCGGAGGCCTTTAGGACCAGCGGGACCAGCTCATTGGCAATGCGCTCTTCGCCGAGACGCATGGTCGGCCCGGAGATGCTGATCGAGCCGACGATCCGGCGGGTGTAATCGCGAATCGGCGCCGCGACACAGTGTACGCCCAGGTCAAGCTCCTCTTTGTCAATGGCGTAACCCTGCTCGGCGATCTTCTGCAGCTCGTCCCTGAGCTGCTTGCGGTTTTTGATCGTCGTGGCGGTGTAGGTCCGGAACTCATCGTTCGGCAGGATTTCGTTGATCTCTTCTTCGGACATGTGGGCCAGGTAGACCTTGCCGGCAGCTGTACAGTAGGATGGCAGCCGGGACCCGACTCTGGAGACCACGCGCACCGTCATGTCGGTTTCCACTGTGTCGAGGTAGACCACGTGCCCCTCTTTGAAGATGGCGACATAGCAGGTCTCATTGCAGTCGGCAACCATCTTCTCGAGAATCGGTTTCGCCTGGCGCAGGAGACCCATCTGCTTGATGAAGGTCTGACCGAGTTCCAGCGCCTTGAGGCCGAGGCGGTAGTTTTCCGTGGCTTTGTTCTGCTCGATGTAACCACGCGACTCGAGGGTGGCCAAGAGACGAAAAACGTTGTTTTTGTGTAGCTTCAGACGTTTACTGAGTTCAGTTACGCCGAGTTCGTCAACATCGTCATGGAACTGCTCCAGCAGGTCCAAGGCGTGTGAAACCGCCTGAATAATATATTCGGACTTTTCTTTCCTGGCCATTGTCTGCAAATCCTTAATTGAAAATTAATAAGACGAAAATTATTGAAAGGACATTTTCTAACTAAACCGGCATAACCTGTCAAGTTAGAATGGAATTTATTGTGATACATGGTCCGGGCCTGCGAACGGAAGCGACTTCACGCTTCGGCTTGTTTGCTGAATTTTAAAATAGTGTTTTACAGATGTCAAACAGATTAGTTTCTTTTTTAAATATCTGTGCAGTTGACACGCTGATGGCCGGCAGGTAAATTCAGGCTAATGAGTGCCCATTCGGAAATTGCTTTTGGACGCGATGCCGTTTGCCGATGAAAACTTATGAACTTTGGGAGAGCCCGGCATGCTGACGCTCAGCAAGAAAATTATCGTTGCCATAGATGGATCCCCCCAATCCGACAAGGCCGCCGAGGAGGCGGTAAGGTTGGCCTCGATATCCGGGAGCAAATTCAAAAGCCAGCTCTATGCGGTCATGGTCCTTCCCAGCATGAAGACCCCCTCATACACAGATTTCTTCCCCGACAAACCTGCCACTGAAATGCCCGGTTGGCAGGAAAAGCGCGACCGGCTCTTTTATGTCGTCGAAAAAGCCGCAGCGGAAGCCGGCGTCCAGCTGGAATCGCTGGTCCTGTACGGCGACCCCGCCGAGGAGTTGATGCTCTTGGCCGAGGAGAAAAACTGTGACGTGATCGTGGTCGGTTCTTCAGGGAAGGGTCGCATGAAGCGTACGCTTCTCGGCAGCGTTTCCACGAAAATTTCTCTACATGCCCACTGTTCGGTCTATATCGTACGTTGAAGTTGGTTGTCGTTCACCCCACCTCGAACCCCGTACCCCTCAAGGCTATTGCATCCTGCTGGTCTTTTGTCCCGTCAGATTCCAGGCCGCGGTCCTAAGATCTGCCATGACTTCCAGGCGCCTGGCACAATCTCCGGCGGCTTGAGTTGCAAAAGCGGAATCCTCTCTTCAGAACGCGGAACCGGAATAAGTTCCGGCCCGCCAAGGCGGGGTGAACTCTTGCGCCGCTGGATGCTCAATCCGGGTTATCCCGCAGTTTGCGCGGGCGGCCGTGCCTGTGAGTGCGGCGGTATCAGACGGTTCCGAGCGAAGGGTTCCTGGTTTCCTGGCACAGGTAAGCGAAGATTTCGTGCAGCGTCTCCTTGATCATCTCCGGCTCCTTGGGGAACTCGTAAGGAGAGAGTTCCAGAACCAGGGTCTGGTCGTAGCCGGTTTCCCGCAAATGGTTGAGGAAACGGGTCAGAGGCAGGCCGCCGTGACCGGGGAGCAGATGCTCCCGGCCGTTGCCGTAGTCGGAGAAGTGGATGTTCCGCATACGTCCGGAGTCATAGTACTGGTGGAAGTCACCGAGGAAGTCGGTGTGCATCGAACCGCAGTGAGCCGTGTCAAAGGTCAGGTAGAGGTTGCGCTCCTCCATGAAGCGGACCAGCTTTTCGATATTCGACAGCATGTAGGGATTCAGCTTGAGCTGCGGCAGGCAGGGCATGTTCTCAATGGTGATGAGGACGCCGTTCTGGCCGATCTCGGACTGGAAGTCCTTGATGTTTTTCAGCCAGCGCCAGAATTTGAATTCACAGGAGAGCCAGTTGGGTGGGTGGAAATTGATCAGCGGGACGCCGGCATCCATTGCCAGCTGAGCAGTACGTTTCAGCTGGTCAACCTTGTTCCCCCAGCCGTCGATCTCGAAGAAGGGGGCATGGATCGAGAGGACCGGGAGGATGCTTTGCAATCCCTGCAGCTGCGGAAGGGCCCGCGAGCCGGCGAAGTCATGATTGATAATGATTTCCATGCCATCGAAACCGACATCCCTGGCCATTTCGAAAACCAGGGTCGGTGGTAAGGTAAACAGACTTCCTGCGGATAAGATCAACTTCATTTATAAAATCGTAGGCGAATTAATAAAACAATATTTTAGTCTCCGGCACACTACTGCAAGGCTGCCGTTGCGGTCAACGCCCTTGGCTCGGGGAACTTCGGGGTCAGGGGCTGTGGACCTTTTCTACCAGGAAGCGCCTCAGGTGTTCGGGTGGTGGTGGTGTCATGCGGGACACGACAATCATGGTCAGGATCACGAGCGGCGCACCGATCAGGGCCGATGAGGTCGGCGGCAGAATGGCGCGCAGTGACGGCAGCAGGTGCCCGAACAAGATCGGCGCAAAGGTGATGACGGTGCCGACCAGCATGCCGGCGATCGCCCCGTACTTATTGGTCCGATCCCACCAGATGCCGAGCAGGAAGACTGGAAAGAGAGTGTTGCCGGCCAGGGCAAAAGCGACGGCGGTGATCTGGGCGATCATGCCGGGCGG
>JAHEEU010000113.1 GCA_024640545.1 Geobacteraceae bacterium
ACGAGTTTCTCGATAAAGACGGCAACCCTGCCGGATTCAACGTCGACCTGACGCGGGCCATCGCCCGTGTCATGGGTATGGAGGTCGAGATAGTCCTCGGGGCCTGGGGAGACATGCGCAACGACCTGGCCGTCGGCAAGGTCGATATCCTGCAGGGGATGGCCTTTACCGAGGAGCGGCGTTCCGAGGTCGATTTCTCGGTCCCCCATGCGGTAGTACATCAGTCGATCTGGAACCGCAAGTCAAGCCAGGCGCTGACCCGGGTGGAGAACCTGGCCGGCCGCGAGGTCATCGTCATGCGCGGCAGCGTCATGCATGACTTCATGCTGCAGCGCCAGGACGGCGCGCGGTTGATCCTCAGCAATTCCCTGGCCGATGCCCTGCGCCTGCTGGCTTCGGGGAAACATGATTGTGCCCTGGTTGCCAAGTTGCCCGGACTCTCCCTGAGCCGCCAGTTCAAATTGAGCAACATTGCTCCGGTGCCCAGGCCGCTGGTGGCCCAGGATTACGGCTACGCGGTCCGCAAGGGGAACAGCAGCCTGCTGGCCCGCTTCAACGAAGGGCTGACGATTCTCAAGCAGACCGGCGAATACCAGAAAATTTATGCGCGCTGGCTGGGCGTGCTCGACCCCGATGAACCTGCCTGGTACCGCATCGGTGGCTACCTGGCGGCCGTAGCGGTGCCGCTGCTGCTGATCCTCGGGGGGACAGTGGTCTGGTCCCGCACCCTGCAGAAACAGGTTGCCGAGCGGACCCGTGCCCTTGAGATGGAGGTGAGCGAGCGCAAGCGCGCCATGGAAGAGCTGGAACTGCACCAACGCCAGTTGATCCAGGCGGACAAGATGTCATCGCTGGGAATCCTGGTCTCCGGGGTGGCCCACGAGATCAACAATCCAAACGGGGTCATCATGCTCAACCTCCCTCACCTGGAAAAGGCCTTCAACGATGCCATGCCGCTGCTCGAGGACCATTACCGGAGGAGCGGCGACTTTCGCCTCGGTTGGCTCAACTACTCGCGGATGCGTACCGAAATTCCAGAACTCCTGAACGAGACCATCGCCAGCGCCGGGCGCATCAAGCGCATCGTCGAAGAGTTGAAGAACTTCGCGCGTCAGGAAGATGCTGATTTTTGCGACAACATCGACCTGAACCGGGTCGCCGAGTCGGCCGTGCGCCTGGTCGAACCGAGCCTGCGTAAAGCGACTGACCGGTTCAGCGCGCGGCTGGCAGATGATCTGCCCGCCGTGCGTGGCAACTTCCAGCGCATCGAGCAGGTCGTGGTCAATCTGCTGCTCAACGCCAGCCAGGCTCTCGGTGACAGTCGCGGCGAGATTGTCCTGGAAACCAGTCGGGCCCGGTCGAGCGGGCAGGTGCTCCTGACGGTGCGTGACGCCGGGATCGGCATCGATGCCAAACACCTGCCGCACCTGATGGACCCGTTTTTTACAACCAAGCGTGAGCAGGGCGGGACCGGTCTCGGCCTGTCGGTGTCGGCCGGCATTGTCAAGGAGCATGGCGGTCGCCTGGCGTTCGATTCGATCCCGGGGCTGGGAACCACCGTGCGCCTGTTCCTGCCCGCCCAGAAGGAGAATGACGCGTGAAACGTGACGACCGATATCCCACTTTCAGCGTGCTGCTGATCGACGATGAAGCCCCCTGGCTGCGAACCCTGAGCATGACCCTCGAGGGTCAGGGCGGCATCAATCGACTGGTGACCTGTCTTGATGCCCGCAAGCTCCCGGGGCTTCTCGCCGGCGAAGATGTCGGCCTGGTCCTGCTCGATATAACCATGCCCCATGTGTCCGGGGAGCTGTTGCTGGCCCGGCTGCGGGAGGAGCACCCCGATATCACGGTCATTGTCGTCAGCGGTCTCAACCAGGTGGAAACTGCCGTCAACTGCATGCGGCTCGGCGCCTTCGATTACATCGTCAAGGGGGCCGACAGCGACCGCCTGCTCGATACCGTTCGCCGGGCGATCCGTTTCCAGGACCTCGAGCGGGAGAACCGGGCGATGCGCCAGCAGCTGCTCGGCGGGCGCCCGGAGAGCCCCGAGGCGTTTGCCGATATCGTCACCATCGACCCGTCGATGCAGCGAATCTTCCAGTACAGTGAGGCGATCGCAGTCAGTCCCCGTCCGGTGCTGATTACCGGCGAGTCGGGCACCGGCAAGGAACTGATCGCCCGGGCGGTGCACAAGTTGAGTGGCCGGGCGGGCGAACTGGTGGCCGTCAACGTTGCCGGCCTCGACGACAGCGTCTTTGCTGATACGCTCTTCGGCCACGTGCGCGGGGCTTTCACCGGTGCCGATG
This sequence comes from Geobacteraceae bacterium, assembly GCA_024640545.1. Taxonomy (GTDB): domain Bacteria; phylum Desulfobacterota; class Desulfuromonadia; order Desulfuromonadales; family BM103; genus JAHEDT01. Next base: position 2,310 of record JAHEEU010000113.1, read on the forward strand.
CCGCCCGCCGCGGGCTGGTCGAGCAGGCGGCCGGCGGCACCCTGTTCCTCGATGAAATCGGCGACCTCAGCCAGGCTTCGCAGGTCAAGCTGCTGCGTCTTTTGCAGGAAGGCGAGTATTTCCCCCTGGGCGACGACCGTCCGCGCCAGGCGAAAATCCGGGTCATTGTCGCGACCCACAACGACCTGGCGGCTCGCCAGGAGACCGGTGGCTTCCGGCGCGATCTCTACTATCGTCTCTGCTCGCACCATATCCACCTGCCGCCGTTGCGCGAGCGCCTTGGCGACATCCCCCTCCTGCTTGATCACTTTCTCGACGATGCGGCCCGTGTCCTCGGCAAGCCGAAACCGACCCCCCCGCCGCAGCTCCGGCTCCTGCTGGCGAATTACGACTTCCCAGGCAATGTGCGCGAGTTGCATTCCATGGTCTTCGACGCGGTCAGCAACCATCAGGGCGGCGTGCTTTCCATGGCGGTTTTCCAACGTGCCATCGAAAGCCAGCCAGCCGTCGCGCGCGCCGCCGCAGGGATGGACAACCCCTTTGCCCTGTTCGAACAGTGCCCCAGCCTGACGGAAGCCGTGCAGCTCCTGATCGAGGATGCCATGCGCCGCAGCGAAGGCAACCAGACGCTGGCGGCCCGCCTGCTCGGCATCTCGCAGCCGGCTCTGAGCAAACGCCTGCGTCAGGCCAGGGACTGACCCCTGCCTGGCCTGGCCAAAGGGGTATAACCCGGGTTATAGCCGGACGACAGGTTATCGCCTTTCAACTGTCCGAAATCATTAGAAAAAATTTCTTACACGCAAATATGCATAACCTGGGTTATGACCCTTTTTCTCCGCTCTTGCTGGCATTCTCAAAAAATAATGTTAGTATTTTCAGTGGCTTGAATGTTCAACTCTGGCATGGTACGGCCCTTGCTATACAATCCCGTGCCGCGCCTGGTGCGATTCCGTTTCCGGATATCTCAACCTCCCTGCGGTTTCCGACAGTCAGCACCTTGCTACGGGCAAGGTTTATCCTGAAACCTTCAATACAAAGGAGAAAAGATGATGAAGAAACTCAGCCTGTTGATTCTGACAGCGGCAATCGTGGTGTTCGGCGCCGGTGACCTCCTGGCGGCGACCCAGTATGTGACCATCGGTACCGGTGGCGTTACCGGCGTCTATTACCCGACCGGCGGCGCGATTGCCAAGATGGTCAACAAGAAGCGCAAGGAATACAACCTGCGGGCCACGGTCGAGTCGACCGGTGGTTCGGTGTTCAACGTCAACGCCATTGACGCCGGCGACCTCGAATTCGGCGTCATCCAGTCCGACCGCCAGTACCAGGCCTACAACGGCACCGCCGACTGGGAAGGCAAACCGGTCAAGAAACTCCGCGCGGTCTTCTCGATTCACCCCGAGTCGGTGACCATCGTCGCCAACGCCAGCAAAGGCATCAACACCGTTGCCGATCTCAAGGGCAAGGTCGTCAACATCGGCAACCCCGGTTCGGGTCAGCGCGGTAACGCTGAGGACCTGCTGGCCGCTGCCGGCATCGACGTCAACAACGACCTCAAGGCCGAAGGGATGAAGGCCGCCGAATCCGCCAGTATGCTGCAGGACGGCCGCATCGATGTGTTCTTCTACACCGTCGGCCATCCGAACGGTTCGGTCAAGGAAGCCGTCGCCGGCGCCACCAAGGTTAATTTCGTCTCGGTTCCCGACGATATCGTCAAGAAGCTGACCGACAAATTCCCCTACTATGCTGCTGCCAGCATCCCGGTCGCCGAGTATGCCGGCGTGACCAATACTGCTGACGTACCGACCTTCGGCGTCAAGGCGACTTTCTGCACCAGCGCCGATGTCTCCGACGAGGTGGTTTATGCCATCACCAAGGAAGTCTTCGAGAACTTCGACGAGTTCAAGACTCTTCATCCTGCCTTTGCTCACCTGACCAAGGAAAGCATGCTGGCGGGCCTGTCGGCGCCGATTCACCCGGGCGCCATGAAGTACTACAAAGAAGTCGGCCTGATGAAATAGGGCCAGCTATGAGCGGGGGCACGGCAACGTGCCCCCGGCTTAATGAGTTCCAGCTTTTTCAGAGTCGAGGAGTCCCGCGATGAGCGAAGAGCAAGTAAAACTGCAGGTAGATCTAAATGACGAAGGCCTCGAGAAGGCCCGGCGGATGGTCGAAGAAGAGGAAATGGGCTTGCGACACGTTTCCGGCTGGCAGCGCTTCCTGGTACCGGTCGTGGCCCTCAGCTGGTCGTTGTTCCAGCTCTCCCTTTCCAGCTGGCTGCTGCTCGATTCGACCTATGTCCGCTCGATCCACCTGGCGTTCGCGCTTTTCCTGATCTACGTGTCTTTCCCGACCTTCAAGCGTCAAATCAACATTCCGGGTTTGCGTTGGCTCTCGGCGACCGACCGCATTCCTCTCATGGACCTGGCCCTGGCGCTCTTCGCAGCTTTTCTGGCCCTGTATATCGTCATAGACTTCGAGGGTATTGCCAGCCGCGTGGGTCTGCTCAATGTTCGCGACAAGATTCTCGGCACCTTGTTGATCCTGTTTCTCTGGGAAGCGGCGCGCCGGGTGGTGGGGCCGGCCCTGTCGGTCATCGGCATCTTCTTTACCCTTTACGCCTTTTTCGGCCCCTACATGCCTGATTTCCTAGCCTTCAAGGGGGTCAGCATCAACCGTTTTATCGGTCAGATCTCGCTGACCACCGAAGGAATCTTCGGCGTACCGATCTACGTCTCGGCCAAGATCGTCTTCCTCTACGTGCTGTTCGGTGCCCTGCTCGACAAAGCCGGTGCCGGTCGTTTCTTCATCGACCTGGCCATGAGCCTGCTGGGGCGCTACAAAGGCGGACCGGCCAAGGCCGCGGTACTCTCATCGGGTCTGACCGGCCTGATCTCCGGGTCCTCCATCGCCAACGTCGTGACCACCGGAACCTTCACCATTCCGCTCATGAAAAAGGTCGGCTACCCGGCCAAGAAAGCCGCGGCGATCGAGGTGGCGGTTTCCACCAACGGCCAGCTGATGCCGCCGGTCATGGGGGCGGCCGCCTTCATTATCGCCGAGTACGTCAACCTGCCGTACCTGGAGGTCTGCAAGGCGGCGGCGATTCCGGCTTTTGCCTCCTACGTGGCACTCTTCTTCCTGACCCATATCGAGGCCTCAAAGCTTGGCATGATGGGCCTGCCCAAGGCCGAACTGCCGATTTTCTTCAAGGTCCTGTTCAACGGCTTCCACTACATGGTGCCGATTCTCTACCTGCTCTACGAGCTGATCATCCCGCGGCATTCTCCTGACATGGCGGCCTTCAGGGCGACCATGGTGCTGCTGGTACTCATGCTCTTCCAGCATGCGATCCGCGCCTGGAAGGACAAGACCTCGGTCGGTCAAGGCTTCTGGAAGGGGATTGTCGAGATCTACGAGGGCATGGTGGCCGGTGCGCGCAACATGGTCAGCGTCGGCGTCGCCACCGCCGCAGCCGGCATTGTCGTCGGCGTGGTGACCATGGGCCTCGGTGGCCTGGTCACCGATATTATCGATACCCTGAGCATGGGCAACCTGTACTTGATGCTCTTCATCGTCGCGGTCTGCAGCCTGATCCTCGGCATGGGTCTGCCGACCACCGCCAACTATATCGTCATGGCCAGCCTGACCGCGCCGGCCCTGGTGACCCTGGCCGATCTCAACGGCTTTGCCGTGCCCTTGATCGCCGCCCATCTCTACTGCTTCTATTTCGGCATCCTTGCCGACGACACTCCACCGGTCGGCCTGGCGGCGTACGCGGCGTCGGCCATAGCCAAGAGCGATCCGATCCCGACCGGGGTGCAGGGTTTCATGTACGATATTCGCACCGCGGCTTTGCCCTTCATGTTCATCTTCAATACGGACATTCTGCTGATCGGCATCACCAATTTCTTCGAGGCGATCTTTATCTTCATCATGACCTGCATCGGCACCTGCGCCTTTGCCGGCGCGACCCAGGGCTGGTTCATCGCCAAGAACCGCTGGTATGAGCTGATCGGTCTGATCGTGGTCTGCGGTTTCATGTTCCGTCCCTACTTCTTTGCCGGGCTGATCGGGATCGAGGAGCACCATCTGGCCTACATGCTGGGTGCGGGCATGTTCGGCGCCCTCTACCTGCTGCAGAAGATGCGTACCAGAACCGCTGCCCCGAAGGCGGCATGAGGAGAGCGCCATGATCCCCGAGTATAAGAAAATCCTGTATGCCACCGATCTGTCGATCAACTCGGCACATGCTTTCAAGCACGCCATCAGCCTGGCCAGGCGCTACAACGCCAAGATCACCCTGCTCCACATTCTTCCCGAGGTGGACTCGTCGACGATGAATTATGTCGCAACGGTGATGGGTCATGAAAAGCTGGCCGGTTTAGAGCTTGAACACAAAGCGGAAATCAAGGATGAGATCCGTCTGCGGCTGCATAAATTCGCCAAGGAGGAGCTCATCGACCATCCGGAGGACGTTAAGCGGATCGACGATATCGAGGTGCATTACGGCAACCCTGTCGCGCATATCCTGCAGCACGCCGACGGTCTCGACGCGGACATGATCGTGCTGGGCAGTCACGGCAAGGGGGCTCTCAAGTATGCTTTCCTCGGCAGCGTTGCCGAGAAGGTTTTGCGCAAGAGCCATCGGCCGATGCTGGTCGTGCCTTTGGATGCGCAGAGATGATCGCTGCGCCGTGACAGCTGGCTGTAAAGCACCTTGACACAATTCGCTGCAATTAGGTGAAACGGGCGTCTACGATGCCCTGATCCGCCAGGGTTAAACCAGAGGAGAAATAATGACCCCGAACGGCATTCACGAAAAGCACCTCAATCTCAACGTGCGCGGCCTGCCGCTCTCCGCGACACTGCAGATCAATGAACTTTCCAATGAACTGATTGCCGCCGGCAAGCAGGTCTACAAGCTTGGCCTGGGCCAGTCGCCGTTCCCGGTACCGCAAGTCGTGGTTGACGAACTGAAGGTCAACGCCCACCAGAAGGACTACCTCCCGGTACGTGGCCTGCCTGCCCTGCAGCAGGCCGTAGTCAATTACTTCGAGCGGGCCCAGTCCCTTGCTTTTCTGCCGCAGCACGTGCTGGTCGGCCCCGGTTCCAAGGAGCTGATGTTCGTCCTGCAGCTGGTCTACTACGGTGACCTGGTCATCCCGACCCCGAGTTGGGTCTCCTATGCCCCCCAGGCACACATCATCGGCCGTCATGTGCGTTGGGTTCCGACCCGCGCCGAGAACAAATGGCTGCTCACCGCTGATGAACTGGATCGGGTCTGCGCCGATGACCCGAGCAAGCCGCGTATCGTCATACTCAACTACCCGAACAATCCAACCGGCTACAGTTACAGTGAAGCTCAGCTCAAGGATCTCGCTGAAGTCGCCCGAAAGTACCGGATCATCATGCTCTCCGACGAAATCTACGGTGAGCTGCAGTTTGATGGAGGGCACCACTCGATTGCCCGTCACTATCCCGAAGGGACGATCATCAGCAGCGGCATGAGCAAGTGGTGTGGTGCCGGTGGCTGGCGCCTTGGTGTCTTCGCGGCACCGAAAGAACTTGAGTGGCTGGTCAAGGGGATGGCGACGGTCGCTTCGGAAACCTACACGTCCACCAGCGCGCCGATTCAGTATGCCGCGGTGCGGGCCTTCAACGGCGGCGTGACGATCGAGCGCTACCTGTGGCACTCGCGCAGGGTCCTCAAGGCTCTCAGCGCGCGCGTCCACGCCGCATTCACAGGGCTCGGCCTGCACATGGCTCCTCTCGACGGGGGTTTTTACGCGTTTCCCGACTTCAGCCCGTTGCGTGACCAGCTTGCGGTCCGGGGCATCCACAGCAGCACGCAACTCTGCACCCGGATGCTCGAAGAGACCGGTGTCGCCATCCTGCCGGGGACCTGTTTCGGCCGGCCTGAGCATGAATTGACCGCCCGTCTCGCCTATGTCGATTTCGACGGTTCCAGGGCCCTGGCCGCCGCAGAGCAGGTGCCGAACGACCAGCAAATCAGCGAGGAATTCCTGCATCGTAACTGTGACAAGGTGATTACTGCGCTGGAACGGATGGTCGACTGGCTGAAGAGCTAATCTCCCACCCAGAGGGGGGGCTTTACTCCGATCCGTATAAACGCCAAGCTCTGCGGAACCTGGCATCAAATACTCAGTTTCATGTTTCACCCATCGGGATATTTATGGAGACTCAAACGGGCAACAACTGGCGGCCTAAACAGCGCCATCGGTTGCCCGTTTTTTCTTAGATGCTTGGGCCCGGCCGGCTGCTCTGCTCGCTTTTATTGTCGCTTTGCCGGCATACGACAAATACCTGGCGGCAGAGACAGGATGTTTGATCCCTCACAATTCAGAACCTCTGAGCATTGCATTTTTCTGTCAATCTGAGCAGGTAAGAGCCGTGTAATATGATAAATGTAAAAGAATCACTGCCCGGTTCTGGCCCAGGAACAGGTTGGCATTCTCCTGCTAGATATGTAAGATGGGAGAAAGATTCGAGCCTTCGGCAGGGATGATATTTTTTAGAGCGATTTTTTAGGCAGTCTGTTTGTAATGACAGGTAGAGTTCAATCAACCCAAGTATGTTAAATGGATCAAATCACTTATACAGGATAGCGATATGCTCCAAATGAATTGTTCGAATTGTGGTGGACTGATCAACTCTCCCCGTCTGTCCGAGGTACAGCTTTTTTTGTGTCCTCAATGTGAGGAAATCGTCGTCGTTGAAAATGTAGTCATTTCAGACACAAAAACACCAAGTAATCTCCGCTCTTCTTTGAAGAACCTTTTGCTTTCCGCAAGAGAAAAATTTCAGATCAACAAGTCTAATAAACTAGATCTTCAGGCAAAATACGCTGTTGATAAAAGATTAGCCAAGCTGCTGAGAAGAGAAGATTTCCGGCTCGATATTTCTCACGATTTTTTTGTTCAGATAAGCTTCGACACAAATAAAAGATCAGCGAGGCTGTTGAATATAAGTTCCACAGGGGCAGCCATTGAATT
>JAHEEU010000114.1 GCA_024640545.1 Geobacteraceae bacterium
TTGATTTCCTGGGCCTTGATCAATGCGGCATCACCGTTGTCGGTGATCGTCAGCTCATAATCCTCATGAGCAAAGGTGATCTGGATAACTTTTTGAATCGTTATACTGTCGTCGGCCAACAGCAGTTTCTTGCTCATGCCAACCTCCTTTGTCCTTCAGCCTGCAAACCGTGGTATTCGGATATTGCCTTACCTGATCAAAATCCAGTAGTAAGGGGCCTGGCGACTGGTTTAAGAACGCCAGATCTTTGGGGCCCTCTTCCGGCATCAGCCTGCGAATCGGTTTCCCGAGCTCTTAATCGAACCACTTTGTCACACCCGGCACAGAATGGAAATATCTATTCACAGTACAGGAAAGAACTCACTTGCCGGGCAGGGATGCATTGTTTTGTTCGGGCCCCCGGAAATGCAGTAAGTTAATCCTCTGCTGAAAATCAATCTGCAGCGGGTCGGCATCTGAGTTGGTTTTATTCATCAGCCGGGACAGGCAAATAGCTGTAAGAGCGCTAAAAAACTATCATATCGGCTTCTCGGGTGTCAAGCATCCCGGGGCCTGCCGGCGCTTTTGACCACAGCCGCCTACAGAGGCTTCCAAGGCTGCGGGAAAAAGAGCTTCTGGTAGAGATTCATGGCATAGCGATCGGTCATTCCGGCGATGAAATCCGTGATGGATGTTTCGATGTTTTCGCCCTGGTCATGACGGCCGCCGCAGATTGTCAAGTCCTCGGGATTCGCAGAAAAATAGGCAAAGAGCTCCCTGAGGACACGACTGGCTTTGCAAAACTCCTGCTCGACGGCCTTCGCCCGGTAAACATTTGCATACAACCAGTCACGCAGTTCCACGACCTGCCTGGCAACTGTCAGTGAAAGTTGTACAGCGGCATAATTGCCGGCCAGGGTAGTTTCTATCAGGTCGGTAATCATCGTATTGAGGCGCTGGGACGAGTGTTCTCCGAGGGCGCGGCGCAACGCCGCAGGCACATCGCTACCGTTGATCAGACCGCCACGAATGGCATCATCCAGATCGTGGTTGACATAAGCAATGACGTCGGACAAGCGGACCAGCTGGCCTTCGAGCGTCGCCGGGAGGTCCTCTGACCTCAAGCCCAGAAGTGCTCCCCGGCCCTTGGAATGACGAAGAATCCCGTCGCGCACCTCCCATGAAAGGTTAAGCCCGGCACCGTTTTTTTCGAGCACCTCGACCACCCTCAGGCTCTGGTTGACGTGGTGGAATCCGGCAGGAAGCAATTCGGCCAGGACACGCTCGCCGGCATGGCCAAAGGGCGTATGGCCGAGATCGTGGCCAAGAGCGATCGCCTCGGTAAGGTCCTCATTGAGCTGCAGGGCCCGGGCCATGGTCCTGGCAACCTGGCTGACCTCAAGGGTATGGGTGAGACGCGTGCGGTAATGATCGCCTTCCGGGGCGAGAAAAACCTGAGTTTTGTATTTGAGCCGGCGGAAAGCCTTGCAGTGCAGAATCCGGTCTCGGTCAACCTGGAATATCGTGCGCACCGGGCAGGCGTCTTCGACGACTTGTCTCCCTTTGGAGGCCTTGCTGTGACTGGCAAATTGACAGAGCACACTGGCTTCAGAATTTTCGGTTACTTCTCTTATGATCATTGCTCGCTCCGGTTTTCACGAAAACAAAAAAACACCGATGTTTTTATAGATATACCTTTAGCCTTAATTCGGTTTATTTAAAACCCGATGGACAAAACCAATTATGAAAAGATTATATCTTTAAAACAATTTTCTGATAAACATCTACACTTTATGCAATTTTATTCTTGATTATAAAAAATATTCTTGTATTACTATACATGTTACATGTAAATGATGGAAAAAATATCAAAACTATTAATTTCCGGAGGTAAAAATGGCGACAATTCTTGAAATGGCAGCTGAAATCGTTGCTGCACATGCTTCGACAACAAACATGACCAAGGATGAACTTGTTTCCGAACTGAGCGATGTTTACAATGCACTGAACTGTCTTGAAAAAGGTGAATTGGTTGCTGCTTCGGTTGAAGAAGAACAAGGTCCGGCAATCTCTCGCAAGAAAGCTTTTGGTAAAGATAAGATCTTCTGCATGATCTGCGGCAAAGGGATGAAAACCCTCTCTCGCCATCTCAAGACATCCCATGAGATGACCGCTTCTGAATATCGCAAGCAGTTCGACATTCCCCGTTCGCAGTCCCTGGCGGCCAAAAGCTACTCCGAGACCCGCCGGCAGATGGCAATCGATCGCGGGCTGGGAGAAAAACTCGCAAAGGCCCGTGCCGCGCGCGGCAAGGGCAAAGCCAAGAAATAAAGGGGTTCTACCACTAATCTACGAGGCAGCCGCCTGGGCGTGCTCAGGCGGCTGTCTTTTGTGCCCTGCAGCGTGCCAGGAAACTCGGTCTTTAGTGTGCCGGGCCAGGCTCTCACCGCAGCCGGAAGCTGACTTGCCGCAAGATCATGCCGGAGGCATCCTGAATCTCTATGCGCCACGACCCCTGCCCGGTGGCAAGAAACCCCTTGGCTGACCAGGTTCTCCAGTCGGGAGACTGCACAGGCAGTTCAACCCGTGACATCAGTTGCTCGCCATAATACCAGAGGTGGTAGATGGTCGTCGGTTCTCCGGCGCCGGTTATCCTGGTAAAGCAGTAGAGCTTCCCGCCCTGAATCGGGAAAGCCTCGACCTCATCGACCGGTTCCCGGTCAACAACCGCTGTCGTTATGACGGCTTCGGCCACTTCAAGCGCCAGAGCGTGGCCCGTCCACAGAACTGTCGCCAGGACGATGCTAATCATCAGCAAGGTTCGCAGCATGGTTTTTTCTCCTTTGCGACAATGACCGAATACGTTAAATTGCACAACTGTCGATGTATACATGATTGCAATGCAAAGGATCAGCAAGCACCAAAAGTCAAATCCCCTTCCGCCGGGAATCGAATGAACCGATGAAAAGCATACTGGTTGCGGACAACCGCTCCGACCTGCTGGCGACGTTGGAACCGATACTCAAGCACTGGGGCTATCGAGTCCTGTCGACCCGCAAAGCCTCCCAGGTCAGGACTTTTCTTCAGGAAAGCGAACCCTGTCTGCTGATCATCGGCGAAGCACTCCTAGCCGACCCGGAACTGGCATTTGATGCGGAGACATTGGACAGCCTCTCGGCAGCAATCCCCGTCGTTGCTCTCAAGCAAGACACCTCAGGAGCAGCAGCACAGCTGTCCCCCGGCGAAACCCTCGAGGTACCGCTAGGCCTTTTCGAGCTATTTTCCTTTATCCAGCGCAACGTGGAAAATTTCCCAAGGCACAATCTGCGTCTGCGCCTGCATCTCCCTGGCATGTACCGCATTGACAACAGCAACTTCGTTCTCGCTGAGATCTTAAGCCTCAGCATGCATGGCCTCTTTTTAAAAGCAGCGGCGCGCGTCAAGCAAGGCGATCACTTAACCGTGGTCTTTCCTTTGCTCGGGTACGGCAAGGAGATCGAACTCGACTCGACCGTTCTCTACGTAGTCCAGCCGGAGGCCAGGAATAACTTCTTCCAGGGTTTCGCCGTCGGTTTCGTCGATGTCGCCGAGAATCAGAGGCGAGACCTGCACCAGTTCATCCAGGAGCATTTCCTCAAAGAGGTTTCTTCCAGTCGCAACGGGGTCGGCGATTTTTCGGCGGCCCAACTCAAAGCCTGACGATCCCCGTCGTACCAAGCAGGTGGGCAAAGCTCTCGCCGGCACTGACCCCAGTGACATTGAAATATTGCGCCAGGGTTGCCGCAACATCGGCAAAAGACCGGCGGTCTCCCAGCTTGACACCCTTTCGCATCGATTTCGACCAGATCAGCAACGGCACATATTCACGGGTGTGGTCCGTCCCGGCAGTGGTCGGATCGCAGCCGTGGTCGGCACTCACCACCAGCAGGTCCTCCGGTCTCATCACCGCGTAAAGTTTCGGCAGCCACGCATCAAACTCCTCGAGAGCCCGGCCGAAACCGACCGCATCGTTACGGTGGCCATAGATCATATCGAAATCTATCAGGTTGGCCATCAGCAGGCCGTTGTCCAGGTCGGCCAGACAGGACAGGATCTTGTTCATGCCGTCGGCATTGTCCAGCGTAGTCGTACTGCGGGAGATGCCACGTCCGGCAAACAGGTCGGAAATCTTGCCAACAGCAGAGACCAGGAAGCCCTGCCCGGTCAGGCATTCGAGCAGCGTTGCCCGAGGTGGCGGGGTCGGAAAATCCTTGCGCCGCGGCGAACGGCGGAACCCCTGCAGCGCATCGCCGACGAACGGCCGCGCAATCACCCGGGCAATATCGTAGCGATCGACCAGGCGCCTCGCTGCCAGGCATAACCGATAAAGCTCGTCGGGAGGGATAATATCTTCGTGGGCAGCGATCTGAAAAACCGAATCGACGCTGGTATAGAGGATCGGCCGGCCGGTTCTGACATGTTCGGCCCCATACTCCCTGAGAACCGAGATCCCGCTTGCCGGCACATTACCGAGGGGCCGCACCCCTGCAATTTCGGCAAACTCGGCCACCAGTTTATCGGGAAATCCCTGCGGAAAGGTCGCAAACGGCCTGTCCTGGACCACACCCGCAAGCTCCCAGTGCCCTATGATGCTGTCTTTGCCAGCCGAACGTTCCGTCAGCCGACCATATGCACCACCGGCATCGGCAAGGGGGGGCACACCCCGCACGTCAGCCAGGTTGCCCAACCCGAGTTGACCGAGATTCGGCAGGGACAGCCCGCCGCAGGCTGCTGCCACATGGGGCAATGTGGCGGCACCTTCGTCGCCATAAGCCTTGGCATCGGGGGAAGCCTGCAGCCCGACGCCATCCAGCACGATCCAGATGACCCTGCCCCTGTGCCTCACCGTAACCAACCTGTGCCCTCCTGCCACTGCCGCATTATGGCAACCCCGGCGCTGGTTCCGATGCGCGCGGCACCCGCCGCCAGCATCGCCCGGCAGCTCGACCAATCACGGATCCCGCCCGCCGCCTTGACCTTCACCCGTGCGGAGGCTGCCGCAGCCAAAAGCCTGACATCATCGACAGTGGCACCCGCTGCAGCGAACCCGGTTGAAGTCTTGACATAACCGGCGCCACTCGTCGCGACAATGTCCGCCAGCCTGCGCTTGACAGCATCGTCAAACAAGCAGCACTCGATGATCACCTTGACCAGGGCAGAATCAGCAGCAGTAACGACCCGACGAATGTCCTCCAGGACAGCAGCAAAATCTCCAGCACGAGCAGAGCCGATGCGGATCACCATGTCGACCTCTGTAGCACCCTGATCGACGGCCTGGCGGGCTTCGAAAACCTTCGTCTCGGTCGTCTGGTTGCCCAGGGGAAAACCGACCACCGTGCCAACGGCAACCGCGGAGCCATACAGCAGACCGGCCGCCTGAACAACATGGCAGGGGGGCACGCACACCGAGGCAAAACCGTATTCGACAGCTTCTTCACAAAGGCAAGTGATATCCGCTGCGGTAGCATCGGCCCTGAGCAGGGTATGGTCAATGAAATTTGCCGGCGATTCAATCATGCATTCATCTCAGGCCGCTCCTGGCCGAATCACCGTCGCAAACCGATCAGGTGCGGTAGGCGGCATTGATTCGGACATAGTCGTATGAGAGGTCGGAGGTATAGTAATAAGCGCTCCCCTCTCCCTGGGCAAGATCGATCGTCACCGTGAATTCCGGTTTCTTCAGGATCTCGCTGGCTTTGGCTTCCTGCTCAGCGCCGAGGCCGAGACCGTTCGAAACCATGGCGACATCGTCGAACAGGATACTCACCCTGTCCGGATCAACTTCGGCTCCCGAGTAACCAACGGCAGCAATAATCCTCCCCCAATTGGCATCTTCGCCGAAGAAAGCGGTCTTGACCAGTTGCGACGTGGCGACACTGCGTGCGGCTGCCAGGGCGTCTGCCTCGCTGGCTGCACCGTTGATCTGAATACGCACCAGCTTGGTCGCGCCTTCGCCATCCCGGGCTATCATTTTGGCCAGGTCGAGCATGATATCATCCAGGGCGGCGCTGAACTGCTCCAGTTCCGGAGATCCGGCGACAATCTCCGGGTTTCCCGCCTCACCGCTGGCAAGCAGAAGGACCATATCGTTTGTCGAGGTGTCCCGGTCAACCGTGATCCGGTTAAAAGAGCTGTTTACGGCCCGCCGCAACGTCTCTTCCAGCAGGCCGTCCGCCAGCACCACGTCAGTGAGGATGAAGGCCAGCATGGTCGCCATGTCCGGGTGGACCATCCCGGCACCCTTGGCCAGGCCGAACAGGCGGACGTCCACACCACCTAGATTGTAGCTGCGGCCACTCATTTTCGGGAAGGCATCAGTAGTCATTATGGCTCTGGCCACACCTTCGAACTGGTCTTGGCTGAGCATCCTGCAGAGTGCCGGCACATGCCCCTCGAAGCAATGCATCGGCAGGGGAGCGCCGATGACACCGGTCGAAGAAACGGCCACCAGCTGAGGCGCGATGTCAAGACTTTCCGCTACCAGGTCACCACAGCGTCTTGCGTTCTGCAGGCCCTCCTCACCGGTACAGGCGTTGGCATTGCCGCTATTGACCAGGATCGCCTGGCAGAGCCCCTGGCGGACCCGGGACTCGGTGATCCTCACCGGAGCGGCCACGACTTTATTGGTGGTGAATACCCCGGCGCATTCCACCGGTTTGTCCGCACAGATCAGAGCCAGGTCCAGTTTGCCGGACTTCTTGATCCCCGAGCTGCAAGCAGCCGCCTTGAATCCCTTCGGTATGGCAAGAGCAGATTCAGTCATAGGTCAACTCCATAGATGTTTCCCTGGACGGCAGCAGGAGACCGATCGAAGTCCCCTCCTCCTCCATGGGTTCGAGAAAAATTTCGCTCTTCATCTGCCGCAGGATAGCCCGACAGGTCGCCAGCCCACCCCCTACCCCGCGCGGTTTGCCGACATCCAGGTTGCCGAGCTGTGAATATTCTTGGAAAATGTCCTCGGCAGAGTCTCTCGGCACCGACTGCCCCTGATTGGCGATCTGCAGGTCATCTGTACTCCGGGTCGTCTCACCAATCGCCTTGAGCAGCACCAGGTCGTCCAGAGAACGTTTGGCCATTTGCAGGGTGAACGCCTGCCGGGCGTTAAACTCCTCACGGTGGGAGACGCGCACGCCGGCAGCGAGGAGCACATCTTTGCTGAGAGGGTGGACCAGGAGATCATCAACACCGCTGCGAAGCGCCGTTAACGCCATGGCGAAATCCCGGGTGGGCAGGACAGCAACGAGAGGCAGTTGTGGATGGACGCGACGAATCTGCTGCAGCACCCCCACCCCCGGGCAGTCACTGCCAGAAAGATCACAGAAAACCACTTGTACCTTTTCCCGGGAAATCTGGTCTGTGACACCCAGTTCCTGGCCGACTGCTCTGGCGACGATCGCTGCTTGCGGCCAGGCAGTACGAACCGCTTCGAGATTGCCCGGTTGCGCTTCAAGAAGCAGAAGCTTGAGGCTGATGGACCCATCAGGACCGGTGACCATGCACTCCCTCCCGATCGTAGAGTACAGCTCTATTTACCGCAGCATTTCTTGTATTTCTTGCCGCTGCCGCAGGGGCAGGCATCGTTGCGGCCGACCTTGTCAGCATCACGCCTGGTCGGCTCCTGGCTTGCCGGCTGAGGGCCGCTCTGACGGGTCAGCGCCAATCGTTCGCGACGCTGCTTGGCTTCCATTTCAGCGACTTCGTCCTCTCGGGCCAACTGGACCCGGAACAGCTTCTGGGCCACCTCCTGGCGAATGCGTCCCATCATTTCCATGAAGAGCGCGTAGGCTTCACGCTTGTATTCCTCTTTCGGGTTGCGCTGCCCATAAGCCCGCATGCCGATCCCCTCCTTGAGGTGATCGATCGACAGAAGATGATCCTTCCACTGGATATCTATGGTCTGCAGCAGCAGGACCTTCATCAGGTGTTCCATCACGGGCGGCGTGAAGGCTTCCGTCCTCTCGGCCAGGCGTGCGGCAACCTGCTGCTTGAGGTTCTCTTCGAGGTCCGTGGCCTTAAGACCCTTGTCAGGTTCGGGCATAACCGCCTCGAAGTTGAACTGGTTGGCAAAATCAATCGCCAAAGCGTTCCAGTTCCATTCAGCGGGCGGGGTCTTTTCAGGGCAGAAGGTCCCCACCATGTCTTCGACCATCTCGTCGAGGATCACCTCGATGGTTTCGCGGATATTCTCACCGGCCAGAACCTCTTTACGTTGGGTATAGATGACCTCCCGCTGCCGGTTCATGACATCGTCGTAATCGATCAGGTGCTTACGAATTTCGAAGTTGTGGGCTTCGACTTTCTTTTGCGCCCCCTCGATCGCCTTGGAGATCATGCCGTGTTCGATCGCCTCTCCCTCGGGCACCTTGAGCTTGTCCATCACGAAGGAAACCCGGTGCGACCCGAAGATGCGCAGCAGATCGTCTTCGAGGCTCATGTAAAAGCGGCTTTCCCCCGGATCACCCTGGCGCCCCGAACGGCCGCGCAGCTGGTTGTCGATGCGACGTGATTCATGTCGCTCGGTCCCCAGGATGTAGAGACCGCCTGCAGCCAGAACTTCCTGCTTCTCGGCGGCACACAGCGCCTTGTGCTGTTTCAGGGCGTTGGCAAAGGCTGGTTCCGGGTCCTCAGCCTGAGCGGCCTCGCGCTTGGCCATCATCTCCGGGTTGCCGCCCAGGACGATGTCAGTGCCACGACCCGCCATGTTGGTCGCTATGGTAACGGCGCCCTTGCGACCGGCCTGGGCGACGATTTCGGCCTCCCGTTCATGCTGCTTGGCATTCAACACGTTGTGTGGAATACCGCGTTTCTTCAGCAGCTCGGAAAATTTCTCCGAATTCTCGATGGTGATGGTGCCGACCAGGACCGGTTGACCGGACGCGTGGCGCTCGACGATATCCTCGACCACCGCTCGGAATTTTTCCTTCTCGGTCTTGTAGATCACGTCCGCCTGGTCGATGCGGATCATCGGCTGGTTGGTCGGGATCACGACGACGTCGAGCTTGTATATCTCGCTGAACTCGGCGGCCTCGGTATCGGCCGTGCCGGTCATGCCGGACAGTTTCTCGTACATGCGGAAGTAATTTTGAAAGGTGATCGTGGCCAGGGTCTGATTCTCCCGCTCGACCTTCAAGCCCTCCTTCGCCTCGATCGCCTGGTGCTGGCCGTCGCTCCAGCGACGCCCCGGCATGAGCCGCCCGGTAAATTCGTCGACGATGATGACCTCGCCATC
>JAHEEU010000115.1 GCA_024640545.1 Geobacteraceae bacterium
TCGTTGGTATCGAGAAATTTCTCAATGTCCAGGTTGGTCAGGACCTTTTCGGGGACATAGGACCCGGTGCCGGTGATTCGTGCTCTGATCACGATCATACTCCTTGAGTATTCGGTTGAGCGACGACATTTGGTGCTTCGAAAGCATCGCTCTGTAACGCACGGATTTCCCCGATACGTTCAGTCAGCTTCCTGTTGACCTGACGCGTCACGTTATCATGAGCCATCTTCACAGCGTTCATGATGGCCCGGGGGCTGGAACTGCCATGGCAGATCATCGCCGTACCCTGGATACCGAGTAATGGTGCACCACCATATTCCGCATAGTCGACTTTACGACGGAAAGCCTTAAGCGCAGGCTTAGCCAGAAGGTAACCTATCCGGGACCAGAACCTTGATCTGAACTCCTTGCGCAGCATGGTTCCGATCGCCTCAACCAATCCTTCTGAAACCTTCAGGACAACGTTACCGACGAAGCCGTCACAGACGACGACATCAACACGGCCGTTATAGATATCGCGCCCTTCAATATATCCGATGTAATTCAGAGAGGTTTGCTTGAGAACTCGTTTTGCCTCACGGGTCAACTCGTTGCCCTTGGAATCTTCTTCACCGTTGGACAAAAGGCCGACCCGCGGCGCGGCCTTGCCGAGCATCTGTGAAGCATAGACGCTGCCCATCAAGGCGAACTGAACCAGGTGCTGGGGCTTGCAGTCGACATTGCCGCCAACATCCAGCACGAGCGTCTCGTCCTTCAGGTTGGGGACGAGTGTCGCAATGGCCGGACGGTCAATCCCCGTGATTCGCTTGAGGACAAACATTCCTGCGGCCATTGTGGCACCGGAGTTACCGGTACTGACCACTGCGTCTGCGGCCCCCTTCTGGACCAACTCGAAGGCGACCCGGATGGATGAGTCCTTTTTCTTGCGAACCGCATCGGAGGCCGAATCATGCATGCCGACTATTTCGTTGGCATTCTCGATGCTGATATCCAACCCCTGGATATTTAGTTTTGCCAGTTCCGCTTCAATCGACGTGGCCTTACCGACCAGCACAATCGGTATTTGCCATCGCCTGGCAGCCATGACAGCACCGGCAATCTCATGAGCGGGAGCATTGTCCCCCCCCATGACATCAACAGCGACAACGGGTCGGTTATTCAAGAGGAGTGCCCCTACTCTTCTTTACCGAGAACGTCCTTGCCCTTGTAAGTACCACAGGAAGGACAGGCGCGGTGGGCCTGTTTCGGCTCCTTGCATTGCGGGCAGATAGAGATACCGGGAGTTTTCAGGCCATCGTGGGAACGGCGCATGTCGCGCTTGGATTTTGAAGTTTTCTTCTTAGGTACTGCCATTGTCTTTGTGTCTCCTTAATACCGGGTTATCCGGCCTTTTTTTATTGAGCGCGGGGGCATGCCCCTGGAATATCACTTTTTGGCTTTAAAGTTTTTCAGAGCAGCCAGTCCGGCATGAAAAACCGGGGGAGCACACTCGCAGCCGCCCTGGTTCAGGTTGCGGCCACATACCGGGCAGAGTCCCCTGCAGGACTTTTCACACAACGTCTGCTGGGGCAGGGCCATGATGATTTCCTGCTCGAGGTCCGGCCGCAAGTCGATTTCCGATCCGGAGTAAGGAATCAGCCCCAACTCTTGGTTGGTGAGCTCAACATCCTCGGCGACCGCCAACTCACCGTCGTCATCGAGACCGGCATAACAGAGCAGGACCGATATAACCAGCTGTTCGGTCACCGGCACCAGGCAGCGCCCGCAGGACGAAGTCACCGTGGTTGCCAGGCGACCGGTCACTTGAATGATATCGCCTGCCCAGGCAGCTTCAAGAGTACCGTGAATCTTATCGTTGAAAAGAATGGTCCCCTCTTCAACGAGATCATGCAGGACCGCAAAATCTGTCGCCTGCTCATCGATGACGATCTGGCGCGGCCGTCTTTTGAGTTTGTCGATCTGTATCAGCACGATGATCTACCCCAGGGCAAATCGGGCAAGGCGCCAGTATAGGAACCTCCCGGAAACAGTCAAGAAGTTTTCTCCTGTCACCGGAATTAAGTCCCTTCTATTAACGTATTAAGGACAAATTTGCAAGACTTTAGTGGCCTGGCCAGAGGGTCCCTTGCAATCTTCTTCGAGCTGCGGTAGAAGGAGGCAACATGGATTGGCCAAAGGTTGATGATGGCACTTAATGACAACAGCAAAAATTTAGAATCGCTACTGGAAATCATGCAGGCGCTCAGGTCCCCTGAAGGCTGCCCATGGGATGCCGGGCAAACACCGGAAAGCTTGACGCCGTTCATTCTCGAAGAAGCATGTGAATTGATTGACGCGATCGAGCAGGGTTCGCAGGCGCTGGTACTCGACGAACTCGGCGACCTGCTTTTTCAGGTCGTTTTTTTGGCCCAGATCTTCAGTGAACGGAAGCAGTTCGACTTCCATGATGTTGCTGCAGGAATAGCCGACAAGCTGGTTAGGCGTCACCCTCACGTATTTGATCGGAGCGCTCCACGCAAGGGCCCCACGGAACTGGACGAGCAGTGGGACTCCATCAAACGTTCCGAGACAACTCACGACAAGACCTGCCTGGCCGATCATCTGCCCGGCAAACTACCCGCCCTGCAGCGGGCCCAGAAACTGGTTTCGAGGGTATACAAGTCAAACCGACAGGCAGAACTGCCGCCCATTGACCCACAGTTGACGAGTTTAATTTGCGTAGCGGGCACCAGCGAAGACGACCGCCTGGATGAAGAATCACTCGGCCTGGCCCTGTTCCAGCTTGCCAGACTGGCCCAGGGTTCCGATCTCGATGCCGAAGCAGCCTTGCGTAAAATGACCCGCAAGATTATCGGCTGCCTAGAGCCGGATTAACAGTGTTTGGCAACCTGCACAGCATGCAGGATATGGAATGGCGCACTGCAGATATCCACTCGATTACGAAAAACCCAATGAGATTCGGGCATCTTCACACCTTGTCCACAAAAACTGTGGACAAGGTGTTGAAAAGCATGTGCACAAGCCCGCCCCAAATCGGCCGGGAGACAACTTCTACTCCATGCCCAATATTTAGGCAGTTTATTTTATCAATGATACCAGATAGTTACCAAATATTTTACAAGTTAAACCTGATAAGGTGTTTCCCTTGAGCAATCTCATTGGGAGCCGCCAATTAAACGGGGAAAAGTGTTCATAAAACTTCTCGCAATCTTTATTTTTGTACCACTTATGGAATTCTACATTCTGATCGAGGCTGGTCGCATGATCGGACTCGGGCCAACGGTCGGGCTTATCCTGTTGACCGGGGTGGCTGGCGCCTGGCTGGCGCGCAGCCAGGGCATGGAGATTATACGCAGGATCCAGCAGGAGACTGCGCATGGACATATGCCGGCCATCAACCTGATTGACGGCGCCCTGGTGCTGGTCGGCGGATTGCTGCTGCTGACACCCGGCTTTCTCACCGACCTGCTCGGCTTCAGCTTCCTGGTGCCCCTGACCAGGGACCTGTGGCGGAAGACCTTGGTTGCCTGGCTGGAGGCACAGGTTCGGCAGGGAACGGTCACGATTCATCGATTGTAGGAGAGTTCAACCAAGTGGCGCCTCTGTCTTTGCGCAGGGTTCAGGGCTGTTGCTCTGAGCGCAATCCGGCGGGCCTCATGCCACCAGCTTCGCCGGCCAGGGCAGAAACCAGAACGGGAGCCGAATGTCGGCTCCCGTTTCGTGCATCATCAGGCTCCAAAGCAAGCCAGGCCTTTACTCTTTATCGGCAACCTCGACATTCACCCTTGCCAGGATTTGATTGCTCCGCTCCAAAAAGCGCGCCATGCGCTCCTGATCGAAAGCCCGGCAGGTCAGCATGGCCAGGTCGTACACCTGGGCAATCAGCAGGTCAGCATCCGCAAACTTCTGCCTTGCCTGCAGATCAAGGATGTTCTGCACCACCGGACTGGCAGCGTTGATCATGAGAGAGGGGCCCTTGTCCGGCAGGGATATCTGCTTGCCGAGGGTGCGTGTCATCTCCTGGAAACGACGGTCCTGTTCAGAGAAAAGAGCCATAGCGGGAACCGACTCGTCCTTGAGTCGCTCCACGCGCACCTCCAGCTTCTCGTCCTTGAGAGCCTGCTTGAAAAGCTCGGCGATTCGCTCATCTCTTGTCTTGCCGTCCTCGCCGTCAACCAGTTTGCTTGATGCGTCCTGCTGAATCAGGTTTTCCGTGACATCCGCATCTACCCGGGCAAAATGCACCTCGCTGTTTTTCATCTCGAGGAACTGGATGAAATGGGAGTCGATCTGCGTGTCCAGGACCAACACGTCGAGACCCTGGGCCTTGAATAATTTAAGATAGGTCGCCTGGGCAACCTCATCGTTGGTGTAGTAAACCGTGGTGGCCTTGGCTGCAGTGCTGTTCTCCAGGTACTCTGGGAGCGTGGTCCATGACTCGGAGCCACTCACGGCGAACAGGGTGTGTTCCTTGAGCTTCTCGTAAAACTTGTCGTCACGCATCATGCCGAACTTGATGAAGGTGTGGATGTCGGCCCAAATCGCAGAGAACGCCTCACGATCCAGCTTGTCGAGTTCGACCAGCTTGCCGGCAACCCTGCTGATGATCACCTCACGTATCTTGCGGACCTGTGGATCGTTCTGCAGATAACTGCGCGACACGTTCAGCGGCAGATCGGGTGCATCGAGACAACCCTGGAGCGGAGTCAGAAACTCGGGGATGAGTTCGGCACAGTTGTCGCTGACAAACACCTGGTTACAGAAGAGCTTGATATGGCTTTTCGTGACATCAAACTCAGTGGTCAGCCTCGGAAAATAGAGAATCCCCTTGAGATTGAAGGGAAAATCGATATTGAGATGTATCCAGAACAGTGGATCAT
Organism: Geobacteraceae bacterium; assembly: GCA_024640545.1. Classification (GTDB taxonomy): domain Bacteria; phylum Desulfobacterota; class Desulfuromonadia; order Desulfuromonadales; family BM103; genus JAHEDT01. The sequence continues at coordinate 4,881 of JAHEEU010000115.1, forward strand.
CTGAGAAAGGGTAAAGTTTGCGATAGAATGCCTTGTAATCATCGTCGCTGAGTTCGGTTGCCAGGCGCGTCCAAAGAGGATTCTGATCGTTGACCACCGTCCCTTCCAGGTAAATCGCGACCGGCAGGAAATTACAGTAACGGGTCAGGACCTGGCGGACATGGGCCGGATCCAGGAATTCCACTTCTCCCTCATCTAGGGTGAGAATAACCTCTGTGCCGCGTTCCTCACGGGAGATCTCGGTAAGGGCGTAAGCAGTCGAACCATCACAGCTCCAGTGCGCGCCCGCGGCACCCTCCTGGTAGCTGAGGGACCGGATTTCAACCTTCTTGGCAACCATGAATGCCGAATAGAAGCCGAGGCCGAAATGACCGATAATCTGGCTCTTGTCTTCGAGATTCTTGAACTTCTGAACGAATTCCTCGGCAGAAGAAAAGGCAATCTGGTTGATGTAACGGCGGATTTCGTCGGCAGTCATGCCGATGCCGTTGTCTTTGACGGTCAAGGTCCGCTTGTCTTTATCGAGCATGACGTCGACCCGGTAGTCATCGGCCTTCTGCAACCCTTCAACCAGGTTGACGTGTTGCATCTTGTGAATCGCATCAACAGCGTTGGAGACGAGTTCACGGAGAAAGATCTCCTTCTCGCTGTATAGCCACTTCTTGATAATCGGAAAAATATTTTCCGTATGAATGGAAATCGTGCCTTGCTCGGTCGCTTGATCGTTTGCCATAAAAAAACCTCTCGACTGTTTGAATGTCCGGGAGGAAGATAGTGACGATAGGCCAGAATGTCAAGGCCGCAAGGCAGAAAGGTTAGGCCCCATAGACTGCGCCGAGGGGGTCCGGGGCCCGTTCTTTCTGCCACAACGGTCTCAACTCCCGGTATGACTCTAGGTTTAAGTGCAAGGGTTTCTCCAAACCACCCAGTGCTGTATTGACATCATAGTTGCGTACCCCCCAGCCCAGGCAGAGGGTACAAACCATCAGGGGAAGAGCCACATTGGCGACAAAATACAGGGAATGTCCCCTGGTGCGCCCCCAGATATGCCTCAAGAGAGAAAGCACGGCGTCTTGGCGGCCCACAAGCACCAGGTAGAGAGAAGTGGCAGCGACATAGAGCGCAAACAGGCCTAGAACTATATGCTGGTTCATAATGCCAACCTCCACTGGACAACAACAGCGGACGCAAATAAGCTGGTTCAATTATAAGGAAATTCTTCCCCAAAGCAAGCGAAACAATGTTCTAAAAAATGCTGAAAGCTGCGAGCGATCAACATCCCACCGCCGGCAAGCACTATTCACCGATGATCTTGACCAGCACCCGTTTGCGGCGACGGCCATCGAATTCGCCGTAGAAAATCTGCTCCCAGGGGCCGAAGTCCAGACGCCCGCCAGTAACCGCAACAACTACCTCGCGCCCCATGATGGTTCGCTTCAGGTGTCCGTCCCCATTGTCCTCGCCGGTATTGTTATGCTGATAGAGCATGACGGGCTCATGCGGAGCGAGTTTTTCAAGCCAATGTTCAAAATCCTCCAACAGCCCTCTCTCATCATCGTTGACAAAGACTGATGAAGTGATGTGCATCGAGTTGCACAGGACCAACCCTTCCCGGATGCCGCTCTCTTCAAGACAGGTCGCGACCTGCGAAGTGATGTTGATAAAGCCGCGGCGGCTGGGGATTTCGAACCAAAGTTCCTTACGGAAAGACTTCATGGGACCTCCCTTGCCCGGCGCTGTCAACCGGGCAAAAATCAACAGGCGCTTGTCGGTACAAAAAAATGCATGTTAAGATATAATGATAACAGGCCGCACAGCAAGCTGCAGGGCTGCTCACTGGCGCCAGCAAGACATCCCATGCAACAGAGGAAAAGTCCGTACGAAGGCAAACCAAGACGACATGACCCCAGCCACTCCAACCATATTGACCCTCAAAGCTTTTCTTCTCATTCCGGCTCTGATCATATCCATGATCTGCTGCAGGTCGGCAATTGCGGATTCCGTAGAGAATATCGGCCCGATCAAACCGGCAACCGTTCGTCCAGAGATCATACGCCCGGAGACGACTTTGGGCCTGCAGGCTTTTTTCCAAACTCTCGACTACAACTGGACTCAACTTGAGAACGGCGTGCCGCCGTTTATCCTCGAAGGCATCCCCTCAGACCTCGACGATTCAGTCAGTACAACTGACAAGAAGATGGCTTTCTTCATGGGCCTCCTGCCGATGATCCTGCTTGTTAACCAGGAGATCGCCAGGGAGCGCGAAGAGGTTCTCCAGATCCTGGCGAGGCACAGGGTCATGGAGACAAGACCCGGCGACCGGAATCGCCTTGAGGAAATCATGGGCCGCTACGGCCTGCGCGGCGACCCGCTCACCGACCACCGCAGCCGTTCACGGCTGCTGCGCCGTGTTGACACCATCCCGCCCTCCCTGGTACTGGCACAGGCTGCGAACGAATCCGCCTGGGGAACTTCCCGGTTTGCTCAACTTGGCAACAATCTTTTTGGTGAATGGACCTACAAAACCGGGGCCGGGATAGTGCCCGAAGGCCGGCCGGATGGCGAGACCTACGAAGTCCGTAAATTCTCCAGCATCTATGCATCGATCCGCAGCTATATGAACAATCTCAATCGCAACGGGGCCTATATCAAACTGCGCCAGATCAGGGAGGACCTGAGAAAAACCAACCAACCGGTCACTGGAATCGCCCTGGCCCACGGCCTGCAGAACTACTCGCAGCGCGGGGAGGAGTATATCAGCGAAATTCAGGCCATGATTCGCCATAACAAGCTGTCACGAATCAACAGTGCGTCCCTGCGTCGCCCGCCGGTTAAAGACATACTGACCAGCATCAGCACTGCGGGCAGCGGCCTGTTCTCAACGCGCAACAGAATGATCGGACATCTCGCCAATGTCTGGTCGAACCCATAACTGGCTGAACCAGTACCATGTCCCTCCGTCTGCCCCCCTCGCCGTCAAAGTGTACTTGCTGCGCCGGCCGCTTATCGGTTGCAAAGCTTTGACCTCAAAGAACCCATCACCGCCATGAACCCTGCTGACCGTGCACTCCGACATGCCTGCCACGAAACAGCGCAGGGAGCTTTTGTCAAGCTCCTCCTGCTTCAGGTAAAACCTTAGGACTGGCGGGTTTTGATCTGCAATGACAGGGCTTTCTGGTAATACGACCTGGACCGCGAGGTGTTTCATGAAAAGTTTGCTGCGGAATTCTTCGAGAGTGGCGTAGACACCACCTACCGGGAATCGCGGCAAAGTATAAAAGTCCTGCCCTGAAGTAATGACACCGGACTGCTGGCCAAAGGCCGCGGCAAAACCGGTGTCTTCGACCAGCTTGGCCAATGCCGGGTCGTATTCACCGTAGGGATAGGCAAACAGCTGCGGTTCAAAGCCGAGATGCTCCTGCAAAGCCTGCTGGGCACGGCTGATATCTGCAGACACCCGCATCGCCCATTCGTGTTCGCCCTCCCCATGCAACCTGTCCAGCAGATGAGCGTGGCTAGCCGAGTGATTGCCAATCTCAACTCCTTCCTTCCGCAATTCGGCAAGTTCCTGCCAGGAGAGATAGCCCGTTCCGCCGACCGAATCCGTACTGACAAACAAAGTGGCCGGGAAGCCATACTGTTTCAGCAGCGGCCAGCCATCGGTAAAAAATGACCGGAAGGCGTCATCAACCGTGATGACCGCGCAGCGTGGCGGCAGCCCGCCCCCCGCCTTAAGTCTTTCCACCACCTGGCCGAGTTTGAGGACGACGAATCCCTGCCGCTGCAGAAGTTCCAGTTGTGCCTGAAAATCCACACTGGAGATGTTGGTCGAAGGATGGCGGGGATCGTTGAAGCGGTGGTAGATGAAGACGTTGGCCTGGTCTGCCCAGGCAGTCGTTGCCGACAACAGGAACAGAAGGAGCAGCAGCCAGCAGGGAAAGGGTCGTCGTGCCCGGTTAAGACTTGCCAACATTGCGTGGAGGCTTGACTTTCGATCGCAGATAGCGACGGATACTGTTGCGGGCGCGCGGCGTAACCGCCCATTCCAGCCACTTCGGCAGCACTGTCGGGCGTTCGGCAGTTTCGACATCGATTTGATCTCCGTCCATGAGGCGGGCCTTGAGTTGACGCGTTTTACCATTGATCCGCACGCGGACAGCATGCAAGCCGAGCTGCTCATGAATATTGAACGCAAAATCCAATGCGCTGCTACCCTCCGGCAGCAAACGAACCTCACCATGCGGTGTGTAAACCTGGATCGAAGCGGAGGCCAGGCGCAGGCTCTCCATATCGAAGGCAGACTCGCCTTCGATCAGCGACTGCATCAGGTCCTCGAAGTTCGAACTGCGGAACTCGAAGCCCGG
>JAHEEU010000116.1 GCA_024640545.1 Geobacteraceae bacterium
TCCGGAACCCGGAAGACTTCCTGCTGCTCCTGGAAAAAAGCCTCCAGGGCCTCATCGGTCACCTTGACATCTTTTTCGAAGGCCGCCGGTGCCAGGCTGACGAAGTTCAGGTTGATCTTCTCGTTGTTGTTGCGAAATTCCTCTTCGATCTCGGTGTCCGAGACGGCAATCCCCGACTGGATGTTCTCCTGCACTTTTTGGACAAGCAAATCGTTGCGCTGCAAGGCTTCGAACTGGTCGCTGTTCATGCGCTGGTAGGCCAGCACCTGCAGGTAACGCTCCTTGTTGAAGATGCCATTCACCTGGAACGCCTCGATGCCGGCGATGGCATCGACAAGCTCCTTGCCGCTGACCTCGAGTCCCAGGCGCTCGGCTTCATCATGCAGCAGAGCCTGGTCGATCAGGCTGTTGATCGATTTCTCGGCCAGCTTGAGCTGCTTCTCGAGGGCCGGGTTGAACTGGTCCTGGTAGATGTTCTGGTACAGCTGGTAGAGGTTGCCGTAGGTTTGTTGAAAGTCGTCGTAGGCGATCGCCTTGCCGTTGACCACTACCGCTTCGGCGGTCTGATCCTCGCCGCCCGGGCCACCTGGAGAGGAGAGCATGGCGTAGCCGATAACGAAGCTGAGAATGATAATGGCGAAGGCCAGCTTGATGATGATGGATTTCTGTTTGTTGCGTACAAAATCGAGCATGAGTCCGGGTTTCTCCTCAAGGTGTTTTTGGGTCTTTTGGGAATAGGGACGAATGTTAGACAATCACCTGTATAAATGCAACAGTTTTTCCTTTTATTCCTTGAAAAGCCAAGGGGCTTTTGCTAGTGTAAACAACATTTTCCGGCCTTGGTCCGGTGACTTGAAGTCTGAAAGGAGTTGCCACTCGTTATGGTCAACTTGTTTGATGCGATATTAGGTATGTTCTCCAATGATCTGGCGATCGACCTGGGGACGGCCAATACCCTGGTTTATCTCAAGGGGAAGGGGATCGTCGTCAGCGAGCCGTCGGTCGTTGCGGTGCAGAAGGATTCGATGGGCCAGAGGAAGGTCCTGGCCGTCGGCACTGACGCCAAGAACATGCTCGGCCGCACCCCCGGCAGCATTGTTGCCATCCGCCCGATGAAGGACGGCGTTATTGCTGATTTCGACATTACCGAGGAAATGCTGCGCTACTTCATTCGTAAAATTCATAATCGTAAAGCGCTGGTTCGTCCCCGCATCGTCATCTGTGTTCCGTCCGGCATCACCCAGGTCGAGAAGCGTGCCGTCAAGGAATCAGCAGAATCCGCCGGGGCTCGCGAGGTCTACCTGATCGAAGAGCCGATGGCCGCGGCCATCGGCGCCGGCCTGCCGATCACCGAGGCCTCGGGCAACATGATCGTCGATATCGGGGGCGGGACCACCGAGGTGGCCGTGATCTCTCTGGCCGGCATCGTTTACGCGAAAAGCGTGCGCGTTGGTGGGGACAAGATGGATGAAGCCATTGCCCAGCACCTCAAACGCAAATACAACCTGCTGATCGGTGAACGCACCTCCGAGGAGATCAAGATCCAGATCGGCAGCGCCTACCCCGAAGGGCCCTCTTCGCCAGCCAACGGCAAGCTGGACAGGATGGAGGTCAAGGGGCGCGACCTGGTCAGCGGGATTCCGAAAACCCTTGAGATCGGTGCCCAGGAAATCCGTGAGGCCCTGTCCGAGCCGATCAACGCCATCGTCGAGGCCGTCCGCATCGCCCTTGAACGGACTCCTCCCGAGTTGGCCGCAGACATTGTCGACAAGGGAATTGTGCTCGCCGGCGGCGGTGCCCTGCTGCGCAACCTCGACCAGTTGCTGCGCGAGGAGACCGGTCTGCCGGTGGTCATCGCTGAAGAACCCCTGTCCTGCGTGGTGCTCGGCTCCGGTAAGGTCCTTGACGAACTCGATTTGCTCAAGCAGGTGACAGTGAGTTCCTGAGAGGCCCCGGGCCTGGCTGCCGTCCCCGTTGCCGGCGAGCTCTGCATTGGTGTCACTGCTCAGCACGATGTCATGTGGCGGCAACGAAGGCACCCAGACCCAGAGATCAGAGTTCAAGGTTGAATGCTCCGCCCTGTTATGCGCTTCATTGCTTCTGGCTGCGATAACTCCTGGGGGCTGGGTTTTTCCTGACATTCTGCGATTAAGCTTTTCTGAGCATGCCCTTTGAACAGTTGCAATTTACTTTAATGATTATTGAAGAGGGCCTTACGCCCTCTTTTTTCGTGGAAATGATTCATGTGGGAATGGTGGCGTAAAAACCGGCCTCTACTGCTTGGCGGCGTTCTGCTGTTGACCGCGCTGCTCTGGTACTCGGTCAGCCTGCGGCAGCAGGATGAGACGAGCTTCGTGGAAGGCCTCGTCCTGCGTGCGACCGGTCCGGTCCAGGCGGCATTCGACCGGGTGATCACGGGCGTTGCCGATATCTGGGGTCATTACCTCTACCTGGTGGATACCGCGGAGGACAACCGCCGCCTGGTCGAGGAGAATCGTGCCCTGCAGGCCGTCTTGACTCAGAGCGACGAGGTCCGCCTGGAGAATGCGCGGCTGCGCCTGCTGCTCGACTTCAAGGAGGCCCAGGAGATGGCAACGCTGCCGGCCCGGGTGATCGCCGAGGATGCTTCGAGCTGGTTCCGCACCGTCATGATCGACAAAGGCAGTGACCACGGCGTGACGGAAGGGCTGCCGGTGGTTGTCGCAGAAGGCGCCGTCGGTCGCGTCGTCCGCAGCAGCCCGCGCTTTTCCAGGGTCCTGCTGATTACCGATGCCTCTTCGGCGGTTGCGAGCCTGCTTCAGGACAACCGGGCCCGCGGTATTTGCCGGGGGCAGGGCGAGCAGCTGGTTTTCGATTTCGTTCTGCGCCAGGAGGAAGTTAAAATCGGCGACCGCGTGGTGACCAGCGGCATGGGGGGGGTCTTCCCGAAAGGCTTGGTGCTCGGCAGCGTCAAAAGCGTCGATCGTCAGGATTTCGGTCTGTTCCAGTCGATCGAAGTGACCCCTGCGGTTGATTTCTCCCACCTCGAAGAGGTCCTGATCCTGTTGCGGAGCCCTCCTCAATGAGCCGGACCCTGGTTTACCTCGCCCTGGCGGGCATCGCCATCATCCTGCAGACCGTGCTGCTGCCCCTGGTACTGCCGGGCCATAGCAAGCCGGACCTACTTTTGGTCCTGGTCATCTATCTCGGCCTGCACGAGGTCCCTTGGCGCGGTGGCTTGCTGGTCTATCTCCTTGGCTGGAACTACGACGGCATGGCCGGCACCTTCCCCGGTCTCAACGGCTTTGTCATGCTCGGCATCTTCCTGGCTGTGCGCGGCATCGTCACCCGGGTCAACACGGAAAGCTCCCCGCTGCTGCTCCTGCTGGTGGCCGTCGGCACTGTTCTGCAGACCGTCATGATGGCCTTCGCACTGGACTTTTTCAGCCAGGCGGCGAGTATCTGGCCGCAAATGGCCTGGCAACTTCCCCTGCAGCTGATTCTCAACTTCCTGGCCGCCATGGTCCTGTTGCGGATCACCGTCTGGCTGCAGCGCACTTTTATGCCGCGCCGGAGTCTGCCCGGCCTGCGCAAACTCGATAGCCGTTATGAGTCTTAAGCCCTCTCCGGAAGAAACCCCCGGCCTGCGCCGCCGTTTCGTCGTCTCTTCGCTGATCGTTGCCGGTCTCTTCTGTGTGCTGGCCCTGCGCCTCTGGTACCTCCAGGTTCTGGGTGTCGATCACTACCGCAAGCTGTCCGAGCGCAACCGCATCCGCTATGTGGCCATCGAAGCGCCGCGCGGTGCCATCTTTGACCGCAACGGCACCTTGCTGGTGGACAATCGGCCCGCTTTCACGGTTTCAGCCCTGCGCCAGGAAATCGATGGCCGCGAGCAGCTGTTTCATAACTTGGCCAGGCTCCTCGATATTGACGAAGCGCAACTTGAGGAACACTGGCGCAAAGGGGAAGGGCTGCCGCGCTACCGCCCGCTGCCTTTGCTCGAGGATATCGGCCGCGAGGCGATGGAGAAGGTCCAGGAAAACTCTGTTGACCTGCCCGGCATCCTGGTCGAGGTCAAACCGTTCCGGGCTTATCCCTTTGGGGAAACAGCCTCCCACCTGTTCGGCTATCTCGGCGAAGTGACCGAGGAGGAACTGAGCCAATCGGAATTCTCCAGTTACCGTTCCGGCGAAATGGTCGGCAAGACCGCCCTGGAGCGCTTGTTTGAAGACCGGTTGCGGGGCATCGAAGGCCAGAAACGCATCGAAGTCAACGTTCGGGGGCGCGAACTGCGCCAGGTGACGACCCGCGATCCGCTCCCAGGGCAGAACCTCTACCTGACCATAGATGCCAAGCTTCAACTGGCGGCAGAAGAGGCGCTGGGCGATCGAGCCGGTGCCGTCGTCGCCCTCGATGTCAGCAGCGGCGAAATCCTCGCGTTCGCAAGCCGACCCAATTTTGACCCTGCCTGGTTCGCGCGCGGCATCAGCAGCGATGAGTGGCGGGAACTGATCGAAAACCCAAGCCATCCGATGACCAACAAGATCCTGCGCGGTCAGTACCCGCCCGGTTCGACATTCAAGATGGTGGTTGCCCTGGCGGCCCTGGAATCCGGCAGCGCAACGCCCGCCACCCGGGTCCAGTGCGACGGCAGCATTAACCTCGGCAGCTACGAATACCGCTGCTGGAAAAAGGGCGGGCATGGCTCTGTTGACCTGAATACGGCAATCAAGGAGAGCTGCGATGTCTGGTTCTACCGGGTTGGCCTTGAAACCGGCATCGACCGCATCGCCAGCGCTGCCCACCGCCTGGGGCTGGGGCAGCCGACCGGTTTCCCCTTCGGCGGCGAACGCTCGGGGATGATCCCGAGCCGCGCCTGGAAAAAGCAGCGTTTCGGCACCAGCTGGTATGATGGCGAAACCGTGATTTCTTCCATCGGCCAGGGGTTCGTGCTGGCGACTCCCCTGCAACTGGCGGTGATGACCGCCGCGCTGGCCAACGGCGGCACGGTATGGCGACCGCAGATCGTCGAGAAGATCGTCAACCTCGATGGTAATACGGACTGGGTGCTCCAACCTGAAAAACTCGGCGAAACAGCCTGGAACAGCAGCGCCCTGAACGCGGTGCGCAAGGGGATGGCCGCCGTCGTCAACGAGGTCGGCGGGACAGCCTGGCGCAGTCGCATGGAAACGATCCGCTACGCCGGCAAAACAGGCACGGCCCAGGTTGTCCGGCGCAAGGACGATAACGAGGAGGCTCCTGATGATGAAGAGATTCCTTACCAGCACCGGGACCACGCGCTTTTTGTTTCCTTCGCCCCGGTAGAGAAGCCGCAGATTGCCGTCGCCGTGGTGGTCGAACATGGCGGGCACGGCTCAAGCGCTGCTGCGCCGGTTGCCAAAGCTATTTACGAGGCCTATTTCGCCGAAAAGGGTAATGGCAGCGCGCCGCCCAGACATGATGCTTCCGGAGGCTGAACAATGTTTGACAGACGCCTGGTCACCCACTTCGACTGGACCTACCTGCTGCTGATCCTGCTGATTGCCGGTATCGGCATTGCCAACCTGTTTAGCGCCACGTCTTCCTGGACGACCGCCGTGCCTCCGGTCTACCTCAAGCAGTTCTACTGGCTGGGGCTGGGTTTGCTGATCATCGCCGTTATCTGCCTGTTCGATTACCGCCACCTCGAATATTTCAGCTTTCCTCTGTACGGCGGCAACCTCCTGCTGCTGGTGCTGGTCCTGGCGGTCGGCCGGACCAGCATGGGGGCGACCCGCTGGATCAGCCTCGCCGGTCTCAATGTGCAGCCGAGCGAAATCATGAAGATCGTGATCATCGTCACTCTGGCGCGGTACTTCAGCGACAAGGCCCACCTGCGTGGGTTCTCACTGCGGGAGTTGATCGTCCCAGGCCTGCTGCTCGGCATTCCGGCCCTGCTGATCATGAAACAGCCGGACCTGGGCACCGCCCTGCTCGTGTTGTGCATCGGCGGGACCATGGCCCTGTATGCCGGTGTACAACGTTCCGCCTTCTTCGTCCTCTGTCTGACGGGCCTCGCTGCGGCCGTCGGCGGATGGTTCCTGCTGCACGATTACCAGAGGCAGCGCATCCTGACGTTCCTCAACCCGGAACGTGACCCGCTCGGGGCCGGCTATCACATCATCCAGTCAAAGATCGCTGTGGGTAGCGGCGGTTTCAGCGGCCTGGGGTTCATGAAGGGGACCCAGTCGCAGCTCTCGTTCCTCCCGGAACGCCACACCGACTTTGCGTTCTCTGTGTTTGCCGAGGAGTGGGGGCTGACCGGCTGCCTGCTCCTGCTGGCCCTCTACTGCCTGATCGTGCTCTGGGGGCTGAACATCGCCCTGCGCTCCAACGACCGTTTCGGCATGTACCTCGCCCTTGGCGTCTCTGCCATGCTTTTCTGGCACATCGTGGTCAATCTCGGTATGGTGATCGGCCTGTTGCCGGTCGTCGGGGTGCCGCTGCCGCTCTTCTCCTACGGCGGCACCAGCATGGTGACGACCATGATCGGTGTTGGTTTGTTGATGAACGTGAGTATGCGAAGGTTTATGTTTTGACGGCGGGAAGGTTGAAGGCTGGTAAGGGACTGGCTCCGAAGGTGCCTGTCCCTGGTGTTGGAAACGGAGGCAGGAGGCTATAGGGCTATAGGGCTATAAAGCTGTAAGCTGTAATTTTTAATCCTTACAGCTTACAGCTTTACAACGGCCTTTGGCCGCTCCCCCTCTGTCAACTCGTTCCCCGTCTGCTATACTTCCCCTATGAGCCGCCATCCAGCACAATTCTGGGAGCCTGTCGCCGAGAACAAGGTGCGTTGCAAGCTGTGCCGCTTTCATTGTCTGATTGCGGCCGGCCGGCGAGGGCGTTGCGGTGTACGTGAGAACCACGACGGGAGACTCTTCTCCCTGGTCTACGGTCAGTCGATCGCCGAGAATGTCGACCCGATCGAGAAGAAGCCGCTCTACCATTTTCTGCCGGGCTCAAAAAGCCTGTCGATCGCCACAGTCGGCTGCAACTTCCGCTGCCTGCACTGCCAGAATTACCAGATATCCCAGTGGCCCCACGAGCGCTCCGACATCCCGGGCACGGCACTTTCTCCGCAGGAGGTGGTGCGCCACGCCGAGAAGTCAGGTTCTGCGAGCATCGCCTATACCTATACCGAACCAACCATCTTTTTCGAGTACGCTTTCGATACCGCGAAGATAGCCAGGGCGGCCGGGATCAGAAATGTCTTTGTCACCAACGGCTATACGACCACCGAGGCGCTTGAAGCGATCGCGCCGTACCTTGATGCCGCCAACGTCGACCTGAAGGGTTTTTCAAACCACGCCTACCAAGAGGTCACCGGGGCATCGCTCGACGGTGTGCTCGACTGCCTGCGGGATTACCGGCGGCTCGGTATCTGGCTCGAGGTGACGACCCTGGTGATCCCGGGTCATAACGACGGCGAGGAAGAGCTGGGTCAGATAGCGGCTTTTATTGCGCAGGAGCTTGGCCGCGACGTCCCCTGGCACATTTCCGCTTTCTACCCCACATACAAGATGCTTGATCGTCAGCCGACTCCGGTGAAAACTTTGCGCCTGGCCCGGGACCTCGGTCATCAGGCCGGCCTGGAGTACGTTTACATGGGCAACGTCAGTGATCCCGGTGCAGGTGACACGATCTGCCCAGGCTGCGGGAATACGGTCATCCGCCGGCAGCGTTTGCAGTTTCTGGAGGCGAAGCTGACCGGCAACCGCTGCGACTTTTGCAAGCACGAGATCGCCGGGATAGAACTTGGAGGAGCGCATGACGATCGATCGTAGTAACCCACGGAGTCCAGAGGCTGACATCGACAGCATGTTTATCGACCGCTGGTCACCCCGGGCTTTCGACCCGACCCCCCTGACGGATGATCAGATTGAGAGCCTCTTTGAAGCGGCGCGCTGGTCTCCATCCTGCTACAACGCGCAGCCGTGGTTGTTTGTCTACGCCGTCACGGCTGAAGACCGTTCGCGCTTCCTGTCGGCCCTGGTAGAGGGGAACCAGGCTTGGTGCCGTCGGGTCCCGTTGCTGATGTTCCTGCTGTGCCGACGCAATTTTACGCATAATGGTAAGGAGAACCGGCACGCGCCCTTCGATGCCGGGGCAGCCTGGATGGCAATGGCCCTGCAGGCGCGCAGACTCGGCCTGCACGCTCATGCCATGGCGGGCTTCAGTCGAGAGGCCGCTTATGAGATCCTCGATGTTCCTGACGATCAATACGACATCATGGCTGCCATTGCCGTTGGTCGGCGTGCCGAACCAGGCGTGCTCCCTGAAGCCGTCGCGGCCAAGGAGCTGCCGAATAACCGCAAGCCGCGGCAGGATATGGTGCGGGAGGGGAGATTTTCTTGATAAGGCTCAGCCTTGGCTGCTGCTCAGGCGACTGTCCCCGCACGGGGACAGTCCCTGGGGTGGGTCGTGTCCCACCAGATGCCATACTTTTGCGGCTCGGCAAAAGTATGCAAAAGTGCCTTCACCTCGCGGTGGGCATATCCTGCGCACTTTTCCAACAGGTCAATTAACGATACAGCCAACGACAGGGTCTTTGCCCTTGACAGAAAACGGGGCCCTTTTTTTATAGGGCCCCGCGGCATTGATGACTGGATGATGTGGCTGGCTGGCGGTCCTGCCGGTCGGTTCAAGCCTGGTGTAGATGTACATCCCGCTGCGGGTAGGGGATGCCGATCCCTTCCGCGTCGAACCGGGTCTTTATGCCGGCATGCAGGTCGAAATAGACTCCCCAGTAATCCTCGGCGGACACCCAGGGGCGCACGGCGAAGTTGACGCTGTTGTCGGCCAGTTCCAGCACGCCGATGGTGGGCGCCGGGTCTTTCAGGATGCGGCTGTCGCTGGCCAGAATATCCTCGAGAACCGATTTGACGTGACTTAACTCCGCTTTGTAGCTGACGCCGATGACCAGGTCGACCCGACGGGTCGGCTTGGTTGAATAATTGACGATATTGTCGCCGATCAGCTTGCCGTTCGGTACGAAGATGGTCTTGTTGTCGCCGGTTCTCAGCTGGGTCGAGAAGATATTGAGGGTTTCGACCACGCCAAGGACTCCCGCCGCATCAATAAGGTCCCCCGCCTTGAACTGTTTGAAGATCAGGATCATGACGCCGGCGGCAAAGTTGCCGAGGGAATCCTTGAGGGCCAGGCCGATCGCCAGGCCTGCGGCACCGACTACGGCAACCAGGGAGGTGGTCTGAATGCCCATCT
>JAHEEU010000007.1 GCA_024640545.1 Geobacteraceae bacterium
CATGGTCAATGCTAAACGCTTCGAGAGTTTTCCGGATAGTGCCCATGGTGTTGATGGCCACGGTGCGCTTGGCTTTGTTGACGTAACCGTAATAGGCCGGGATGGCGATTGCCGCGAGTGTACCGATGATCGCCACGACGACCAGCAGTTCAATCAGGGTGAACCCCCTGGTCCGCCTGCCAGGCTTTGCCGGATGTTGAACGACGGATGGTAACCGGTCATGCATGAGATGGCCCCTCGTTTGTGGGGTTTGCCAGATCGAATGCTGTTGGCAGATGTGACAAGCCCCGCCCAGGAAATTCATGAATAAAGATGTCCCGGGCTTTCGAAATTAAACATCAAAAGCACAAAAAGCAACAATCAGACCAAAAATGGATATTCACGGCAAACGACATGGTCCTCCGGTGGCTTCTCGTGCCCTCACAACTGTTCGCAGGCCGCGTGAAACTTTTGCCCTCTCCCTGACGTAAATCGACGTCGACAAATCCTTCCAGTGCTTGTTATCTCTCAAAAAAAACAGGCGGTTATAGTCACTTTTCAGGTTCTCTGAATGCCCGGTCCATGGACTATCTGAGTTGCTCAGACGCTTTGCAGGGACGTTGCCGGCGTTGCGGACATGACACGGAAAGGGGCCCGGGCTCCAATATCGGCAGACAGGGAAAATTTGCTTTTGGCAGGGGTCAATGAACTTGAAATTGTCTAGAAGTGACAATTTCTGCTTGGGCGAAAGAGCAATTATCGCTCCGGTTGTTTATCTGAGGAGGGCAGAAAAATCTCAGGCCACCCGGCGCGAGAACGGTGCGGCCTGGGCCGGGGATCCTAATGGCTGGCGAGCCCCCGCCCGGCATCAGGTGGCTTTAGCCATGCCAAAGAGTCCAGGGCAGGTCGTTTTTATTGGAGCTCTGGGTAAATTTCGCCTTGCAGGCCACGCACTGGTAGTCCTGCTCTTCGAATCCCCTGGGTTTTTTGCCGGTGAAAATTCGGCACGTGCCGATCTTCACCAAATATTCATGCGGCTTGCCATTAAGCGATTTCTTGGCCTGATCTTCACACAGTTCACAAAGATTCATGTCTCCCCACCTGATTGCCGGACCAATGGCGTGACGTAACAGACTATTTGCAGCGCATCGTTTTCTTGCCGTCTTCGAACAGGACTTCGACCTTGCGTGGGCCGACCAGGCGCTGTACCAGTCCGAGGCCGAAAACCGGGTGATTCATCAGGGACTTGACCTTGAAGGCCGTCGTCATGGAATAGTCGGTCGCCCGTGCACTGTCCATAGTCGGTCGCAGGGCTTCCCACTCCTTGGACTCGGCGATCCTGGGGTCAACCGTACGGCGTGGCGCGGTCTTTTTCGCTACGGTCGGCGGCCGGTACTTGTGTTGTCGGCTGCAGTTGCTGCATTGGACCTGGTCTGGCCCTGCTTCGGACATGCTGACGATGGTGTGCTCGGCGTTTTTACGGCATTTGGTGCAGCGGGCTTCGATCGCGTCACCTGTGGACAGTGTGCTGTTTGACATGGAAGAACTCCCTTGCTTGGGGTTGGCCATAAAATGTCCAATAAAAACCAGGGGGAGCGCTGGAGTCTACCGGGCAGGTATGACATCGGCGTGCCTGCACAACCCGCAGGCCTTGTCGGGTCGTGCCGCTCTGTAACGTCATCTCCGTACGATGTGGAGGGCTGCAGTGGTTTCCTGGAGGGTTTGGGGATTGCGTTACCAGTGCATTGTACATGTTTCCCCGGGGAAAAGATACCTGCATCCTGGGCGGTGCCAGGCAGCGGTCTGTTCAACGGGCGCTGCGCCTGTTCAACTCATCCTGGGCGAGCTGCTTTTGCGCCGGCCTCAGGCGACGGGAATTGATCAGGTCGCGTACTTCGGGGGCGCGCAGCTGGGGGAGCAGGAGAGTGAACCAGATGTCTGGGGTCTTCCGGTTCTTGAGAATGGCCAGCCTCAAGTTGGGACGTGCTTTCCACTTGGGGTGCCTGGCGATCAGGGAGATCGTCTCGGCCGTTGCCTTGGCGCTGTTGAGGAACTGCAGGATGGCCACCTCGCGCAGGCGTGGACTGTTCAGGCAGGCCTCCATCAGGCGGGGTTCGCCTTCACTGAGAATGGCTGCGACGACCGCGGCAGTCGCACGGCGGGCCAGGGTCATCTTGTTCCCCAGTTCCGTGGTCGGCAGGCGCTGCAGGATGGTCCGTTCGGCGGCGAATTTCTGGTCGGGGGTCACGCCCGGAATCGTACAGAGGTCAACCAGTTCAAAGAGATGCAGGTGCGGTAGCAGGACGAGCATGACCGGACCTGGCGTCCCGGGGTTCTTCGCCAGGGCGATCCGCAGGCGATGACTGTGCCTGGACACGTCCAGCTGGGAAATGGCTTTGAGGAGGTCCTCGCCGAGGTCCCGTCGCTTGAGCAGGACCATGAGGTGGTCCTCGTTCAGGTTCCGGTTCTTCAGGAGTGAGCGCAGCACCTGCCTGTCGGGGTCGAGCAGCAGCTGGAAGAGCTCTGCTCCGGTGGCCGTGAGTGCTTTGTAGAGGCGCCTGCCGAGTTCGGTGCCGATCTCTGATGAGCGGGGTTCTTCAGCCATGCTTCAAGTATGCGGATTGCAGAAGCAGTCGTCAATGCCCTGAGCTGCCGTCATCACGCAGGTACTCACCGAGGAAGTCGGCCTTGAAGCCGGCGTAGTCATTGGCTTCGATGGCGGCGCGCGCCCCGGCGACCATGTCGAGATAAAAACGCACATTGTGGATCGCCGAAAGGGTCGCCGAGAGCACCTCGTTGGCGCTGAACAGGTGGTGGAGGTAGGCCCGGGTGAAGTTGCTGCAGCAGTAGCAGCTGCACGATGCATCGACCGGGAAGAAGTCGCGACGATAGCGGCGGTTGGTCAGGCGGATCTTGCCGCGCCTGGTAAACAGGGTGGCGCTGCGGGCGTAGCGGGTCGGAATCACGCAGTCGAACATATCCATGCCGCGCTCGATGCTCTCCAGGATGTCTTCCGGCAGGCCGACACCCATCAGGTATCTGGGCTTGGCCTCGGGCAGGAACGGCTCGGTGTAGTCCACGACCTTTTTCAGCAGCTCAATCCCCTCGCCGACACTGACGCCGCCGACCGCATAGCCGGGAAAATCCATTGCGGTGAGGGCTTTGGCGCAATCGCGGCGCAGGTCGTCGTACACGCTGCCCTGAACGATCCCGAACAGGGCCTGGTCCGTCCGGCCATGGGCCTTGAGACACTCTTCGGCCCAGCGCAGGGTTTTGCGAATCGATTTGCTGGCGTAATCATGGGTCGCGGGGTAGGGGATGCATTCATCGAACGCCATGATGATATCGGCCCCGAGCTGGTTCTGGATGCTGGTCGCCTCGCGGGGGCCGAGGAAGATGCGGTCGCCGTTGATTTCGTGCTTGAAAAAGACCCCGCTCTCGGTAATCTCCTTCTGGGGGAGCGAGAAGACCTGGAACCCGCCGCTGTCGGTGAGGATCGATTTCGGCCAGTTCATGAACCGGTGCAGGCCGCCGGCCTTGGCCACCAGGCCTTCTCCCGGCTTGAGGTGCAGGTGATAGGTGTTGGAGAGGATAATCTGGGCTCCAGCGTCATCGACCTGGGCCGGAGTCATCGCCTTGAGGGCGCCATGGGTCCCCACCGGCATGAAGATCGGAGTTTCGATCGTGCCGTGCGGCGTCGTCACCCGCCCGCGGCGGGCGCGGGTCCCTTGATCTTTGGCAAGCAGTTCAAATTGCAGCATGTTATATTAATTTCTTTGGCGTAAAGGTGGCCCTGTTAAATAATAACCGGTGAGCGATGCGGCGGACTCTATCAGAATTCTACAAGGACTACAACAACCCGCAATGGTTGCCATGAACGATTTACTGCTGCCGGCATGGCCGGATATGCTGCAAAGCGTCGATGTCGTGCAGGTGCGATTTGTCCTCGACTTTGTCACGCCGTGCCAGGTGCGGCCCGCCGATTTTCTCGGCATCGGCCGCAGCCTGTGTGTGGCGGCGAAGCAACTGCCCGGTGCACGGGATACCGCTGCCGCACGGCAATGGGACACTCTTTTCCAGCCGGCGCTGAGCGACGATCCGGTCGCCAGGCGGAAATTTCAGAAGCCGGCGCCCGGATTCGTCGTCACCATGCCTGTCTCCGAGGAAAAGCATTTCGCTCCCGGTGACCGCCTTGAACTGCCGGTCCTGTTCCTCGGCACTAGCATCCCGCTGATTATCGACTTTTTGCGCAGCCTGGTACAGCTCGGCCGTCAGGGGCTGGTTGCCGGTGATGGCTGTTTCGAAGTGTCCGAAGTCTACAGCAGGGACTCTGATCGGAGCGATGCCCTGGTCTGGAGGCAGACCGACCCCTTCGAGCCTTTGTCCTGTTCCGTCCAGCCCTTGAACTGGCTGCTGCAAAAACATTGCATCACAAGGTGCTTGACCGTAAAGTACTTGACACCGACCCGCCTGCTGGTCAACGGCAAACCGCTCAGAAAACCGGGTTTCGCCCAGGTTTTCCCGTTCATGCTGCGGCGTGTCACCTCGATGCTGTATGCTCATGGCGGCGTCGAAGCGCTCGATGAGCCAGCGCAACTCTTGGCCCTGCTCCGAGAGCTGGAAGTGCATGACACGCAGTTCCACTGGCACGATTGGCGGCCTTTGCCGGGTCGCCAGGGGCTCATGGTCGGTGGGTTTGTCGGCCAGACGCATATTTCCGGTCAGGCCCTTGAAGAGCTTTACTGGGTGCTTGCGGTCGCTGCCCTGCTCGGCATTGGCAAGGGGGCGCCATACGGTGCAGGACACTTCGCTCTGAGCCCCTGAATCTTGTTGCTTCTCTGCAAGTGATTGTTATAGTTAGACAATACCGCCATGCCCAGGAGGCGAGCGATGACCGATGCATGGGAAGAGCGGAAAAAGGCTTTAGAAAATAAATATTTTCATGACCTGGAAAAAGAACTGATTGAAAAAATCAAGACGGAAACCCGGGGAAAACTGATCCGTCAGTATTGTCACAACCGGTGTCCGAAGTGTGGTGACAGGATAGAACCTATCGATTTCAGGGGAGTTCCCATGGATAAATGCCTCAACTGCGGTGGGGTATGGCTGGGCCCGAACGATCTCAGAGTCCTCTCTGCGAAGGACCATCGGACTTGGTTTGACCGCTGGTTTAAAGAGGAGGCGGTTGACGCCAAGCCATGACTCCCCAGCAATTGACCAGCCCTCCCCGCCAGGACCGGTATGCACTTTAACCTGGTACGTTACATTATCATCAGTTTCCTGGTCGCGGTTGCCGGTTTCATGCTGGCCTGCCTGCTGGCCATGTCTTCTCTGGAGCAGGTCGCCACCCAGCTGGTGGGAACGGATGTCAAGGGCTCTCTCGACGCGGTGCGCCATTGTCAGTTGGGTGTGCTGATTCTGGGCCTGGGCGGTCTCCTGGGCAGTCTGGTGGCCATGACCTTCGCCGTTCAGCAAGCCTCAGGGATTGTCACGCGCCTGCGTCAGGCCACCAGGTATCTTGGCGAGGTGGTCCTCGACGAGATGTCACCCAGTGAATTCCTGACCGCCAGCGACGGCCTTGATCGTGAAATCCAGGAGATGATGCTGAAGATCAAGGACAGTCAGCAGCGTTACCTGGATGCCAGTCCGTTAACTCGCCTGCCGGGCAACATGGCCATCGAGCAGGTGCTCAAGGAAAAGATGGAGCGGGGGGAGAAGTTTGCGCTCTGCTATATCGATCTGGATGATTTCAAGGCTTTCAATGACAAGTATGGCTACGCCAAGGGGAGTGAATTGATCAAGATGACGGGTGAAGTCATCTACCGCGCCAAGGACAAATACGCCCACAAGCAGGATTTTGTCGGGCATATCGGTGGTGACGACTTTGTCCTGGTGACGTTTCCGGACCGGGTCAACGAAGTCTGTCAAGCAATTATCAGCGAGTTTGACCGGCTGATCCCCGGATATTATCATGCCGAAGACCGTGCCAAAGGTTTTATCGAGGGGACGGATCGCTACGGAGTAAAGCGGCGTTTTCCACTGATGTCGATTTCGATTGCTGTGGTTTCAGATGTCAGGCGTTCCTTTAACTCGCCCATAGAAATTGCCCGTGTGGCATCGGAGATCAAGGACTATGTCAAGAGCCTTCCCGGCAGCAACTACCTGGTCGATCGGCGGGGCATCTCCCGCAGAGATGACGGCCCTCCCGGAAACTAAAAAGCGGCAGGGCACTTGAAGCCCTGCCGCCTTGCCGATTACAGAAGCCGCCAGCTATTTTGCCGGGTCCTCGCCGAAGACCTGGGCACTGAAAACATAGATCTCAGCATCGTCAGCTTCCCAGGCGTCGGTGGGCAGTCCTGCCTTGATGCAGGTCTGTTTCAGAAATGTCTGGCGATCCCAGTCGTGCTCCGTTGCCACCTGCGGCAGGAGCACACCCCGGTAAAAGCTCTTCTCGATGTACACACCATGTCTTCCGACTTCGATTTCCTGGATGTCCTCTATCTTGTGCAGAGGTGACAGCACCGAGATTTCCAGGGTGAAGTTGTTCAGGTCTTCTTCTTTGAGAGGGTAGAAACGAGGGTCCTTGGCCGCCGAAGCCTGGGCCATGTGGGCAACCTCTTTGAAGAGCGGCAGTTCAGACTGGAAATTGCCGATGCACCCGCGCAATTGTCCATTCTGCTTGATGGTGACAAAGCATCCGTTGCGTTGGTTGAGGGCTTTTTCTTCGCGGGGTTCAACGTACTCCTGCCCGGTTTGCACGCCGTGTACGATGGCCTGGCGGGCAATGGCCAGAAGGACTTGCTTTTCGTGAGCGTTTAACTCTCGTTCCACGCGGCCTCCGATATGTCAGGGATGAATGCTTTGACTTGAGAACGGGCCAATCATAGTGCCATACCATGATTTTTTCAAGGTATCTCAGCTCGTTCCGGATTAATTTTGCCAGATTGAGCCAGGGGCCGTCTCCATTTTGCGCGTGAGGACACAAGTCATCGCGCAAGCCGTACAGTGTTGGCCGTGAAAAACTGCAGGTCTGCGCCTGATGACGTTAAATCTGCGGGGCAGCGTTTTCTGCGGCGACCCTGTCGACTATGCAGTGGATGCCTTCGCCCTTGAGTCCCGGTCCGAAGCAGCCGTTGCAGGAGATGCAGGTGGCTGTGTAACCGTCGTCCCGGCGCCAGATATCCGGCAATCCGGGTTCCCTGATCAGCGGCCGGGAGAGGGCGAAGAGGTCGGCATCGCCTTCCCAAAGCAGTTTCTGCATGACGCCGCACGAACGCAGTCCGCCCACGACAATGACCGGGACGGTGACGGCCTGTTTGATCATGCGTGACAGCTCGGCGTTGTAAGCTTCCTTTTCGGGGCCATCGATTTTCTGCCGGACGGGACTCTTAACCCCGGACGCTGAGCTTCCCGAGCTGACCTCGATGGCATCGATGCCGAGTTCTTCGAGGCGCTTCGCGATGGCCACGCCATCCTGTGGCTGCAGCCCGCCAGGCAGGTGGTCGGCGGCGGTCAGTTTGATCGTGACCGGGTAGTCGCTGCCAACGGCGGCCCTGACCGCGGCAAAGACCTCTTCGAGAAACATCATGCGTTTTTCCAGCGTGCCGCCGTAGGCATCCCGACGCTGGTTGCAGAGTGGCGAGAGGAACTGATTGATCAGGTAGCCGTGCGCGCCGTGCAGTTGGACACCGTCGAATCCGGCATGCCTGGCACGGGCCGCGGCCCCGGCGAAGGCGGCAACGATTGCTCTGATGTCAGCAGGACTCATCTCTTTCGGCGGCTCCTGGTAGCCGGCGAAATCCGTCGCCGAAGGGGCCAGCGGCTGGCAGCCGATGACCTTGCTGGAGGTCTGCCCGCCGGCGTGCACCAGCTGACAGAAGATCACTCCGCCTTCCTGGTGGACGGCTTCGGTCAAATGCTGCAGCCCGGGCAGGTGGGAGTCATGGCAGATGCCCATCTTGCCGGGAAGCTGCTTGCCGTCGGCACGCACGTAGCTGTAGCCGCTGGTGATCAGGCCTGTACCACCCATGACCAGGCCGCGGTAGTAGGCGACCAGCTTCTGGGTGACCTTGCCGTCATCATCGCACATCCCCTCCCAGGTGGCGCTGCGCACGAAGCGGTTGTTCAGGGTGATATTGCCGATCCGGGTGTTGTCGAACAGGGTTTTTTCCATCGGGGCTCCTCGCGGACGGACGGAGGGAAAAACACCCACCATCCTGAAAATGCTCTATTCATAACACGTTTCGGCACTGTTTACCATGCGGCCGTCAGGGTTTTGGCCGTGGGTCAGTGTTCGGAGAGACTTTTTGTATAGCAAAGCTTTTCAGCGTTTTTTCAGGTCAGGGGGCTGTCCCTGGGTTGTCTTCAGTCAGAGTCAACACCATAAAAGGGACAGTCCCCGTGCGGGGACAGTCCCTGAAACCGGCGGGTCGCGTCCCGCCAGACGCCATACTTTTGCCCGTCAGCAAAAGGGACAGGCACCTGCGGAGCCGGTCCCTGTACGCGCAACTCGCAGACGACCCGGCTGCCCGCTGGGACCGGCGGTTCTGATTCTGGTTTTGACTGAGGTTTATTTTGGGGTTTTACGTGTGATCCCGATTTGCCGGGCAAAAAAAGGGGCCGCCCACGCACGGGGGCGGCCCCTGGGGGCGGGCTTACTTGGCTTTTTTAACCGCTTTCTTGCGCTCGTTCTCGTCGAGCAGCCGCTTGCGCAGGCGAATTGATTTCGGCGTGACCTCGACCAGCTCATCCTGGTCGATGAACTCCAGGGCCTGCTCGAGGGTCAGGTCGCGCGGCGTCGTCAGGCGAATCGCTTCATCGCTGCCCGAGGCGCGCACGTTGGTCAGCTTCTTCCCTCTGCAGGCATTGACGACCAGGTCGTTCTCCTTGGCATGCTGGCCGATGATCATCCCTTCGTAAACGTGGACGCCGGCGCCGAGAAAGAGAAGCCCCCGATCCTGCAGGTTGAAGAGCGAGTAGGCAACCGTCTCGCCGTCCTCGATGGCGATCAGGACCCCGTTCTTGCGCCCGGGGATCGCGCCTTTCCAGGGGGCATAGCCATGGAAGGTATGGTTCATGACGCCGGTGCCGCGGGTATCGGTCAAGAATTCACTGCGGAAACCGATCAGACCGCGGGCCGGGATTATGAACTCGAGGCGGTTGACGCCCTCGAGGGCGTTCATGGCGACCATCTCGGCTTTGCGGGGGCCGAGCTTTTCGATCACTGTCCCCTGGAACTCCTCGGGGACGTCGATGACCAGGTACTCCATCGGCTCGCACTGTTCTCCAGCGATCTCCCTGCAGATAACTTCCGGCTTGGAAACGGCCAGCTCGAAGCCTTCACGACGCATGTTCTCGATCAGGATCGACAGATGCAGTTCGCCACGACCGGAAACCCGGAAGGTGTCGGTGTTGGCGGTTTCCTCGACACGCAGGGAGACGTTGGTGCGCAGCTCCTTGAAGAGGCGGTCGCGAATATTGCGCGACGTCACGTATTTCCCCTCACGGCCGGCAAATGGCGAGGAGTTGACGATGAAGTTCATAGCCAGGGTCGGCTCGTCGATGGAGACATAAGGGAGAGATTTCGGCTTTTCAACACAGGCCAGGGTCTCACCGATGCCGATATTCTCGAAGCCGGCAACGGTGACGATATCGCCGGCACTGGCCTCGGTCAGTTCGATCTGCTTGAGCCCTTCGTAACCGAGCAGCTTGGTAATCCGCCCGCGGGAGATTTCGCCGCTTTTCATGATCAGGGCAACGGTTTCGCCGGTGTGCACCCGGCCGTTGAAAATCTTGCCGGTAGCGACCCGTCCAAGGTAGTCGTTGTAGTCGATCGACGTCACCAGCATTTGGAAGGGGGCATCGGCATCGGCAACCGGTGGCGCGACCCGCTCGCGGATCATTTCGAACAGCGGCTCGAGGTTGTTGGACTCGTCCGCGAGTTCACGCTTGGCGAAGCCCTGCTTGGCACTGGTGTAGACGATGGGGAAGTCCAGTTGCTCCTCGTCGGCGTTAAGCTCGCAGAAGAGGTCGAAGACCATGTCGACGACCTTTTCCGGCCTGGCCCCGGGCCGATCGATCTTGTTGATGACCACGATCGGGCGGATGCCGAGGTCGAGGGATTTCTTCAGGACGAAACGGGTCTGGGGCATCGGCCCGTCAAAGGCGTCGACCAGCAGCAGGACCGAGTCGACCATTTTCAGGACCCGCTCCACTTCGCCGCCGAAATCGGCGTGGCCGGGGGTGTCGACGATGTTGATCTTGAGTCCGCCGTGTTGAATCGACAGGTTCTTGGACAGGATCGTGATGCCCCGTTCCTTCTCGAGATCGTTGCTGTCCATCACCCGTTCGGTGATGACCTGGTTCTCACGGAAGACTCCGGATTGTTTGAGCATGGCGTCGACCAGGGTGGTTTTGCCGTGGTCGACGTGGGCGATAATGGCGATGTTGCGCAGAAAACTTGTCATGATTGATACCTTAATTTATATAGACCTTGTGGGGTGCAGTTGTTCGGGCGGGACATAATAGTCGCTTGGCTGGGAAAAGCAAGCAGCTTTTTTGCGGCAACTTTGCTTGACCGGTCAATCACCGGGTTGCGTGAAAGAAAGTTGCCGTCCGCGGGTCTTGGGCTTGTCTGTTGCCCGGGCATGTCCTAAGATGCATATCCCGACTCGAGGATTGTAACGGAATGATACCATGTTGACCCGAATCCAGATAAAAACCCTGGCCCTGATTAGTTTCGCCATTTTCCTGACCTGGCTGGGCGGTTGCGGTGGTTTGACGCCGCCGGGTCCCGCCGCAGCGCCGCAGCTGTCTGCTGAGCAGCACGTTCGTGCGGGTGCGGCCGCGGCAGAAAAGCTGGTCCAGATCCTTGGCGGGCCCTACCACGACAAGCGGCTTGCCGCCGACCTCAACCGTTTGGCTGCTCGCCAGGCGTCCCGGCCGCTGGTGATTGCCGTGGCCGACCGCTCTGCTGCGGAGCTCTACGCCCTGCCGGGCGAGAGGATCGTCATGACCCGCGGCTTGCTCGCCGGGCTGCGCAGCCGTGCCGAACTCGACTCTCTTCTGCGTTATGCCGCCCAGCTTGCCGGGAATGCCTACCGCGCTCGCCTGCCACGTGGCATGGTCGAGGCCGCAGGGCAGGTTTTGTCCACGACAAACCCGGTCTTCGACCCCGATGCCCCCGAGATTCGCCTGGCCCGCCTGGTTGCCAGGGAGCCCTGCGCCCAGGACTGCCTGGCTCCGGTCCTGGTCGATCCTGCCAGGGCGGGGACGCCGGGATCACCGCCGCTGCCCGAATCGGTCCGGCGTCTCGCAGGGCTGCAGCCTGGTTTCGAACTTCTGGCCAGCGCGCGGGAATACGAACAGCGTGAGGACCAGGGCAAAGCCATTGCCACCTATCTGCAGGCGGCGGCAATAACCCCCGATGAGCCTTACCTCCTCGGTGCCCTGGGGCTGGCCTACCTGCGGGCCGGGCAACTGCAGCCGGCCCGTCTGCATTTGCAGAAGGCGGTCGAATTGCAGCCCGATTACTACCGGACCCTGATGGGCCTCGGCTACCTGTCCCTGCAACAGGGGAAATATCAGCAGGCGAATGAGCTCCTGGCCGAGAGCGTTCGTCTGCTGGCGGTGGCCGAGAACCTCTTTCTGCTCGCCGAAGCCAGGGAGAACAGCGGGGATGCTGCCGGTGCTACAGCACTTTACCGGCTGGTTGTCGAAGCCGACCGCTACGGCAAGCTGGGTCGCAGTGCCGCCGAGCGGCTGGCGCAGACGGCGGGGGCCCAATGAGGAGGGAACTTGGGTTGAACGATGGAGAGCTGGTCCGCTGGGAAGGCCGGCCGGCACCACGCTGCTACACCTTCAGGCACTGGCGGCATTCCATTTTCGGCTGCATCTTCCTGGCGGTCACCGGTTGCTGGCAGGTGCTGGGCATCGAGATGGCGTCGACCTACGCCACCGCCTGGCTGGCCTGGCTGCCGCTGCCTTTTCTGCTGCTGGGTGGCTACCTCTCTGTCGGCCACCTCCTCCAGGCCCGTCTGGAGTGGGACCGTGTCCTCTACGTGATCACCGACCGTCGACTCCTTGCCAAACGCGGCCTGTTCAAGCCTTGGGTCGAATCGATGGAGTTGGCCGCGGTGACCTATTTCAGCCTGCATCACCAGGGCGAACAGCTCGGCACACTGCGCGTTTACCGGGAGAAGGAGCAGAGGCTGATCCTGCATTGCATCGAACATCCGCGCCGGGCGGCAGAACTGCTCGAGGCGGCGATCAATCAGGGGAGCGCGAAGGGGGAGGGCTGAAAAGGCGGCCCTCCAGCCCGATTCTTTTGGCCCTTCCTGGAGGGGTTGGTCCCGTGCGGGGCAATCCCCAGCCGTCTTTGCTGTTGCGTTTACCGGGCTTTTTGATTACCCTCTAGCACCTTGAACCGGACCAAAGGGCTTAACCTTATGAATAATAAAGCTTTTTACCTTGAAACCTTCGGCTGCCAAATGAACGTGGTCGATTCGGAGCGGATCGTCGATCTGCTCGGTAATATCGGCTATCGCCAGGTCGACGAGCCGGGGCAGGCCGGCCTGATCCTGCTGAACACCTGTGCCGTGCGCGACAAGGCGGTCCGCAAGGCTTATGGACACCTCGGCCGATTCAAGCCGCTCAAGGATCGCGACCCGACGCTGATCCTCGGCATGGGCGGCTGTATTGCCCAGCAGGAGGGGAAGCAGTTGCTGGAAGAGTTTCCCTACCTGGACCTGGTGTTCGGCACCCACAACGTTCACCGTCTTCCGGAAATGGTCCAGCAGGTCGCCGAGCAACACGTGCGCTGCGAAGAGACAGAGTTCCTCGACCGTGAAACCCGCCTGCAGCTCTTTCCGGTGCGCAGCGGCCAGGAGGCCTTCACCCGGTTCGTTACGGTCATGCAGGGTTGCGACAACTTCTGCAGCTATTGCGTGGTGCCTTTGGTGCGTGGCCGGGAAATCAGCCGTCCCAGTGGTGAAATACTCGCAGAAATTCGCGATCTGGCACGGCAGGGTGTCCGCGAGGTGACCCTGATCGGCCAGAATGTCAACTCCTACGGCACCAAGGAGGCGGCCGAGCTCAGCTTCGCGGCGCTCTTGGATCAGGTCAACGCGATTGACGGCATCGACCGGATTCGCTTTACCACCTCGCACCCGAAAGATCTTTCCGACGAGCTGGTCGAATGTTTCGGCCGCCTCGAAAAGCTCTGCTGGCACCTGCACCTGCCGGTACAGTGTGGCTCCAATCAAATTCTGCGGGCCATGAACCGCGGCTATACCCGCGAACGGTACCTGGAGATTGTCAGGCGTCTGCGCAACGCCTGCCCGGAAATCCGACTGACTTCGGATATCATCGTCGGTTTCCCCGGCGAAACGGAAGCGGATTTTGCCGCGACCATGTCCCTGCTCGAAGAGGTGCGCTACGCGGAAATCTACTCTTTCATCTACTCTCCGCGCCGGGGAACGGCCGCTGCCGAGATCGTCGACACCACGCCGGCAAAGGACAAACAGGAGCGTTTCGATCGCATGCTTGCCCTGCAGCAGGAGATCAGCCGCCAGACCTGGGAAGCCGACGTCGGCACGGTCCAGGAAGTTCTGGTCGAAGGAGAGAGCAAGCTGGGCGAGGGCCAGCTTTTCGGCCGCTCCACCTGGAACCGGATCGTTAATTTCTCTGGCCCCGCTGAGCTTGCCGGGAGCCTGGTGCCGGTAAGGATCACCAGGGCCTATCGCAATTCCCTGCTGGGCGAGAGGGTGCTCCCATAAAGTCAGACCCGTCAGACCGGTCAGACCGGTCAGGCCAGAGTTTCTCCTGCCCCGAGATCAAGGAACAACGTTATGAACCAACAGGATTTTCAGTTTTTCAAGGAACTGGTGGAAGCCCCGAGCCCTTCCGGCTTTGAACAGCCGGCCCAACGGGTGATCCGCAAAGCCCTCACCGGAGTGGTCGATGACATCCGGACCGATGTCATGGGCAACGTGGTTGCCCATATTGAGGGTCCCAAGGGGGCGCCACGCCTGATGCTGGCCGGGCACTGCGACGAAGTCGGCTTCATGGTCAAGTATATCGATGACCAGGGCTACCTGTTCTTCGCGCCGATCGGTGGAGTTGACGCGCACCTGGTGCCGGGCCAGCGGGTCACGGTACATGCCGTCGGCGGACCGGTTCCGGGAGTGGTCGGCAAACGGCCGATCCACCAGATCGAAACCAAGGACCGAGACAAGGTGGTCCCTTTCAAGAGCCAGTTCATCGATGTCGGCTGCATGGACAAGGCCGAAGCGTCCAGCCTTGTGTCAATCGGCGACCCCGTCACCTTCAGCGTCGGTGTCGAGCGCCTGCAGGGGACCCGGCTGACTTCGCGGGCCCTGGATGACAAGATGGGCGCCTTCATCGTCGCCCAGGTCCTGCGTGAAGTGCGCCGGCGGAACAACCTGGCCGTCGATCTTTACGGGGTTTCCACGGTCCAGGAGGAAATCGGCCTGCGCGGCGGCACGACCAGCGCCTACGGGATCCATCCCGATATCGGCATCGCTGTCGAGGTCGGTTTCGCCAGCGACTATCCCGACGCCGACCACAAGGACTCCGGCGAGATTCGCCTCGGCAAGGGGCCGATCCTTGCCCGGGGCCCGAATATCAATCCGGGGCTCTTTGATCTGCTCAGGACAACCGCTGCAGAGGAGAACATCTCCTGCCAGGTGATGGGGATTCCCCGTGCCACCGGGACCGACGCCAACGTCATGCAGCTTGTCCGTGGCGGTGTCGCAACTGCTCTGGTCAGCATTCCGCTGCGTTACATGCACACCCCGGTGGAGGTCCTCGACTGGACCGATCTCGAAGGCGCCGTGGCTCTCCTGTCGGCGCTTTGCAGCAGGATTCCGGCGGGCCAGTGCTTCGTGCCGAATTAGCTTTGCGGCCGGCTGCAAAATTTACTGTCGCTCTGGTCGAAAAAAAGCTTGACAACACTGGGCCTTTTGACTAGATTTCCAGTTTCTGTGAGCCCCGTTAACTTACAGATTTGATATAGAGAGGATAGCAATGAGCACTCCAGTTGCCAAAAAAGCAGAACTCCAGAAAGACTGGTACGTTGTCGATCTGGAAGATAAGGTCCTGGGCCGGGCGGCTACCGAAATTGCCCGGGTCCTGCGCGGCAAGCACAAGGCCATTTACACGCCGAGCGTTGATACCGGTGACTTTGTCATCGTCCTCAATGCGGAGAAGATACGTCTGACCGGCAACAAGCTCAGCCAGAAGATGTATTACCGCCACAGCGGCTACACCGGTGGACTGACCACCATTCCCGCCGGCAAGATGCTTGAGAAGACCCCCGAAGAGCTGATCAAGAGAGCGGTCAAGGGGATGCTGCCGAAGAACAAGCTCGGCCGTCAGATGTTCAGAAAACTCAAAGTCTATTGCGGCGCCGACCACCCGCATCAGGCACAGCAGCCCAAAGAACTTCAGGTTTAAGGGAATTCAGGAGATATTAGGCGATGGCCGAACAGAAATTTTACGCCACCGGTAAGAGAAAAACCTCTGTCGCCCGTGTTTGGATTAAGCCGGGAACCGGGGAAATTACCATCAACAAGCGCACGATCGACGAGTACTTCGGGCGTCCGACATCCAAGATGGTTGTCCGCCAGCCCCTCGAACTGACCGAAAATATCGGCAAGTTCGATGTCAGCGTCAACGTTTCCGGCGGAGGCCCGTCCGGTCAGGCCGGTGCGATCAAGCACGGCATCACCAAGGCGCTCCTCGAAGCCGATCCGGAACTGCGCGCATCGCTCAAGAAGGCTGGTTTCATTACCCGCGACAGTCGTATCAAGGAGCGTAAGAAGTACGGTCGGCGTGCAGCCCGCCGCAGCTTCCAGTTCTCCAAGCGTTAATCTCCAGCGGCCCTGCCGGCCGCCGGGATATTTGGTTGGAAAGGGAAACCTGCGGGTTTCCCTTTCGTCGTTCAGGGCGCGATACCCTGGCAAGGCACCGGAACCCCGCCACCGGAACACCGGGAACGAGGAAAGGCCCGAAGAAAAACGAATTTGAGCGTTTCTCTTTGTGTCCTGGAGCCTTAGTGGCTAAATCTCTGTAGCAGTGAAACATCAAGGAGAAAACGATGCATCGGATCGCTGTCGTTGGCGCAAGCGGCTACACCGGTGTCGAGCTGCTGCGGCTGCTTGCACGGCACCCCGATACCCGGCTGGTGAGCGTGACTTCACGGCAATCTGCGGGGCAGGCGGTGAGCGAGGTTTTCCCATCGCTCCAGGGGAGCCTCGATCTGGTCTTCGAGGATGTCGACCCTGCCAGGCTGGCGGACCTCGCCGACCTGGTGTTCACGGCAGTGCCTCACCAGGCCGCCATGGGGATGATCCCGACCCTGCTCGATGCAGGTTGCCGGGTGGTCGATCTCTCGGCGGACTTCCGTATCAGCGACCGGACCGTTTACGAAGCCTGGTACCAGGAGCATACTGCTCCTGAACTGCTCGCCGAATCCGTCTACGGGCTGCCGGAACTGTTCCGCAACCAGATCTCCTCGGCCCGCCTGGTCGCCAATCCCGGCTGTTATCCAACCAGCGTCGCCCTGGCCCTGGCCCCTCTCCTGGAGAACCGTCTGATCGATCCGGCGACCATTATCGTCGACAGCAAGTCGGGGACCAGCGGTGCCGGCCGCGCGGCCAAAGTCGACAGTCTCTACTGTGAGGTCAATGAAGGCTTCAAGGCATATGGCCTGCCGAGGCACAGGCACACTCCTGAAATCGAGCAGACGTTGAGCAGGCTGGCCGGCAGGGAGGTCACGATCAGCTTCACGCCGCATCTGCTGCCGGTGAACCGGGGCATCCTCAGTACCTGCTACGCCAACCTGACCGGGCCGCAGTCACTGGATGCTCTGCACGCCCTTTTCCGCCAAAGGTATGCCGCCGAACCCTTTGTCAGGGTCCTTCCGCAAGGGCGTCTGCCCAACATCTCGCAGGTAGCCGGCAGCAACTATTGCGACATCGGTCTGGCGCTGGACGAGCGGACCGGGCGGGTGATCGTGCTTGCGGCGATTGACAACCTGGTCAAGGGGGCCGCCGGACAGGCCGTCCAGAACATGAACCTGATGCTCGCTCTGCCGGAGACCGAAGGGTTGCTGGCCCCGCCGGTTTTCCCTTAGCCCGGTTCGTCAAAAAGCAGTCTCTGGGGCCGGCGTGCTTCGCTGGCAGAACGACCAAGGCCACCTGATCCCAGGTGGCCTTGGTCGTTCCTGTGCGCGTCTCGTGTATCAACCCGGGGCTTCTCCGGCGTTCAGGACGTGAAGCAGCCTGGCATGGCGCAGACCAAGGCGCGCCGGGCTGGTTCGGTGAAGCGACTCATCAATAGGGAGTAGCAGACGAGATTCTCAGCCGGGGAGTTGTCCTTCACTGCATAATTCAATAAATGCGGTGGCCACTTCCGGATCGAACTGGGACCCGGCGTGGTCAATGATTTCCTGGATGGCAATCTCGTGGGTCAGGGCTTTGCGATACGGTCTGTCGGATGTCATCGCATCGTAAGTGTCGCAGACGGCGAGGATCTTCCCCTCGATACGCCATTCTGAACCGCTCAGCCCCTTCGGGTAGCCGTTGCCGTCGAACCGCTCATGGTGCTGCTCGATGATGTCGCGAACCGTACCGAGGAAATGAATCGGCTCGAGTATGCGTACGCCGATCGATGGGTGCAATTTGAGGACATCGATGTCAGCGGCGGTGAGCTTCTCTTTCTTGTGCAGCAGCGCCACGTCGATGCCGATCTTGCCGATGTCATGCAGTACCGCGGCCTGCTCGAGCTGCTTGAGAGGCTCACCGTCCAGTCCGATCTTCTTGGCCAGCGCCACGCTGTAGCGGGTCACCCGATCAGAATGACCGCGGGTGTATGCATCGCTGGCTTCGATTGCCGAGACGAGCGCCCGGACGGTGTTGAGATAGGAGGTCTCCTGCTCTTCGTAGAGGCGGGCGTTGCGAATGGCAACACTTGCCTGGGCGGCAATGGTCGATAGCAGTTCAAGGTCGGCTTGGCCGAAGTACGAGCCGTCGACAGGATTGGCGATGGTGATCGTGCCGATGACCTTCTGCTTGTCGGTCAGGGGAGCACATATGACCGATTGCCGAGCAAAGCCCAGTCGGCTGGTCTTGTTGAACTCGTGCGACTTGTCGATGTCCTCGACGAGTTTTGCCTGCCTGTTGTTTATGACCCAGTGGGAGACGCCGCCAGGTTCGAGTGCGATCTCCCTGGAACGATCCAGCTCATCGCTGAGACCGGCCGCCCCGCCGATAGCCAGTTTGCCGGTTTTTTCGTTGAGGATGAGGATGTAGCTGACCTGGGACTTCAGCGTCTCTCCGCTTTTCCTGCAGAGCAGGTCCAACAACCTGTCGAGGTCGACGGTGGCATTGATGGCCAGCCCCATCTTGTTGAGAGCCTGAAGGCGGTCTACCGCCCGGGTGAGACCGACGTTCTTTTCGTCCAGCTCGCTGGCGAGGTCGGCAATTCTGTAGTTGGCTTCTTCGATCTCCTCGATGCGCTCCTCGAGGTTGATATTCAGGTATTCAATTTCCAGGAGACGTTCCTGCAAGGACATTTTCATCGCCTGGAGTTCTTCGTTATGGGCGAGTTTCTCATGGCTGACAGCGAGCTCGCGTTCTTGTTTGACGGTATCAGCCATGAGCTCGCGCAGGCGCTGTACCATGGCATTGAACTTGGCGGAGAGCAGGGACATTTCATTGGAACTGCTGACCGTCGCATGGGCCAGCTCAAAGTGGCCCTGTTCAACCTGGTCCATGGCGTTGACTAGCTTGCGAATCGGCGTATCGACGTAAACGACTAGAAATATTGTGATTGTCAGTAGAAGAATCACTAGCATGACCCCGGAGGTGATCATGGTGGCATTGCGGCCGCTGGTCTGCATGTCGGCCAGGTTGTCAAGGGACAGCTGCAGGTTCAGGATGCCCAGCACCTTGATGCTTTGATCGTGACAGGCATAGCAGGGCTGCTGGTTGTAGATCGGCACGATGGAGTTGAAGTGTTCA
Organism: Geobacteraceae bacterium; assembly: GCA_024640545.1. Lineage (GTDB taxonomy): Bacteria > Desulfobacterota > Desulfuromonadia > Desulfuromonadales > BM103 > JAHEDT01. Next base: position 19,023 of record JAHEEU010000007.1, read on the forward strand.
TGATCGGACATGCTGCTGATATACGAGTAGTTGCCGGAACGATAGGCCGCCAGTTCCGCTGCCGAGACCTGGGTGCCGATCTCTTCGGGGTGCGCTGCCATCAGGATGCGCCCCGACTCGTCGAATATCCGCACATTGTCAATGGCCGGTTCATCTTTGATGTTGTCGAGGATATGACCGACATTTTCGTTCTTGCCGCTGGCCATGTCCGAGATGATGCTGTTGCGGACCGTTTCGGCCAGCATGCGACCATGTTCGGTCGCCAGATTGCTGAGCAAGGTTTTTTGAGTCTGCAGGTTGTACCAGGTCGTCAGGCCAATAGAGGCCAGCATTATGATGCAGCACAAACCGAGAAATTTGATCTTGAGAGAATTCATTTATGCGGTTTCAGTGGTACGCGGGAGCAAACCCCGTTGCAATTGACTGCATAACCTGCTTCGCAGCGATAAAATGGCAAGAGCCCTGCGGCCCTGAAAATGTCTGGTGCCGACAAAAGCGTCTTGTCTTGACACATTAAAGACAACTCTATACGATTGCGTGGTTTTGCCGCTCAGGCAGCGATCTTGCCACGCAAGACCGTGATCTTTGGCCGGATTATAGGCTAAAAAGCGTTTCAAGGCATCCCATTTTAACAGTTAAGGACATTTTCTTTAATATGTTTGGCGAACTGCTCATTGTCCTCGGTGTTGTCCTGATCGTCGAAGGTGTCCCGTGGTTCCTTTCACCGCGCCGGACCAAGCGCATGCTGAGTGAGCTGTTCCGGATGAACGACAACACACTGCGTGCTCTCGGTCTCGTCTTCATGCTTGCGGGCCTGCTGATTGTTTATCTGGCCAGGAAATAATGAAAAGATCTATCGATATGCATGTGCAAGAGCAGAGACACCAATGCTTTTGAGTGAGTTTGATTTTTCCCTGCCGCAGGTATTGATTGCCCAGCAGCCGCTGGGAGAGCGCGCCGCCTCTCGTCTGCTCTGTCTTAATCGGGCCTCCGGCCAGCTTGCTCACCAGCAGTTTGCCCGGCTGCCGCAACTGCTTCGCGCTGGAGACCTCCTGGTCCGCAACGATACCCGTGTCTTGCCGGCTCGGCTGTTGGGTCGGAAAGAGAGCGGCGGGCAGCTGGAATTGCTGCTGGTCCGGCAGATCGATGCGTTGCAGAACCTCTGGCGCTGCATGACGCGCAGCTCAAAACCACTGCGGGTCGGCAGTCTGCTCGATTTCAGCGAAGGCCTCCGGGGTGAGGTTGTCGAGCAGGAGGCCGATGGCCAGCGACTGGTGCGTTTTACCTGCCCGGGGGCTTTCCACGATGTCCTGGAGCGGGTCGGGCATATGCCTTTGCCTCCCTACATTCGCCGTGAAGATCGCGACCTCGACAAGGACCGTTACCAGACGGTCTTTGCCGAGAATCCCGGTGCGGTCGCCGCTCCGACGGCGGGCCTGCATTTCACCGCCGAGACTTTTGCTGAATTGGCGGAGCGTGGCATCGATGTCTGCAGCATTACCCTGCACGTCGGCCCGGGGACTTTCCTGCCGGTCCGGGCCGAGAACCTGCAGGAGCATCGTATGCATTCTGAAGCCTACGAGATACCCCGGTCCACTGCCGAGCTCATCAATGCCGCGCGGGCGGACGGACGCCGCGTAATCGCCCTGGGGACCACGGTGACCAGAACGCTCGAGCATGCGGTCGGCGAGGACGGTCTGCTTTATCCCGGGCAGGGGGACACGGATCTCTTCATCAAGCCGGGGTTCCGCTTTCGCATGGTTGACGCCCTGGTGACAAATTTCCACCTGCCCAAGTCGACGCTGCTGGTGCTGGTTGCGGCTTTTGCCGGGCGGGATTTCGTCCTAGAAGCTTACCGGCAGGCGGTTGAACATGGTTACCGGTTCTTCAGCTACGGCGACTGCATGCTGATTGAATAGCGGGACGCGGCTCGAGGAACGCGGGACGCGAACAAGCAAACCAACAAACTTTTATGAATACAGAAAAATCCGATAAAGAGCTGCAGCAGGATGGCCCGGTTAGATTCGCGCTGCACAGAGTATGTCACGACACGCTGGCGCGCCGCGGGACCCTGCACACGCGCAGGGGAGCTGTCGAGACGCCGGCTTTCATGCCGGTCGGTACCCAGGGTACGGTCAAGGGGATGCTTCCCGAACAGCTCAAGGAGCTCGGGGCCCAGATCATCCTGGGCAACACCTACCATCTTTACCTGCGCCCGGGACATGAGCGCATGGCGCGCTTCGGCGGCCTGCACCGGTTCATGAACTGGGATCGCCCGATCCTGACCGACAGCGGCGGGTTCCAGGTCTTCAGCCTCGGCGACCTGCGCAGGATTGACGAGCAGGGGGTACGTTTCCAGTCCCACCTCGACGGCAGCTCGCACATTTTGACCCCTGAACTGTCCATTGCCGTTCAGGAGGCCCTCGGTGCGGATGTCATGATGGTGTTCGACGAGTGCATCCCCCATCCGGCGACCCGCGAGTATGTGGCCGCTTCGACCGCCCGTTCGAGCCGCTGGGCGGCCCGCTGCAAGGCGGCCCGATCCGACCGGAGTGCCGCCTTGTTCGGTATCGTCCAGGGGGGGATGGACAGGGAGCTGCGCCAGCAGAGTGCTGCTGAACTTCTGGACATAGGATTCGACGGTTATGCCCTGGGGGGACTGTCGGTTGGGGAATCGGCGGCAGTGATGTACCAGGTCATGGAGTGGTCGCTGCCGCTGCTGCCGCAGGACCGCCCCCGTTACGTCATGGGGGTCGGAACGCCTGAAAACCTGGTCGAGGCGGTGGCGCGGGGGGCCGATATGTTCGACTGCGTCATGCCGACGCGCAATGCCCGCAACGGCGTGCTCTTTACCAGCTTCGGCAGAATCAGCATCAAACAGGCTCGCTTTACCGAGGATCAAGGGCCGATAGACGCCGAGTGTTTATGCTACGTCTGCCGCAACTACAGCCGTGCATATCTGCGCCATCTTTATCAAAGTAACGAAATCCTCGCATCGGTATTGAATACTACCCACAACTTGTATTACTATCTGCACCTCATGCAGGGGATGAGAGAAGCGATCGCTGACGGAACCTTTGTAACCTTTCGGGACGAATTCTACCGTAAGCGCGTTGCAGTCGGTGAAGCCTGATGCTTTAACCGGTTCCCTGTGACAGCGTCTTCAACTTTTATTTGTCCATAACTTTAAGGAGGAAAGAATTATGTTTGCAACGAATGCTTATGCCATGGCAGGTGGTGCAGGACAGCAGTCTGGAGGATCCGGGATGGAAGGGATCATCATGCTGGTTGTCATGTTTGCCATCTTCTATTTCTTGCTGATCCGTCCGCAGCAGAAACGTGCCAAGCAGCACAAGGAACTGGTGAACAGCCTCAAGGCCGGGGACCAGGTGGTAACCGCCGGCGGGATTCACGGCAAGGTCGTGGCGGTTCAGGATGCTCTGGTGACCCTGGAGATCGCCAGCAACGTGCGCGTCAAGATCAGCCGCAGTTCCATCGTCGGCACCAAGTCCGATCAACTGGCTGAATAGCGCTGACGGATACAAACAGGACGGCCCGTGAGCTGCGGGCCGGTTGAAAGGAGACGCAACAGAATGTCCAATAGCCTCAAGATTAGGACCGGCATGGTGCTGGCCTGCCTCGTGCTGGCCCTGGTCTCGCTCGGGCCGACCCTCTTTGGCAGCAGTCTGCCGGACTGGTGGCGCAAGGCCTTTGATCCGATTCACCTCGGGCTCGACCTGCAGGGCGGCATGCACCTGGTGCTTGGCGTCGATGCAGATAAAGCCGTGGAGAGCCGTCTCGATACGATTGTCGACCAGTCCGAGGACCTGCTGCGCGAAAAGGATGTGACTTTCAAGCGGGTCGACCGGCTTCCCGGCGAACGTATCGTCATCACCGTCTACGACGAGGACGCGGGCAAACAGGCCGATGCCATCATGGCCGAATCCTTTCCCAGCCTTGAGCCGATGACGCTGACCGCCGACGGCGGCTACATCCAGAAGAACTACCGTCTGAGCGACAGCGAAATCGAGGCGGTCCGTGAGTATGCCGTGCGCCAGGCTCTCGAGACGCTGCGCAACCGCGTTGACCAGTTCGGCGTCAGCGAGCCGACCCTGCAGCGTCAGGAGGACAACCGCATCCTGATCCAGCTGCCGGGCGTCAAGGACCCGCAGCGTGCCATCGACCTGCTTGGTAAGACGGCGCGTCTCGAATTCAAGATGGTGATGGAGAATGCCAACCCGCAGGACGCAGTGGCCGGCAAATTACCTGCCGGGGGGCAACTGCTCTATGAACGCCGGGTGGACCCGCGCAGCGGAACCGCCACCGAAATCCCCCTGGTGGTGGAGAGCAAGACCGTCCTGACCGGCGACCTGCTTTCCAACGCCCAGGTACGCATTGACAACCGCTTCAACGACCCCTACGTGGCCATCGACTTCAACGCCATCGGGGCCAAACGCTTCGACCAGATTACTGCCGCCAACGTCGGCAAGCGCATGGCGATCGTCCTCGACGATACCGTCTATTCGGCACCGGTCATCCGTGAACGCATCTCCGGCGGCAGCGCCCAGATCAGCGGCAACTTCACCGAGCAGGAAGCCACGGACCTGGCGATCGTCCTGCGTGCCGGCTCACTGCCGGCCCCGGTCAATATCCTCGAAAACCGCACCGTGGGCCCGTCCCTCGGCCAGGATTCGATCAACCAGGGGGTCCTCTCGGTTCTGATCGGCGGTTTCCTGGTCGTTTTGGCCATGCTCATCTACTACAGGGTCTCCGGCCTGGTGGCCAACGTGGTGTTGGTCCTGAATGTGATCTTCATCATGGCCATGCTGTCGATTTTCGGTGCGACTCTCACCTTGCCCGGCATTGCCGGTATCGTCCTGACGATCGGCATGGCGGTTGATGCCAACGTGCTGATCTTTGAGCGAATCCGCGAGGAGCTGCGCCTGGGGCGGACTCCGCGGGCGGCGCTCGAGGCCGGCTACGAAAAGGCCAAGCTGACGATTATCGACGCCAATGTCACCACGCTGATTGCCGCCCTGGTGCTTTTCCAGTTCGGTACCGGTCCGGTCAAGGGCTTCGCCGTGACCTTGTCGATCGGCATTATCTCGTCGCTCTTTACCGCGGTCATTGTTTCGCGGCTTATTTTCGACCTTTACCTGTCACGCGGTAAGGTGAACCGGTTGAGCATCTAGGAGTTCTCAATGCAGATTATCAAGCATGATATCAATATCGACTTTGTCGGCAGGCGCAAGCTGGCCCTGATCCTGTCCGGCATCGTGATTCTCATCGGCATAGTGTCGCTGGTCGCCAAGGGCGGCCCGGATTACGGGATCGATTTCGTCGGCGGGACGCTGGTTCAGGTCAAGTTCACCGAGAACACCGACGCTGCCAAGATCAAGGACAGCCTGGCCGCGCTGGACCTAGGCAGCGTGCTGGTCCAGCACTTCGGCGATGATGCCAACGAATTCCTGATCCGCATCCAGAAAACCACCGAGGACCGGGACCTTTCGGCCCTGGTGTCCGGCAGCCTCGAAACGAGCTACGGCAAGGGCAGCTACGATATTCGCCGGCTGGAGATGGTTGGCCCTCAGGTCGGCAAGGATTTACGCGAAAAGGGCTTTCTGTCGGTGGTCTACGCGATGATCGGCATACTGGTCTACGTCTCATGGCGTTTTGAACTGCGCTTTGCCATCGGCGCCGTCGTCGCCCTGATCCACGACGTGCTGATCACGCTCGGCGCTTTTTCAATCACCGGTCGGGAAATCGACCTGCCGATCATTGCCGCTTTTCTGGCGATCATCGGCTACTCGCTGAACGACACGATCATCGTCTACGACCGGATCCGCGAAAATTACGGCAAGCACCAGAAGCAGGGCTTCGCTTCGGTCGTGAATCATTCCATCAACGAGACCCTGTCGCGGACCATCCTGACCTCCGGCACGACCATGCTGGTGGTTATCGCACTGTTTATTTTCGGCGGTGGTGTGATTCACAACTTCGCCTTCGCCCTGCTCATCGGCATACTGGTCGGCACCTATTCTTCGATTTTCGTCGCCAGCCCGGTCTTGATCTTCTGGGACGATTATCGTGCCGGAAAAAGGAAACCGGCGGTCGCACAAGGGAGTGCCAAATGAAAAAAGAGACGCTGCTGATTGCTGTCGTGACCCTGGTTGCGGGGTTGATCATCGGCTTGGTCGTCGGCAAGAAAACTACCGGCCCGGCTGTTCCGGCAACCTCGGCGGCAGCGCCCGGCCAGATGCCGATCGTCAACCTCCAGCAGAAAATCAACGAGCTGAAAAATATCGTTGCGGCCGACCCGGGCAATTTCCAGGCATGGACTGCACTCGGCAACGAGTACTTTGACAGCAACCAGTCTATGGATGCGATCGAAGCTTATGACAAGGCGCTTGAAATCCGGCCTAATTCACCTGACGTGCTTACCGACCAGGGTGTTATGTTCAAACGGCTCGGATGGTTCGACCGGGCGATTGCCAACTTCACCAAGGCCAGCGAGCTCGATCCGACCCACGCCACCAGTGTTTACAACCTCGGCATTGTTTACCGCTATGATCTTCAGGACTTCGCCAAGGCCCAGCAAGCCTGGACACGGTTTCTGGAAATCAACCCGACCGGGCCCGGCTCGGACCGGGTCCGCCAGGACCTGGAACTCCTGCGGACCAACCCGCCGGTCAAGCAATAGAGCAACTGCAGGCCGGGCCGGAACTTTTTCCGGCCCGGCCTTTTTTGCATACAGCCCCGCGCGGGCAGCAGGAACCGTCGGTAATACGTGGCCGGTCGCCCGACGGCCTGCGCCCACAATACCAGATTGGCTGCCTTGACCTTGCCTCGCTCTTGATCGATATGTTTATCAGGATATCTTCCCTCTGCCGTTTGCTGCCCTGTCCCAGCCACGCTTTCTGTGAAGGCCGACGCGGGCTCTCTTCCGGTCGCCGGTTTCTCGAGTGGCCGTCTGGCCCGGCAGGTCAAGCATGCAACCGGTAGTCGAACGCGGCTGGGCGGCCCGCAGTGAATCAGCCGATTTTGCAGAGATCGACGACTTCTGTGCGCGTCTGCAACTGGCGCACCTGGTCGCCCGGCTGCTGATCGGCCGCGGCCATTCCATCGAGTCGGCACGCCAGTTGCTCGCTGCCCGGCTGGCCGACCTGCCAGACCCCTTCCTGCTCCCCGACATGGATAAAGCTGTCAGCCGTCTCCAGGCGGCACTTGTGAACGGCGAGAAGATCGCCGTCCACGGCGACTATGATGTCGACGGAATTACCGGGACCGTGCTGCTCTTTGCCGGCCTGGCTGCGATGGGCGGGCGTGCGCCCGAGTACCATATCCCGCTGCGGCTGCGTGATGGCTACGGGCTCTCGGCTGAGGCCTTGCAAGCAGCTGCTGGTCGAGGCGTGGAGGTGGTCGTTTCCGTAGACTGCGGCGTTTCGGCCCACACCGAAGCTGTCCTGGCCGGAGAGCTCGGCATCGACCTGATCATCACGGATCATCACCAGCCGCCCGCAGTCCTGCCGGAAGCCCTGGCCGTCATCAACCCGCAACGCGCAGAGTCGCGCTTCCCGTTCCCGGACCTGGCCGGAGTCGGCGTGGCGTTCTTCCTGCTGGTCGCCCTGCGCAAGCGTTTGCGTGAAGCCGGCTGGTTCACTGACCGCGAGGAGCCTGACCTGCGCCATTACCTGGATCTCGTGGCGCTCGGTACGATTGCCGACCTGGTCCCGCTGCGGGATATCAATCGCACCCTGACCCGACATGGCCTCGGCCTCCTGGAATCGGGCCGGCGCCCGGGCGTGCGGGCACTCAAACAGGTCGCTGGGGTCAAAACGGTCAATTGCGGGGTGGTTGGTTTTCAGTTGGCCCCGCGCCTGAATGCCGCGGGCCGCATGGAGGATGCCGGGCTTGGCGTCGCCCTGCTCCTCGAAGAGGACATGGTCAGCGCCCTGCGGGCGGCGCGCTACCTCGACCAATGCAATCGCGAGCGCCAGGAGCTGGAGAAACGGACCTTGCGCGAAGCAGAGGCGGCTGTTGCGGGTCTTGCCGACGAGCATACCCATGCCATCGTCCTGGCTGGCGAAGGTTGGCATCCAGGCGTGATCGGTATCGTCGCCAGCCGCCTGGTCGAACGCTATTACCGCCCGACCGTGCTGATTGCCCTGGACGGCGAGAGCGGCAAGGGTTCGGCACGCTCAATCCGCGGCTATCACCTCTACCAGGGACTGCAGGCCTGCGCCCAGCATCTTACCTCCTTCGGTGGCCATGAGATGGCGGCCGGAATGTCCCTGGGCAAAGGCCAGCTGGCCGGCTTTTCCGCCGCCCTGGAGGCCCATGTCCGGGGTGAAATGTCCGCCGAAGACCTGCTGCCGAAGCTGCGCCACGATGGAGTCATGCTGCTCGAGGAACTTGATCTCGAAACCCTTCGCCAGTTGGAAGGGCTGGCCCCTTTCGGCATGGGCAACCCCGAGCCTTTGCTGGTCGTAGAAGGGGCCCGGGCCATGCAACTGCAGGTGGTCGGCGACAACCACCTGCGCTTTACCGCCTGCCAGGGCGCTTTCAGCCACCCGGCCATCGCCTTTGGGATGCTCGACCGTCGTGAGGAATTCCGGGGCGAGATCGATTTGCTGGTTACCCCGCAGATCAATCTTTACCGTGGGCGCGAGTCGATTCAACTCAGGATCAAGGATGTCAAACGCCACGAGCCCGCGACATGATCTGCCGGGTCCTGCCGCCTCTGCCGCAACCACGAGCCTTAACGGATGAACCGGTACCCCGCAGCAAAAGGTCTCGCGACTTTACTTCTTTTAGCCGGTTTTTTATCTGCTATGCTCTTTAATGACAAAAGCTTTTTCAACCTTCAAATTTTACCTGTGAGTGTATTATGACCAAGATCATTGAAGAAGAACTGCTCGAGATTCGCGAACTGACCATCGACGATCTCGCGGCGGTATTTCACCTGGGTGAACGCCTGTTCACCTCTGATTTTTCGCCCAGCATGTACCGCACCTGGGATGAATACGAGATTACCACCCTGTTCAATTCGGACAATGAACTCTGCCTGGTGGCGGAGCTCGACGGCGAGATCGTCGGGTTCGCGCTCGGCACCACGGTGGATAAGGTGAACTCGGCCTGGAAGTACGGCTACCTGGTCTGGATCGGCGTACGTCCCGGCCTGCAGAAGGGCGGGGCAGGGCACAAGCTGTTTGCCGAGCTGAGAAAGCGCATGGTCGAGCAGGGCGTCCGCATGATCGTCATCGATACCGATGCCGACAACGAGGCGGGCATCAACTTTTTCAAGAAACAGGGCTTCGGCAATATCCAGAAGCATGTCTACATGACCCTCAACCTGTCCCGTCCGCGGCAGAGACGCAAGTCGAGCCGGTCATGACCGAGCGCCTTGAAAAGGTCTGGGCCGCAATCGACCCGCAGCGCCTGCGTCGCACCCTCATGGAGATGATTGACATCTACTCGCCCTCCGGCAAGGAGGAGGATGTCCAGCTTTACCTCGAAGAGCGCCTGGCCGCAGCCGGAATCCCGGTCCACCGCCAGGTGGTCGAGGAAGAACGTTACAACCTGGTGGCGACCATGGGCCGGGGGGAGCCGGAGCTCTACCTGGTTGGCCATGTCGACACCGTGACAGCCTGGGACATCGAGGAATACGCCGCGGTCGAGGAGTGGGGAGTGGTGCGCGGCCTCGGCAGCGCCGATATGAAGGGTGGCTGCGCGGCGATGGTCGAGGCCTGGCTGGCGCTGGCGACTTTGCCCGAAGATCAGCGCCCGGCACTCGGCCTGCTGCTGGTCGTCGGCGAGGAGGAGAACGGTGACGGCAGCGTGCGCTTCCTGCAGGAGAGCTGCCCGGCATGGGTGGTGATCGGTGAGCCGACCTCGCTGCTGCCGGCATTCAGCCACTTCGGCTATATGGAAATCGCCCTGGTTACCCAGGGGCGGCGCACCCACTCCTCCCTGCCGGAACTGGGCCACAATGCCATCGAATCGATGCTGCGGGTGCTGCTGCAGATGGAGCGCTCCTCCCTGTTCGACCAGGAGACCTCACAGCTGGTCTACTCGATTCGCGAGATGAGCTCTTCACGGGCCGGCTTCGTGGTCCCCGATCGTTGCGAGACCTTGATTGACCTGCACCTCTCGCCGAGCGTCAACCCGGCCCAGGTCCGCAGCGAGCTCGAAAACATCCTCGAGCAGGCGCGACGCACCATCAAGGGACTCGATCTCGAAGCCGCTTTCGATTTCGAGGCCGGCGGCTACCAGCTGGACCTGGACAACCGGTTGCTGGCAATTCTCGAAGATGTCTGCCCGCGGCTCAACCTGCCGCTGGAGTTCGTGCCCTTCCGCTCCCACTCCGATGGCAACCTCTTTTTCCAGGCCGGCAGCAGGCCCCTCATCCTCGGCCCCGGTTCGCTGGAGACGGCGCACACGGCCGAAGAACAGACCAGCCTCGCCGAGGTCGAGGCGGCGGCGCGCATCTACGCGGCGCTGGCGCTCGGCTGACCTGCAGCATCGCAGCATCAAAAAAAACGGGGACAGAATTGACCTCTGTCCCCGTGTCCTGCGATGCAGTCTCGACACCGGGGACAGGCACCTTCGGAGCCAGTCCCCAGCCTCCAGCCTCCAGCCTCCAGCTTACAGCTTACAGCCCGACATCCTTGGCCAGCTTCTCCCAGGCCGGCAGGCTGCGCTCGATGATTCCTGTCTCCACGCAATAGGCGATCCGGAAATAACCGGGGGCGCCGAAGCCGGCACCCGGAACGAGCAGGATGTTGTGTTTTTGCGCCTGGCGTACGAATTCGACGTCATCGGCCAATGGTGATTTCGGGAAGAGGTAAAAGCCGCCGCCCGGTTTGACCATGGAGAACCCGAGCCTGGTGAGGTGTTTGTAGAGAATGTCGCGTTTCGTCTGGTACTCGCCGACATCGACACTCTCGCCCTGCAGGACGGCCACCAGGCGCTGCATCAAAGCCGGAGCGTTGACGAAGCCGAGCACCCGGTTGCAGAAGATGGCTCCTTCCATGAACAGCTTGGCGTCGTCCATGGCCGGGTTGGCGGCCAGGTAGCCGATGCGCTCGCCCGGCAAGGCGAGGTCCTTGGAGTGGGAGGTCACCAGGATGGCGTTGCGGATGTACTTGAACACCGGCGGCACGCTGTTGCCGTCAAAGGCCAGACGCGCGTAGGGTTCGTCGGAGATCACGTAGATGCTCCGGCCGAGTTCCGCCTGCTTGCGCTCCAGCATATGCCCCAGCGCGGCGAGGGTCTCGGCACTGTAGACGGCGCCGGTCGGGTTGTTCGGCGAATTGATGATCAGGGCCCGGGTGTTGTCGTTGATCGTGGCGGCAATGGCATCGATGTCCGGCTGGAAGGTCTCCGGGTCGGTCCAGACTTCGGTGGTGACGCCGCCGTGATTGTCGACGTAGAATTTGTACTCGACGAAAAACGGCGTCAGGATAATAACTTCCTCGCCGGGATTGAGCATTGTCTTCAGGGAGACATTGAGGGCCCCGCCGGCGCCGCAGGTCATGACCACGTGGCTCGATTTGACCGGCAGCCCCGAGTGTGCGGCAATCCTTCCGGCTATGGCGGCCCGGGTCTCTTCGTACCCGGCATTGTTCATGTAGCGATGCATGCCGGTGTAAGGATGCTCGGCGATGCGCAGCAATTCTCGATGAAAAGCCTTCGGCGGCTCCATGGAGGGATTGCCGAGAGTGAAGTCGAAGACATTTTCTGCGCCGTATTCGGCGATCAGGGCGGCGCCTTCCTCGAACATGCGGCGAATCCAGGAAGAGCGTTCAATAGCACTGCGGACCTTGATGGCGACGGTCATGTTTGACTCCTTCAGTTGGACAGTTCTAGACGTCTGGTAAACTACCGAAAACTTGCCACAGGCTTCAATGCACGCTTGGGACCGGCTGAATTCAACCTGATAATCCTTATGGGTCCTGATGGCTTTTGGCCCGAGGTCCTGCTGTTCGGAAGCCATGGCACATGGGCTGTAAAATCCGAGTTGCGAGTTTAGCCGGTCGGCGGTTGCCGGTCAAGGGATGTTGACGGGGGCGGCCGCTTGCTTTTTCACGACTCATGGGATAAATTCACACTTTCAAAATTGCCGGAAAGGACAGCCCCGTGGACGAAAATCACCTGCAGCAGCTGCGCCAGCAGATCGATGCTCTCGATGACCAGATTCTCGACATGCTCAACCGCCGTGCCGAAGTCGTGGTTGCGGTCGGCAAAGCCAAGCAGGAGAGTCGTGGCGAATACTATGTGCCGAGCCGCGAGAAGGCCATTTTCGACCGCCTGACCGCCAGGAACAGCGGCCCCTTTCCTGACGATGGGATCAGGCGCGTTTTCCGGGAAATCATCTCGGCGTCGTTGTCCCTTGAGCAGCCTCTCAAGGTGGCTTTTCTCGGGCCCCAGGCGACCTATACCCACGTGGCCGCCATGCAGCAGTTCGGCCTCTCCGCCCAGCTCGTCCCCCTGAAAAGCATCTCGTCGATCTTCGATGAAGTCAGCCGCGGCCGGGCCAGTTACGGTGTGGTCCCGGTGGAAAATTCCAACGAAGGGGTGGTCTCCCACACCCTCGACATGTTCATGTCGTCGGACCTCAAGGTGATTGCCGAGATCCTTCTACCGATTTCCCATGACCTGCTGAATCTCTCCGGGCAGGTGGCCGACATCCGCAAGGTCATCTCCCACCCCCAGGCGATCGGCCAATGCCGTGGCTGGCTGGAGGAGAACCTGCCCGACATTCCGCTGGTCGATGCCGCGAGTACCGCATCCGCCGCCCAGCAGGCGGCGGAAGATGCCAGCGTCGCCGCGATTGCCAGTGAATCGGCCGCCTCGCTGTACGGCCTGCGGGTGGTCAAGCACAAAATCGAGGACAACCCCAACAACTTCACGCGCTTCCTGATCATCGGCAGGGAAATGCAGGGTCCGAGCGGCAATGACAAGACGTCGATCATGTTCAGCGTCAAGGACCAGGCCGGCATCCTCTATCATATGCTGGAGCCCTTCAGCAAACGCAATATCAACCTGGCCAAGATCGAGAGCCGGCCGACCAAGGGCAAGGCCTGGGAATATATCTTCTTCCTCGACATGGTCGGGCATGTCCAGGATAAGAACATCGCCGAAGCGGTCGAGGAGCTGCGTTCCCATTGCCAGTTCCTCAAGGTTCTCGGAGCCTATCCGAGGGCCAGGTAGAAAACGGGACGGGGGACGAGAGACGCGTAAAACCATTTAATGAGCCTGGAGACCATGACGGATTTCTATATCGACAAACTGGCGGTGGTCGGGGTCGGCCTGATCGGCGGCTCCCTGGCCCTGGCCCTGAAAGAGGCCGGTGCGGTGGGCCACGTGGTCGGCATCGGCCGCGGCCTGCCGAACCTGGAAACGGCAAAACGGCTGGGCGTGGTGGACAGCTTCACCCGGGACCTGGCTGAAGGTGTCGCCGACGCCGACGTGATCTTCCTGGCCACCCCGGTGCTGTCGCTGGGCGGCGTGGCCGCGCAGGCCATGCCGCATCTCAAGGCCGGGGCGATCCTCACCGATGGCGGCAGCGTCAAGCAGGCGGTGATCGACGCCATCGAACCGCACCTGCGCGATGACGTCCAGTTCGTCCCCGGGCATCCGATCGCCGGCACCGAGAACAGCGGGGCGGAGGCGGCTTTCGCCTCGCTCTATTGCGACCGGCGCTGCATCCTGACGCCCACGGCGCGGACTTCCGCGGCGGCTCTGGAACAGGTGCGCCGCATGTGGCAGGTCGTCGGCAGCCAGGTCGTGGTCATGGATGTCGACAAGCACGACCGGGTCCTCGCGGCGATCAGCCATCTGCCGCACATGGTGGCCTATGCCCTGGTCAACGCTGTCGGTGCCTACGATCGCTACGATGAGAACATCCTCGCCTACTCGGCCGGCGGGTTTCGCGATTTTACCCGTATCGCTTCCTCGGACCCGACCATGTGGCGGGATATTGCCCTGACCAACCGCGAGGCGTTGATCGAAATGATGGGGCAGTTCGAAACCTTCTTTGCCGAGCTCAAGGAGGATGTTGCCCTGGGTTCTAATGAGCGTCTCTACGAATTCTTCCGGCGCTCCAAGGAGAGCCGTGACGAGATCCTCTAGGGCCTGCACAGGGACTGCCCCCGATAGGGACTGTCCCCGCATGGGGACTGTCCCTTGGTACTGCAGGAAGAGCGCGGGACGAGGGACGCGGGACGCGAAAAATCAAAGTCGATTTTCA
>JAHEEU010000117.1 GCA_024640545.1 Geobacteraceae bacterium
GAAAATTATCTGACGTCTAAAACTGGGTGACCCGGAACAATATCAGGCGATAGAGGAGACGAAAATCTTTACCTGGTTTTTAATCACGTGTATTGTAACGTGTTGTTAGAGGCGTTCCACGAACAACGGAATGTGCGCAGGAAAAATGCTGATGCTGGACAAATTACCAGCCGACGGTGTCGGCACAAGTAGCTTGCTTCAAATGTTGACCACATCAAGATCTCTGCTGGACATCCTTATCGCTGTCGCCTGAACAATTTGCTAAAAACCCGCGTGCCAGTGGATGTCCCGTGCGTGATCGGCTTCCGCTCCCCAACGACCAAGGATCAACCATGACAAACCATATTGGCAAACCACCCGCTCAGGGCCTTTACGATCCGGCCAACGAACACGACAATTGCGGTGTCGGTTTTATCGCCAACATCAAAGGGCGAAAAAGTCACAGCATCGTCAAGCGTGGCATCGAAATCCTCTGCAACCTGACTCATCGAGGGGCCGTGGGTGCTGACCCTCTGGACGGCGACGGCGCAGGGTTGATGATCCAGATGCCTGATGCATACTACCGCGATACCTGCGACTTCGAACTGCCGGCGGCCGGTGAATTCGGCGCAGGCATTGTGTTCTTCCCCCAGGACAGTGCTTGTCGTGAAGCGTGTATCGCCGTTCTGGAGCGAGAGCTGGCCGGCGTCGGCTGCCGTGTTCTCGGCTGGCGCGACATCAAAACGGACAGCAGCACCATCGGCCGCAACGCCCGCTCCGTAGAGCCATGGGTCATGCAGGTCTTCGTCGGTCGGGGCGACGTCGAGACCCACAAATTCGACCTGATGCTCTATCTGGCTCGCAAACGCACCGAAAATGCCGTCCGCAACGGCAGGCTTGCTGGCCGGGAACTGTTCTATGTCTGCTCACTTTCCAGCCGCACCATCCTCTATAAGGGCATGCTGCTCTCCGAGCAGTTGAATACCTTTTACCCGGAACTGGACGATGAGCGCCTCATCAGCGCGATAGCCTTTGTCCATCAGCGCTACAGCACCAACACCTTCCCCACCTGGGACCTGGCCCAACCTTTCCGCTATGTGGCTCACAACGGCGAGATCAATACCTTGCGCGGCAATATCAACCGTATGCGCGCCCGGACCGCCCTGTTCGCACACCTCGAACTGGCTGACGCGGTCACCGACCTGGACCCGGTCATCATCGAAGGCAGCTCTGACACGGCCTGTTTCGACAACGCCCTCGAACTTCTCGTCGTTACCGGTCGGGAGCTGGTTCACTCGCTGGCGATGATGGTCCCCGAGGCCTGGGCCTCAAAAGCCCACCTGCGGCCCGAGGTCAAAGGGTTCTTCGAATACCATGCCACGATGATGGAACCATGGGACGGCCCTGCCAACATCGTGGCCTGTGATGGCCGCCAGGTCGCCGCAATCCTCGACCGGAACGGCCTGCGGCCGGCCCGCTACTGGATCACCAGCGACGATGAGATCGTTTACGCCTCGGAAGCCGGGGTGCTCGACATAGCACCCGAGAAGGTCCTTCGCAAGGAGCGCCTGGCCCCCGGCAAGATGATTCTGGTCGATGTGGAAACCGGCGAGTTCAAGGAAGACCACCAGATCAAAGGTGAGCTCGCTGCAGCCCAGCCCTATGCCTCCTGGGTGAGCGAATATCTGATCCGGCTTGACGACCTGCCGGCACCGGCCACCAAGCGGGTGCCCAGCCTCGGTGAATTGCGGCGTACGCAGGGGAGCTTCGGTTACACCCTGGAAGAGATGCGGGTGGTCATGGCGCCAATGGCCGTCAACGGCCAGGAACCGGTCGGGTCAATGGGAACCGATACTCCCGTTGCAGTCCTGTCCAGGCAGAGCAAACTTCTCTACTGGTACTTTGCCCAACTCTTCGCCCAGATCACCAATCCGCCGATCGACCCCCTGCGTGAAGAGATCGTCATGAGCCTGACCCAGTACCTGGGCCCGGCGCGCAACATTCTCATGCCTGGCCCGGAACACTGCCAGATGCTGGAAATCGACCACCCGGTGATCACCAACGATGTGCTGGAGCAGCTGCGGCACAGTGACATTAACGGTTTCCGCGGCACCACGTTGAGCACCCTCTTCGACGCCGGCCAAGGCCCCGAGGCCATGGAAAAACGTCTGGAGGAGCTGTTTGTCGAGGCCGAGGCGGCTGCCGATGCCGGCCGGACCATTCTGGTCCTGTCGGATCGGGGTGTCTGTGCCGAGAAAGCTCCCATCCCGGCCCTGCTGGCCCTCTCCGGAATCCATCATCACCTGATCCGGGCCGCCAAGCGCAGCCAGTGTTCACTCATCGTTGAAACCGGCGAAGCGCGTGAAGTCCACCACTTTGCCCTGCTGGTCGGCTACGGTGCCGCGGCAATCAATCCCTATCTCGCCTTCGAGACCTTGCAGGATATGGTCAACCAGGGCCTGCTTGCCGGTCAGGACGGCAACAACCAGGCTGACGAAGAGACCGATATCGTCTACCAGTACACCAAGAACTTCATCAAGGCGATTGGCAAGGGTCTGCTCAAGGTGTTTTCCAAGATGGGGATCAGCACCCTGCAGAGCTACTGCAGCGCTCAGATCTTCGAGGCCGTTGGCCTGAACCAGGAGTTTGTCGCCAAATATTTCCCCGGCACCGCCAGTCGCATCGGCGGGGCTGGTCTGAAAGAGATCGCTACCGAAAGCCTGATGCGCCACCACAAAGCCTACGCCGTAGAGGTCGATCCCAACCGCGAATTGGACCGCGGCTCCGAATACTCCTGGCGGCGTGAGGGGGAAGCGCATCTCATGAACCCGGAGGTTATCGCCCTGCTGCAGCACGCCGTGCGCTCCGGAAACCGTGATGACTACCGGCGCTTTTCTGGCCTGGTCGACAATCAGAGCGAGCAAATGTATACGCTGCGCGGGCTGTTCAAGTTCAAGAACCTCAACCCGGCCATCCCCCTTGAAGAAGTCGAGCCGGCCAGCGCCATCGTCAAACGCTTCTGCACCGGCGCCATGAGTCTGGGCTCGATTTCCACCGAGGCACACGAAACCCTGGCTATCGCTATGAACCGGATTGGCGGCAAGTCAAATACCGGGGAGGGAGGCGAGGACCCGCGCCGCTATACCCCAGATGCCAACGGCGACCTGCGCCGCAGCGCTATCAAGCAGGTGGCCTCGGGTCGCTTCGGCGTCACGCCGCACTATCTGGTCAATGCCGACGAGCTGCAGATCAAGATCGCTCAGGGCGCCAAGCCCGGCGAGGGGGGGCAGCTGCCTGGCCACAAGGTCAGCGAATACATCGGCGAACTGCGCTACAGCGTCCCCGGGGTGACCTTGATCTCGCCGCCGCCTCATCACGACATCTACTCGATCGAAGATCTGGCCCAGCTGATCTTCGACCTGAAAAACTGCAATCCCAAGGCCGATATCACCGTCAAACTGGTCAGCGAAGTCGGCGTCGGCACTGTCGCCGCCGGGGTCAGCAAGGGACACGCCGAGCGCGTCATTATCGCCGGTCATGATGGCGGAACCGGCGCCTCGCCAACCTCTTCGATCAAGCATGCCGGCATCCCCTGGGAGATCGGCCTGGCGGAGACCCAGCAGACGCTGGTTCTCAACGATCTGCGCGGCCGCATCATCGTGCAGACCGACGGCCAGCTGCGCACCGGCCGCGACGTCGTCATTGCGGCCCTGCTCGGCGCCGAAGAATTTGCCTTTGCCACTGTCGCCCTGGTGACCGTCGGCTGCATCATGATGCGCAAGTGCCACCTCAACACCTGCCCGGTTGGGGTCGCCACTCAGGATGAAGCCCTGCGCGGCAAATTCGCCGGGAAGCCCGAGCACGTTATCAATTACTTCACATTCCTTGCCGAGGAAGTTCGTGAACTGCTGGCGGAGCTGGGGGTGCGTAGCCTGGACGAGCTGATCGGCCAGACGCAGTTCCTGGAGATGGACGCCGCAATCAAACACTGGAAAAACCAGGGCCTGGATTTTTCGCGCATCCTGGCCAAGCCCAAGGTCGGCGCCGAAATCGCCACCAGGCGGATTCACGGCCAGGAGCATGGCTTGGAAAAACAGCTTGACAACCGCCTGATCGAGCTTGCTGCGCCGGCTTTGGAACGCAAGGAGAAGGTGTCGATCGAACTGCCAATCCGCAATTCCAACCGGACCTTTGGCACCATGCTGTCCGGTCAGGTGGCCATGCTCCATGGCCGCGAAGGACTGGCGGAAGGGACAATCACCGTCAACCTGACCGGTATTGCCGGTCAGAGCTTCGGTGCCTTTCTTTCCCCCGGCATCGAGCTGCGCCTGATCGGCGAAGCCAACGACTATGTCGGCAAGGGGATGGCCGGCGGACGCATCATCATCCGCCCCGACCCCAAGGCCACCTTCCCCTGGCACGAGAATTCGATCGTCGGCAACACCGTCCTCTACGGGGCCACCGGCGGCGAGGTGTTCTTCGCAGGCAAGGCCGGCGAACGCTTCTGCGTGCGCAATTCCGGGGTCACTGCGGTCGTCGAAGGCACCGGTGACCACGGCTGTGAATACATGACCGGCGGTCGCATGGTCTGCCTGGGACGCACCGGGCGCAATTTTGCCGCCGGCATGTCCGGAGGTTTCGCTTATGTCCTGGACGAGGACAATCGCTTCCGTCGTCGCTGCAACCAGGCGCTGATCGATCTCGAGCAGATGGCCGCCGAAGACGACGACGCCCAGTGGTTAAGGGAGATCATCACCCGTCACCACGAACTGACCGGCTCGCCCCGCGCGGCTGAGGTCCTCGCAAGCTGGAAAGCTTCCCTGGCGCGTTTCGTCCGGGTATACCCCCGCGAATACCGCCGGGTGCTGACCGAACGCGCGACCAAGGTTTTGAAGGAGAAGGAGGTTGCCCATGGGTGATCCACGCGGATTTATTAAACATGGCCGGCGCGACAGGACCTTGCAACCGGTCAGCGCGCGCCTGCAACATCATGATGAACACTATAACTATCCCGGCGAGGAGAAGGTCAAGACCCAGGCCTCCCGCTGCATGGATTGCGGCGTCCCTTTCTGCATGACCGGCTGCCCGCTGGGAAACCTGATCCCGGAATGGAACGATCTGGTGTACCGCGGCAAGTGGAAGCAGGCCCTGCAGGCGCTGCACGCCACCAACAACTTCCCCGAGTTTACCGGACGGGTGTGCCCGGCGCCGTGCGAGACCTCGTGCGTCCTCGGCATCAACGAGCCGGCGGTAACGATCAAGCTGCACGAGGTTTCGATCATCGACAAGGGCTTTGAGGAAGGCTGGATCGTCCCAAATCCCCCGGAGCGGCGCAGCGGCAAGACCGTTGCCGTAATCGGGGGCGGCCCCGCCGGCCTGGCCTGTGCCCAACAACTCAACCGTGCCGGTCACAAGGTGACCGTCTTCGAAAAAACCGACCGTGCCGGCGGTTTACTGATGTACGGCATTCCTCACTACAAGCTGCGCAAGGAAAAAGTGCAGCGCCGCGTCGACCTCCTTGTTGCCGAAGGGATCGACTTCCGGTACTCCTGTGAAGTGGGCAGGAACGTGACGTTTGCTGAACTCAAGGCGTCCTTTGACGCAGTCGTCATTGCCACTGGCGCTGAAGAACCTCGCGACCTCCCTGTCGAGGGGCGCCATCTGGAAGGCATCCACTTTGCCATGGAATTTTTGCCCCAGCAGAACCGCGCCAACTGGGGAGACGCAGACATCGCTGCGCTGCACCCCAACCGGCAAGCGATCAGCGCCAAGGGTAAAAAAGTCATCGTAATCGGCGGGGGCGACACAGGTTCGGACTGCATCGGCACAGCGATGCGCCAAGGCGCGACCAGGGTGGTCAACTTCGAACTGCTCGAACAACCGCCGGAGGGCCGCAGTGAAGACAACCCCTGGCCGCAGTGGCCACGCATCATGCGGGTCAGCAGCTCGGTCGAAGAGATGCAGGTCCTGGGCGGTGATGTCCACTATGAGGTCATGACCACCCGCTTCATCGGCAGCGACAAAGCTATCTCAGCCCTCGAGACCGTCAGGGTCGGTTGGAAAAACGGCCGCCCGGAGAAGATTGCCGGGAGCGAGCAGATCTGGAAATGCGATCTCGTCCTCCTGGCCATGGGTTTCCTCGGGCCGCGCTCGGAACTGCTCAAACAGTGCGGTTGTGAAACCGACTTGCGATCCAATGTCAAGACCGACCCCAGGACGCGCATGAGCTCGGTTGAGGGGGTTTTTGCGGCCGGCGACTGTCGCCGCGGCCAGAGCCTGGTGGTCTGGGCGATCAGCGAAGGGCGCGAGGTTGCCCGTTGCGTCGACGAGTACCTGACCGGCGTCCAAAGCCTGCTGCCCCAGGTGCGCCTGGAGCCTTTCCAGTACTGAGTTGCGCGGCGGGTCCGCTGTCCAGGCGGCTTGCAGTGATGCCGAGTGGGTCGAAGCGGCGGAATTCCAGGAGACCCCGCGACAGGTGAAGAAGGATGGGGTAAAACGGGAGGGCTGCCTCTACGCAGTGAAGGTGATGGGCCTTGACAAGTCGACCATCCTCACGGAAATCGACCCGGCGGGCAACGGCTTCGTTGCGGTGCTCGGTTATCTGATGCCGGGCTACGCGGTGGTTCGTATCCCCTAAGCATCCCGACCGTTACACAAAAGAGGCCGGTCGTCCCGCCCGTTGCTTTTTCGCACCTCCTTGCCCGTCGCCACCTCATGCCCTGGCTGCGGGTTTTTTCCTGCCCCCCCCTCGAGGATAATCAGCTTGTGGCTCATCATTGACGATTTAGAGCCTTTGGTTGAGAGCCCAGTCAATTCCATTGCCGGTATAGGGCCTGACGTTTGTCACGCCTCTGCACAGTCCGCAAGCCATGGATCTTGACCCCCGGCCAAGAATCTCTGGATTTATCACCTGAACCATCTATATGCTGTGCTGCCGTCTTTGACGGCGTCATGAATTGGGCCGGGATGACGGGTAGTGACACAACGGAAATGGCTATGTCGGGAAAGCGCCGGATTTTAATCAACTCAGTTCCATTTATCTTTGTCTTTTTATGGAGTACCGGCTTCATTGCGGCGAAGTACGCCTTGCCCTTCATCGAACCTTTCTACCTGCTTTTCATTCGCATGACCCTGACCGTCGTTGTTTTTATGCTGCTCTGCGGGCTGTTTCGCGCCAGACGGCTTTCGGCCAGGCAAGCCGGACACCAGATGGTCACCGGTTTTTTGGTGCATGGCACTTACCTGGGCGGGGTTTTTGCCGCAATCAAGTGGGGTATGCCTGCCGGAGTTACGGCAATTGTAGTCGGCGTGCAGCCGGTTCTGACCGCTTGCCTGGGCTGGTGTTACTTAGGCGAGCGCTTACGGCCAAGGCAGTGGCTTGGGCTTGGGTTGGGTCTCGCAGGGGTGGTCAGCGTCTTGTCAAGCACCGGCCGTATGGAGGGCGTCGTCCTGACCTGGCCTGCAATCCTCGCCGCCATAGCGGCTTTGACCGGGATATCTGTCGGGACCTTGTATCAGAAGCGGTTCGGGGCCGGGACGAATTTGCTGGCCGGATCAGTCTGGCAGTACATCAGCGTTGCCTTGCTCATGGCGGTTCTGACCCGGACCTTCGAAGTGCAGGAGGTGGTGTGGGATATCCGCCTGGTCCTGGCGCTTGGCTGGCTGGTGTTCGGGTTGTCGGTCTCGGCCATTCTGTTGCTGATGTACATGATTCGAGAGGGGGAGACGGCCAAAGTGGCGAGCTACTTCTATCTGGTCCCGCCTGTCGCCAGTATCGAGGCCTGGTTGTTGTTCGGAGAATCCTTGACTCTGGTCGCCGTCACCGCAATCGCCGTGACGGTTGTTGGCGTCTACCTGGTGGTGAAGAGGGCATGAGTGTGATCGCGAGGCAGGCATGCTTTGCCGGTAGGAGTGCTTCCAGGGGCGCGATAATGGTTCCCCTCAATTGGTGGATTCCAGGCCGGAAGGGTTTGATTGTTAAACGATAAAAAGTCCCCGGCTTTTACGGGGACAGACGACTCAACAAGCGAGATGTTCGTGTTCCGTTGATGTTGTGGCGCACCCGGTTCTCGGGGGACGGCGACGAAGCGCCCGCAATGCGGCCCACTCAGCCTCACTATCTTTAGATTATGCCGGTGGTGAGCCTTCTTTGATCTCATTGCGGATCATCTGTCTGAATTCCGCGGTGTCCTTTTCGCCATGCACGGTAGTGCTGTGCTGCATGACGGCTTCAAGGAGCTCATCCACAGTATCAGCGGACAGAGCGACAGAGCATTTGACACCGCCCGGATAGTCACGACAATCAATATATTTACGTCCCATGGCTATTCTCCTTAAAATTCAGTGGGGGTCAAGGATGCCTCAGGTCAGGTAAGCTTCAGAACGGGATGGAAGTGCCATAGCTTTCATTATATATGACCAGATAGATCATATATCATCCCTCATCGATGTCAACCGCAAGGGCCGCTTGCACACTAAGTCCACGGATCAGGAGCTCTCCGCGAAGCTGCTGGTCCTGCTGCGTATCTCTGTGCCGGCAACTGCAGCCTTCATCACCAGAAACATTCTGGAGTCGGGCTGGATAATTCGCAGAGCGCCAAGCCGGGCGTCTGAAATTCAGGCAAAAGGGGCTGCCCACACCGTGAACAGCCCCTAGAGTTCTCTCTCCTTGCCCCGGGACGCCCGTTTCCGGTCGCCGGAGTGCGCCCCTGTCAACCAGAACAGCCGGGTGCTCGTTCTCGTTACGCCCCGCTGGCCTCTTCCGCCTGGCGCAACCTCCTGAAAATTTCCCTGGCGGCCCGCTTGTCGCCGTGCTCGTGCACCGAGCCGGCCAAGCGGGCAAGCTTGCCGTCGTCTATCTGCGGATAGGCGGCACGGACTTCCGCCAGCGCCGTTGCGAATGTCGCGACATTGCAGAGCCGGTCGCGCAGCTCTTCCAGGTGATGAAAAGCCAGTGTTTCCCGGCGCTGGCTGAGCGCCTGACCGTCGAGGGCTTCGGCAATTTTCTCGCGCTTCTCGTTATCACGGCGCAGCAGACCGGCAAGGTGCTTGATCTGGCGTTTGCGTGAGCTGTGGCCGGAAGTGCTGCGAACCAAAGCGATTTCCCGGGACAGCTCCGGGTCCTTCGGCAGCGTGGCGAGTTCTGCCTCCGGCAGGTCTGCCAGGCGCTGGGCCAGCTGCTCCACGGCCTTGGCCTCGCGCTTCTTGGCGCTGCGGCCGCGGCCTTCGATCTCGTCGTTGTTTTTC